>NZ_CP010271.1:4200000-4500000 GCF_001456355.1 Mycobacteroides saopaulense
GCGAGCGCATCACCCGGCATCTCGGCAGCGTCCTGAAGCCCCATCTCGACAAACCGGGCCTGCATTGGGAGTTCCACATCGACGAGACCAGCGAGGAACTCTGGATGATCAACGGGCTGGTTCCGCCCCCGATGAACTCGGCAGCGGAACTGGAATGGGCCCGGACCAATCGGTCCGGCCCGTACGCCGTACCGGTCTAACCCAGCAGCTTGCGGAACTTGCTGCGGTGGAACACGATCGGCGCGACGGATGAATGCACCGTCAACCCGTGAATGTTCAGGATGACGATCGCATGATCACCGGCGGGCACCTCGGACTCGATGGACGTCTCGATCCAGGCCGTGGTGCCGCCGATGAACACCGCACCGGTGTCGGTGGTGGAGGTATCCAGTCCGGCGAACCGGTCCCCGGTCTTGGCCGCCAGGGTGCGCGCGGCGTCGTCATGCGCCTCCCCCAGCACGCTGATGCCGAGGCGGGGAGCCACTCGCAGATTGGGCCATGTGGTCGAGGAGTTCTGTACGCAGAACGCCACCAACGGTGGATCCAGGGACACCGGCACGAACGTGCTGGCCGCCAATCCGGTTCGCGTACCGCCGATCTCTGCGGCAATGGCAACCACGCCGGTCGGGAAGTGCCCGAACGCCTCCCGCAGCGTCGCCGCGTCCAAAGTGGTATCGCTCGTCATAACTGGATGTCACCTCTAGTCTTGCTTCATGACGTCACATGTGACCCTACGCGTCGATGGACAGGTAGCTCGCGTCACCTTGTCTCGGCCCGAGAAGCTCAACGGCCTCACCATCGACATGCTGGGCGGGCTGACCGCCGCCGCCCGCCATATTGCCTCGGACACCTCGATCCGCGTGGTGGTGTTGTCCGGTGAGGGGGACGCATTTTCTACCGGACTGGATTTCGCGGCCGCCGGCAAGGACCCGGCGCGCGTCGTCGCGAACTTCATTCCGCTCCCATGGCTGGGCACCAATGGTTTTCAGGAGGCGTGCTGGGCGTGGCGCCGGCTGCGCATCCCGGTGATCGCCGTCATCCACGGCCGTTGCTACGGCGGCGGGTTACAGCTGGCACTGGCCGCGGACTTCCGGTTCACCACGCCCGACGCGGAGTTCTCGATCCTGGAAGCCAAGTGGGGCCTGATCCCCGACATGTCCGGAAGCGTCACGCTGAGTCAATTGATCGGAATCGATACCGCCAAACGGCTCACCATGACCGGTGAGATGTTCGACGGCTTCTACGCCAAGGAGATCGGGCTGGTCACTCAGGTGAGCGCCGATCCCGAGGCCGACGCATCCGAACTCATCGACCAGATCCTCATCCGATCTCCCGATTCGGTGGCCGCCACCAAGACCCTGTTCGACAGGGCATGGTCGATGGTGCCGCGCCGCGCCTTCGGCCTGGAGCGTCGTCTACAGCTGCGGCTCATGCGCGGAGCCAACTTCGCGATCGCACGCAAGGCGGGCATCGAGAAGACCGAACCCCAGTTCAAAGCCCGCAGCATCTAGCGCGGGTGAGCGACAGGAGCGCCAGAGCGTTGCCTAGTCGATCACCTGCCGAGTGATCTTGTTTCGCTCGCTAGGCCGCGGGTACGCAGTCGCGAAGCTCCGGCGCCATGCCGTACGGCCCCCACATCTGCCGTTCCGCGTCTTGACGCGCCTCGCCCTCGTTACTTCCGCGGCCAATCACCGTGCCCGCCCACTGCTTCATCCCGAATCCCATACCCGGCATGCTGCCTGGCCCAAACCCAGGGGGACCGAAGTTGTTATTGGCATACACCTGGCACTGGACCGCAACCGGGCCGTCTCCGGGAATGGCCGACGCAATGGGCGCAGCGAACACGGATGCCGCCAAACCGAACCCCACCGCCACCGAACAGATCGTTCGCATGGTTCTCCTCCTCAGTATGTGGAAATAGTTTGCCACAATCCGAGTATTACCCGCACTACTGGTTCGCGGAGCAGAACCGAAGGATCGCTAGCCCCCGCGGTGCCCGTGCGCCGCAGCCACATCCGGGTGGGCACGCAGCCGGCTCTTCCAGGCGTTCTCGCCATACGTGGCGTGGATGGGATCGCCAGGATCGGCACGGATCCCCCGGGCGCGGTCCCGAAGTTGCGGTGGCAGCTCCAGTGCCGGGATGTGCGCGTCCAGCCTCGGGTTGAAGAAATAGGCGACCGAAATCCGAGGCGTACCCGTCAAGGTCACTCGGTGGCGGGTGGCGCGCAGGTACCCACCACTGGCCCGTTCCAGGAGCTCACCGATGTTCACGATGAACGCGCCTGCGCGTCCGGGCGCATCCAGCCAGGTCCCGTCCACCTCGACCTGTAGTCCCCCGGCATCCGGTTCGGCCAGCAGCAGGGTCAGCACACCGGAGTCACGATGCGCGCCCACGCCCTGCTCGGTGGTGCCGGTCGCGGGATATCGGATGACCTTGATCAGCGTCGCGGGTTCGGTGCCAAATGCCTCGTCGAACACTCCACCGACTGAGCCGAGGGCAATGGCGCATTCCCGCAGCAGCTTTCGCCCCACATCCGCCAGGGCGTCGTCCCAGCGAGCCAGTGCCGTCCTCAGCTCGGGGACGGCCTTCGGCCACTGGTTGGGCCCTTGCAGCCACAGGTAATCGCGCCCCCGTACCGGCGCAGTGACCGCGCGTTCCGGCCCGACGTCGATCTGCTCGCGCCAGTCGGTGAGCCCACCGGTCAGTTCGCCGCCCAACCGGGTAAAGCCGCGGAAGTGGGGGCTGCGCACCATGGCGACGGCGTCCTTGTCCGCGTCCGGAAGGGCAAAAAGCCGGCGGGCAGCCGAGAGCACCTCGTCGACCAAAAGCGGCGAAACCCCGTGACCGGTGAGATAGAAGAACCCGACCTCATGGGCCACCTCACGCAGCGTCGCGCGTAGCTGGTGCGGATCACTCGACAGGTCGACAACGGGAAGCTCACCCACAACCCCATGGTCCTCGACAAGCACCAAAGGGGCCACGGTCTTGACCGCCATGAGGAAATATCCCAAGTACGATGGCCAAACCGTCGGGCGAGAGGGACGCGCAGGGGAATGACGTCATCGGAGAGGCCCTCACCGGGTCCGGGTAGCCAGCACGCCGGGGACCTACCACCGGGGACGGTCATATCCGGGTACCAGATAGAGCGTGTCCTCGGCCGCGGCGGCATGGGGACCGTGTACCTGGCCTCGAATCCGAACCTGCAGCGTTCCGAGGCACTGAAGATCCTCAGCGCCCAGGCTTCACGGGACCCCGCGTTTCGCGCACGGTTCATGCGGGAGGCTTCACTGGCCGCGTCCCTGGACCATCCGAACATCGTCACGGTGCACAACCGCGGCGAAACGCCGGAGGGCGATCTGTGGATCGCCATGCAGTACATCCAGGGC
The DNA here is from genome assembly GCF_001456355.1 of Mycobacteroides saopaulense. NCBI lineage: Bacteria > Bacillati > Actinomycetota > Actinomycetes > Mycobacteriales > Mycobacteriaceae > Mycobacteroides > Mycobacteroides saopaulense. The sequence continues at coordinate 4,203,388 of NZ_CP010271.1, forward strand.
AGCGACGCGCACTCGGAGTCCGTGAACGGACGCATCTCCCTGACCCGGGCGGTTCACATCGTCAGCGAGGTGAGCAAAGCGCTGGACTATCTACACACCCGCGGGCTGGTGCACCGCGATGTCAAGCCCGCCAACGTCCTGATTTCCGAGGGTGATCGCCGAATCATGCTGGGCGACTTCGGTGTTACTCGGGCGCTCGACGACAGCAACACCGTCACCTCGGCCGGGAACGTCACCGCCACCATCGCCTACGCCGCCCCGGAGGTGCTGTCCGGCGCGGCAGTCGACGGCCGCGCCGATGTTTACGCCTTGGGCTGCACGCTTTTTCGAATGCTGGCGGGTCAGCCTCCGTTCGGCTCCGGCGCCTCGCTGCCCGCGATCATCAACGCCCACCTCTCCGCGCCTCCACCCCGGATATCCCAGTTCGCCTCGGTTCCCGAATCGATGGATGCGCTGATCGCCAAGGCGATGGCCAAGAATCCCGCTGATCGGTATCAAAGCGCCGGAGAGTTCGCGCTGGCCGCCCAGCAGATCCTGGCCGACCCGGCCCAACATCGGCAGACGGTGACTCAACCCGTACCGACCACGACGCCTCGCCCCCTCGCGCAGACCGCCGCGCCCCTTGCGGTGGCGGACACGGCGCGGACATTGAGCAAGCACAAGCGAATTGCGGCCATTGCGGGTGCCGCCATCCTGCTCATCGCATCGGCTGTCGTTGCCGTCGTGATCTGGCCTCGTCACGACCGCGGAACACGTCCCGGCGCCCATTCCGCGCCCAGCCCCTCCAAGGTGAAGCCCGGCGAATCATTGGCCGGGCAACCCAACTCCATCCTCGACACTTTGTTGCCCGGACAGTTCGACTATCCGGACGGGTGGGAGAAGAACCCGGCGCCCACCTTCAAGTCCGGCGAGTTCAATCCGGCGGTGCCGCCCGGTTCGGCCACCAGCATCGGCGGAACTCCCGTGGGCTGCAACACCATTGACCCGGCCTGGACCTTACGTTCCAAAGATCGCGAGACGTCGACGCTGTATCTGCGCGACCGCAAGAAACCCGAGCGCGAGATCCTGATCAGAATCGTCCCGGCAGCCGAAGCCCTCTCTGCCGACGGCGCGTCCGACACGTTGAAGAAGTGCGACGCCATTGCTTACACGATCCCCGGCGGCAGCACCACATGGCGATGCTCGTTCGAATTCGACGAGCCGGCCCCGGTCCAGGACGGCCAAAAGGAGCTCACCACAACGGAAACCTGTTTCATGTTTCCGTCAGGGGCAAACGGAGTTCGTCAGCACGTGTCGTTCAATGTCGTGCGCGGACTGCTCGTGTACATCCTGGCCAGCGGCGCGTCCAACCGGAACGACGCCGCCGGGTCACTCAGCGCCACCGCGCTGAATTTCGCGACCACCATGAGAATCCTGCGCTACGGCCGCTAGCCCTTGGGCGTCCAGGGCTTGAGCCAGTCCGTCGGCTCCCAGCCCTCAGCGGCCGCCAGGAGCTCGTACGTGGTTGCGCCATCGATGGATTCACGGACGATGTCCGCGTGCCCCGCATGCCGGGCCAGTTCCTCGATGAGGTGCAGCGCCACCCATCGCACATTCCACGCCTCGACATCCTTGGGAAACCACGGTGCCGACGGAACGGGTACGGGTGTTTCCAGCCCCTTCTCCTTGATCGCGGCGAGTGTGGTCGCGCTCTGCACGGTGAATGCCGCCAAGGCGCCGGCGAGTGTCTCGTCCTCACGCAAGAGGAACTCGTCGTCGGCCCGCTGACGGTCGGGTCCCGCACCGGGCGCAGCGAGAATCTTGTCCGTCCAAGCCGCCTGCATGTTGGTGACATGCTTGATCAACCCACCGACGGAGAGGGTGCCGGCGGTCGGGGTCAGGCGGGCCTGCTCGTCGGTCAATCCGAAGGCCACGATCCGGAACGCGTCTTGCTGCTGGGCGATGTACTCGATCAGCCCGTCCAACTCATTCGCAACGGGCGGGGGCATGGCGGGCATACGAGGTTCCTCTCATGGGCTGTGAGCTGGCACGCACAAGCCAACACCACCGGTCTGACATCACTCGCCCAAATGCGAAAAAACCAGCCCTGACCTGCGATATCGAATTGTGATCACAACCACAAGGCCAGGACTTTTGTCACACGGTACTCGGCGGTATAGTTCAGTTGTTACCGGTGGGTAACTTAATCAGAAGTAAGAACCCAACCGAATATCAGAACAGCCCCCAAAGAAAAGGCAATGACGCACATGGGCCACTACAAGTCGAACGTCCGCGACCTGGAGTTCAACCTCTTCGAGCTCTTCAAGATCCAGCAGGTATTCGGCGGCGAGGAATTCCCCGAGCTGGACGAAGACACCGCTCGTACCTTCCTTGCCGAGATGCGCACCCTCGCCGAGGGCCCGCTGGCCGACTCGTTCGCCGAGGGCGACCGCAACCCACCGGTCTTCGACCCGGAGACCCACTCGGTGGCCATCCCCGAGGCTTTCAAGAAGTCGGTCAAGGCCATCACCGAGGCCGGCTGGGATCGCGTCGGTCTGCAGGAGGAGCTCGGCGGCACCCCCGTTCCGCGCGCGCTGTCCTGGGCCATCCAGGAGATGATCCTGGGCGCCAACCCGGCCGTCTGGATGTACAGCGGCGGCGCCGGTTTCGCTCAGATCTTCTACAACGTGGCCACCGATGAGCAGAAGAAGTGGGCCGAGTTCGTCGCCGAGCGCGGCTGGGGTGCCACCATGGTGCTCACCGAGCCCGACGCCGGTTCCGATGTGGGCGCCGGACGCACCAAGGCCGTCAAGCAGGACGACGGCTCCTGGCACATCGACGGCGTGAAGCGCTTCATCACGTCGGCCGACTCGGACGACATGTTCGAGAACATCATGCATCTGGTGCTGGCCCGCCCCGAGGGCGCCGGCCCCGGCACCAAGGGTCTGTCGCTGTTCTTCGTGCCCAAGTTCATCCCCAACTTCGAGACCGGCGAGCCGGGCGAGCGCAACGGCGTCTTCGTCACCAACGTCGAGCACAAGATGGGCCTGAAGGTTTCGGCCACCTGTGAGCTGAGCCTGGGACAGCACGGTGTTCCCGCCAAGGGCTGGCTTGTCGGTGAGGTGCACAACGGCATCGCGCAGATGTTCGACGTGATCGAGCAGGCCCGCATGATGGTGGGCACCAAGGCCATCGCCACCCTGTCGACCGGCTACCTGAACGCGCTGGAGTACGCCAAAACCCGCGTGCAGGGTGCGGACATGACCCAGCTGACCGACAAGACCGCCCCGCGCGTCACCATCACGCACCACCCGGACGTGCGCCGCTCGCTGATGACCCAGAAGGCATACGCCGAGGGCCTGCGCGCGCTGTACCTCTACGCCACCACCTTCCAGGACGCCGTTGCCGCCAAGACCATCAACGGTGTCGAGGCCGAGGATGCGGTCAAGCTCAACGACCTGCTGCTGCCGGTCATCAAGGGTGTGGGTTCCGAGCGCGCCTACGAGAAGCTGACCGAGAGCCTGCAGACCTTCGGTGGTTCCGGCTTCCTGCAGGACTACCCGATCGAGCAGTACATCCGCGACGCCAAGATCGACTCGCTGTACGAGGGCACCACGGCCATCCAGGCCCAGGACTTCTTCTTCCGGAAGATCGTCAAGGACCAGGGCAAGTCACTGGCCTACGTCTCCGGCCAGATCGAAGAGTTCGTCAAGAGCGAGACCGGCAACGGCCGCCTGAAGGCCGAGCGCGCACTGCTCGCAACGGCTCTGGAGGACGTGCAGGCCATGGCGGCGACCATGACCGCCAACCTGATGGCCGCCCAGCAGGAGATCACCCAGGTCTACAAGGTGGGCACGGCCTCCGTGCGCTTCCTGATGAGCGTCGGCGACCTGCTGATCGGCTGGCTGCTGCAGCGTCAGGCCGCCGTGGCCATCGAGGCCCTGGATGCCGGTGCCACCGGCGCCGACAAGTCCTTCTACGAGGGCAAGATCGCGGCTGCCTCGTTCTTCGCCAAGAACATGCTGCCGCAGCTGACCTCGACGCGGGCCATCCTGGACAACGTCGACAACGACATCATGGAGCTGGACGAAGCCGCCTTCTGATTCGTCGATCACGAAGCCCCCGTTCTCCCGCTGGGAGACGGGGGCTTCGTGCATTCCGGGGTACCGCCGTACTCAGACGACACATAGGGTTGCCCGTATGCCTCGCTACTACCGCGACCAACAAGCCTGGAAAGACCTCCAGATGTTCCTGCCCGAACGGCTGCGTCTCGACGAGTCCTCGGTGCCGCAGGAGGAGTTCTGGGAGTGGCGCGGCAACCAGGTGCATCTGGACCGCTACGCCGATTCCGCGGCGTCGGTGAAGGTGGTGCTGCTGCACGGCGTCGGCACCAATGGCCGCCAGATGTCGCTCATCCTCGGTGCTCCGTTGGCGCGCAGGGGCTTCGAGACCATCGCCATCGACAACCTGGGCTACGGCCTGACCGACGTGGCACCGGGCACGGTGCCGGGGTACGGCGACTGGGTGGATCTGGTGGTCGACTACCTGGAGTACGAACGGCGCCGCGACGTGCGCCCCATCGTGCTGTACGGGCTCAGCGCCGGCGGCATGCTGGCCTACCACGTGGCCGCGAAGGCGCCCCGCGACACGGTGCGTGGCATCATCGGCATGACGTTCCTGGACCAACGGGTGCGCAAGGTGGCCGACGGCACCGCCCATGATCTGCTGACCGCGCGGGTGGGCGTGCCCTTTCTGCGGCTCGCTGCCAAGACCCCCGCTCGGCGGGTCCGCTACCCCATGTGGCTGGCCGCGAAGATGAGCACACTGGCCAACAGCCGGGCGGCCATGAAGGTCTTCATGAAGGACCGCACCTCCGCCGCCAACTGGGTCAGCGTGAAGTTCCTGGCCGACTACATGAGCTACGCCCCCGCCATCGAGCCCGCCGATTTCGACGTGTGTCCGATCATCCTCACCCAGCCCGAAGAGGACCGGTGGACCCCGTACGAGTTCAGCAAGCCGGTGCTCGATCCCATCACGCAAGTTCCGGTGACGGTGGTGCCGCTGGAGGGTGCAGGGCATTACCCCCTGGAGGATCCCGGACTACAACAGCTGGAAGAAGCGGCCGTCGGGTTCATCCGGGCCGTCGCCGGCTGACGTCTACGGCCACCTTCGGGCAAACTTGACGGATGACCGAAGCCCGACGTGCCGTGCTGGTTCTTTCACTGGTCGCAACCAGCCTGCTGACCTTCCTACTCGGCGTCACCGACCCGGCCGCCCCCATGTTCTATCCGACGCGCTTCCTCATCTGGAATCTGTTCCTGGCGTGGCTGCCGGTCTTCGCCGCGCTGGCCTTTTCGGCGGTCCGGCACAAGATCTGGCTGATTCCGATCGGGCTGGTGTGGCTCGCCTTCTTGCCCAACGCGCCGTACCTCGTCACCGACCTGGTGCACCTGATCGACGGCATCGCGTTCTGGCGGCACGTCCTGCAGTACGGTGTGGCGGCCTGGACCGGAATCGTTCTCGGGGTCGTGTCACTGCGGTTGGTGCACAGGAGAATTCAGCGCGACTTCGGCGTCGTCACCGGGTGGATGGTCGTCGTCGTCTCGGTGGGCCTGTGCGCCGTGGGTGTGGTGATCGGACGCTTCCAGCGCTGGAACTCGTGGGACCTGATCCACCGCCCCGGCGCCGTCGCGGCCAGCACCCTGGAATGGGTCAGCTCCCCGTTCGCGTTTGTCGCACATACCGGAGTCGCGGTGGCCGTCGCCGCGTTCTTCGGGCTCGCATATCTGACCGTCTGGTCGCTGTCCCCACCCGACACAAGCGCCGAGATGACATCCACGCGGGGAAATCTCGCGACAACACCCACATAGATGTCATCTCGACAGCGTCAAAGGAGCACTAGCTTCGCGACGCGGTCGGCCAGCTCGGCCACCGGACGGCGCCCGTCCAGTTCCACGGAGGCGCTGTCGCGCAGCAGGGGTTCGACCTCCTCGGTGTTCCGCGCTATCTCGGTTCGCTCCGCCGCGGTGCTGCCATACGGATTGTCGGTGCGCGAGCTCACGCGTGCGATCGCCACATCCAGCGGCACGCTGAGCAGCACCACGTGGCCGAACCGGTCGTAGAAATCCACCTGGTTGTCCGTTGTGCCGGACACGATGACATCGGGATGCTGGTCGAGCAGAGCCGTCATCCGCGTCGCGTCCCAACTCCCATCGGCCAGGGTCCAGCCGTCATAGTCGGTATCGACGGTGCGAAAGCCGCGACGGGCCAGCTCGTGGAGCAGCGTGGTCTTCCCGGTTCCCGACATGCCCGTCACCAACACGCTCGCCATGCCTCGACGTTACCGGCACGTGGGTGCACAGTGGACGCATGAGCGGTGCACCCCAACGGATCATCGCGGGCTTGATCGCCGCAGTGGCCGCACTCGCGGCCGGGCAACTGGCTGCCGCCGCCGTGGCACCGGATTCCGCGCCCTTCTTCGCGGTGGGGAACACGGTCGTCGACCACACGCCGGCCGCCGTGCGCGAGTGGGTGATCGGGGTCTTCGGCACCTCTGACAAGGCGGTGCTGTTCGCGTGCCTATCCGCGATCATCGCCCTGCTCGCGGCGGCGGCCGGTCTGCTGGAGCGCGAGCGGCGATACGGCACGGCCATCATCGCGGCACTCGGTACCTTCGGTGCGATCTCCGCCGCGACCCGCCCGACGGGAGAATTCAGCTGGATCTGGCCCTCGGTGATCGCGGCCGCGGTGGGAGTGCTCGTGCTGCGCGCGTTGGTGGCCCGTGCCGACACCCAGGATGCACCGGATCGGCGCAGGTTCTTCGGGGCGGCAGCGATTTTCGCGATCGGATCGGCAGGGGTCTACTGGCTCGGCAGCCGCTGGAGCAAGGGCGCCGTCGTCGCCGAGGAACGCCGGGACGCCGCGCTGCCCGCACCCGTGGCACCTGCCCCTGCCCTACCCGCGGGCATCAACGTCAAGGGTGCGGTGCCCTACATCACCGGCAACGCGGACTTCTACCGAATCGACACCGCATTGCGGGTGCCCCAGGTGTCCACCGCCGAGTGGCAGCTCAACATCCACGGCATGGTCGACCGTCCGCGCACCCTGACATGGGCAGACCTGAACGCCATGGCGGCGACCGAACGCGCCGTCACCCTGACATGCGTCTCCAACGAGATCGGTGGGGACCTCATCGGCAACGCCATGTGGACCGGCTTTCCCATCAAACCGATTCTGGAATCCGTTGGTGTTCACGCAGATGCGGACATGCTGATGTCCACGAGCGCCGACGGCTGGACGGCGGGCACTCCCCTCGACGTGCTCACCGACGGCCGCGATGCCATTCTCGCCGTCGCGATGAACGGCACACCACTGCCCGTCGAGCACGGTTACCCCGTCCGCCAGGTGGTACCCGGGCTGTACGGCTACGTGTCCGCGACCAAGTGGGTTGTCGACTGGGAGATCACGCGATTCGACAAGGCGCAGGCGTACTGGACGGTCCGCGGCTGGTCGGCGCGCGGCCCCATCAAGACGGGCTGCCGCATCGACACGCCTCGGGTCGGCGATCGGCTGGGCACCGGCATCCAGATCGTGGCCGGAACGGCGTGGGCACAGCATCGCGGAATCGCGAAGGTGGAGGTACGGGTCGATGACGGTCCGTGGCAGCCGGCGCAGCTTGCCCCGGAGTACTCCGTGGACACCTGGCGGCAGTGGTGGTTCGGCTGGCAGGCAACACCGGGTGAGCACATCATCACCGCACGCGCGACGGACGGCAGCGGCGCGGTGCAGACCGATCAGATCGCATCGCCGGTGCCCGACGGAGCGACCGGATACCCGAAACGCCTCGTGACCGTGGCGGCCTGACTAACCGAATTCCACGATGCTGCGAATATTCCTGCCCTGCTTCATATCTCGATATCCCTGTGCAATATCGTCAAGAGCATAGGTGCGGGTCACCATCTCATCGGTCTTGAGCTGGCCGCCGGCGTAAAGACTCAACATGGACGGCACCGCCTCGAACGGGCTCCAGTTGCCGTAGATCACGCCCTTGATGGTCTTCTGCATCAACGTCACCATGCTCAAATCCAGCGACACCTTCTCGGGCTGGAAGGCGCCCATGCTGGTCATGGCCACCGTGCCGCCCTTGCGAATGGATTCGACTGCATCGCTGAGGTTGTCGGGTTCCATGCGTCCCACCGTGATCATGGTGGAGTCTGCGCCCTGGCCGTTGGTGTAGGAGCGGGCCCTCTCGGCGGCCTCGTCCATCGTCGCGAAGACCTCGGTGGCACCGAAGACGGGCGCCACCTCGCGTTTGTAGGCCACCGGATCCACCACCAGGATGTTGGCCGCCCCGGCATGCGCGGCGCCTTGCACCGCCGCCGCCCCGACTCCGCCCAACCCCATCACGATCACCGTGTGGCCGGGTTTGACCCCCGCGGCATTGACGGCAGTGCCCCAACCCGTTCCCATCGCACATCCCAACAGGCACAGCCGATTCAGCGGCAAGTCCTTGGGCACCTTGTACGCCGATTGCACCGAGACGGTGGTGTACTCACTGAATGCCGAGAGCCCCAGCTGCTGGCCGCAGGGCTGTCCGTCCAGGCGCATCCGGTAGCTGGTCGGGTCGTCGAACCTGGATCCGGTGAGCGCGTATGCGCCCGCGTCGCAGAGCTGTTGCATCCCACGCGAGCACCACAGACAGCGCCCACATGCGGGCAGAAAGGTCAGCACCACGTGATCGCCGATGTCGAATTGTGTTGTGCCCTCGCCGACTTTCTCGACGACACCGGCGCCCTCGTGGCCACCGCACATCGGCAGCATCTCTACCGGGAAGTCGCCGGTGGTGATGTGGTCATCGGAGTGGCATAGTCCCACGGCCACCATCCGGACCATGATCTCGCCGGGGCGCGGATCCTCCACTTCGAGCACACACGGTTCGTATTCCCCTGGCGCACTGCGTAGAACGGAGGCGTGAGACTTTCGATAGGTCGTCATTCACTGCCCTCGCCGAGCGCGGCGGACGGAGGTCGGTTCGCCCTTGTCGTGTGCCGCGAAGTCCGTCAGCTCTCGACCTCGCATGGTGTTGATCACCCGCTGGTGTCTGCGCGCGTAATAGGCGAGCGGCGAATAGGTGAGGCGCTCGGGCAGGACTCGGTAGGCGATCCGGTAGGCCGCGAAGAAGCGCTTCAGAAGTCGCTCGTCGCGCCGTGACCATTGGACGCCGAGGATGTCGCGGACCCGCTGATCCATGGCACCAAAGGTCAGGACGAAGAAGAGCCGGGACGAGGGCACCCGCGCCGGCTTCAGCGCGCCGGTCACCACGTCCGACGGAATCCACGCCGGCATCCGACGCACCAGCGGTGAGTCCGCGACGGCAGCCAGCGGATCGACCAGCTTGCTCAAGTTCTCCGCGATTGCGGGATGGTTGACGAGCACCTTGTCGACCATCCGGTCGTAGTACTCCCCGAATTCCGCACGCGTCCTGGGGTATCCGCGCTCGGGGACTTGAGTGATGCGGGCCAGCAGCCGGTTGTCCTGAAACAACTTTTCGTCTTCCGCATCGGTGAGGTCCCGTCCCAGGAACCATGGCGCCGCCCGACGACCCGCCGCATACGCGGTGGCGATCACCCAGGCGTACGCCTCCGGGTCCAGTGCACTGATGTGCTTGCCCTGCCGGTCGCCGGTCTCCCCTTGCATCTGCAGCGGCCGGTGCATCGTGCGCAACCAATACCCCTGCTCGATGGCGGCCTTGCCGCCGAAGACCCATTGCTGCGTGGCGTCGAACGACCGGATCGCACGGCCCGTCGGATCCCGGTCGGCCACCGAATAGCGATCGGTCACATCGCCGATCACCGGATGCATGCCCTGCATGATGAACGCGGCGCCCACCGCGGGCAGATACAGCCATTGCCCCGACAAGGTGGCGGTCAGACCCAGTGGATCGAACAACTCCGGCACCGGTTGCGCCCAATCGCCCGTTCTCGACTCCTGCGTCGCCGCAGGCTCCACCACAGCAGTCACAACGAAACCTCCTTGTGTCGTTGCCCGAAAAGCTAACCTGAACTCCAGGTCGCATATAAGTCTTATTTGAGGGATCCATGACGGCGGAACATCGCAGTTCACAGCTACGCAAGGCGCCACAGCAGCGTCGGTCCCGGGAATTGGTCGCAAAAATTGTGGCGGCCACCGGGAAGCTGCTGCTCGCCGAGGGCCCCGATGCCATCACCACGAATCGCATCGCCGACATCACCGGTATCAGCAAGGGCTCGATCTATCAGTACTTCGGCACCAAGGACGACATCATCATGGCCGCCATCAGGGATGCCGCCGAGCGCCAGCTGCCGGCCATCCGCAGCGCGCTGACGACGCACGCACTCGCGCCACCGCACCAGATGATCGATGCCGCGATCGACATATTGATCGAGTTCACCACCCAGAATGCCGCCACGATCCGCTATCTACGCAAGAATCCCGAGTTCGCCCGTGAGGTCGAGGCCAGCTCGAGCATGCCGGTGTTGATGCAGACGATGGTCACACTGCACGTTCGGCAGTATCGCGATCAGTACTGCGCCGATCTTGAGCCCGAGACCATCGCGTGGCTGTTCATCAACTCGGCGATCGCCACCACAACGGCGTACTTCGAGACCGGCGCCCCCGTCGACCTCGAACAGCTGCGAACGGGGCTCAAGCGAACGGCGTCGGGTCTGCTGGCCGGCGCATAACGAAACCCGAGACTCCCCGAAAAATTAGGTAGCCCCGCGCCGCCGTCGGGTCGGGGGGTCGGACGGTGGCGCGAGGCTACCCATGTATCGACACCCACTCCAGGAGCGTTACACCCTCGCCGAAAAAAGTTGAAACTTTTTTTCACGACGTTCCCAGAATGCCAAAACCCCCGGTCACAGGCTTGCCGCCCATGGCCGGGGGTTTGGGATTAGGTCGCTCAGGCCTCCAGGATGGCGGTCACGCCCTGGCCTCCGGCCGCGCACACCGAGATGAGGCCACGGACCGGCTTGCCGGTCTCGGCCTTCTTCTCGGCGAGCTGCTTGGCCAGCTGGGCCACGATGCGGCCACCGGTGGCCGCGAATGGGTGCCCGGCAGCCAGTGAGGAACCGTTGACATTGAGCTTGGACCGGTCGATCGCACCGAGAGGTGCGTCCAGCCCGAGGCGCTCCTTGCAGTAGTCCGCCGACTCCCACGCCTGCAGCGTCGCGAGAACCACCGATGCGAAGGCCTCGTGAATCTCGTAGAAGTCGAAGTCCTGCAGGGTGAGACCGTTCCGGGCCAGCAGACGCGGCACCGCGTAGGTCGGGGCCATCAGCAGACCGTCGGGACCGTTGATGTAATCCACGGCCGCGGTCTCACCGTCGACGAAGTAGGCCAACACCGGGATGTTGCGCTCGGCGGCCCACTCCTCGCTGGCCAGCAGCGCCACCGAGGCGCCATCGGTCAGCGGGGTGGAGTTACCCGCTGTCATGGTGGCGTCGCCGTGCTTCACGCCGAACACCGGCTTCAGCGTCGCCAGCTTCTCCACGCTCGAGTTCGGGCGCAGGTTGTCGTCGCGGTACAGACCCAGGAACGGGCTGATCAGGTCGTCGAAGAAACCGCGATCGTAGGCAGCGGCCATCTTCTGGTGGCTGGCGGCGGCCAGGGCGTCCTGCTCGGTGCGCTTGACCCCCATCTGCTTGGCGGTGATGGCGGCGTGCTCGCCCATGGACAGGCCCGTGCGCGGCTCACCGTTCTGCGGGATGTCGACGCCGAGCGCCGCGGGCAGCTTGCCGAGCAGCTTGAGCCGGGTCACGTTGTCCTTGGCTCGACGGATCGCCAGCAGGGTGTGGCGAAGATCATCGCCGAAGTTGATGGGTGCATCGGAGGTGGTGTCCACGCCACCGGCGAGCACCGACTCGTAGCGGCCGAGCGCGATGCCGTCGGCACCGACGATGGCGGCCTGCAGACCCGTGCCACAGGCCTGCTGCAGGTCGAATGCCTGGGTGTAAGGCGACAGCGGGCTGCCCAGCACCGATTCGCGGGTGAGATTGAAATCACGGCTCAGCTTGAGCACCGCACCGGCGATGACGGCGCCCAGGCGCTCGCCCTTGAGGTTGAAGCGATCGGACGCGCCGGTGATGGCGGCGGTCAACATGTCCTGGTTGGAGGCGTTCGCATAGGCGCCGTCCGAACGTGCGAAGGGGATGCGGTTACCACCGAGAACCGCGACGCGGCGGCGACCTTGCGAAGCGTCTGACTTGCGTGCCGAGCTAGTTGCCACTTGTCTCTCCACTGTTGAGGGGGCAGGATTACCGAGCATTCTTACTCTGGAGTAAGTTCTTTGTCGAATTCACCCTAGACCAATTACGAATAACCACTAAGGAACGGCACATGTCCCCCAAGCTCACTGACGACCTGTACGCGCTGCTGGTCAACTCCGGGCCCGGCAACCTGCTCGCCGGCCGCCTGGGTATCCCGCAGCCCGAGAACCTGCGCCGCTACAAGAAGGGCCAGCCCGCACTGGCCGGGCCCGTGCTGATCGGCGGCGAGGGCCGCCTCGCCGAGCCGCTGCGCGCCGCGCTGGCCGACGACTACGACCTGGTCTCCAACAACCTCGGCGGCCGCTGGGCCGACAAGTTCGGCGCCCTGGTCTTCGACGCGACCGGCATCACCACCCCGGTCGAGCTGAAGCAGCTGCACGAGTTCTTCACCCCGCTGCTGCGCAACGTCGGCAAGTCGGGCCGGCTGCTGGTCATCGGCACCACCCCCGACAAGGCCGCCACCACCGACGAGCGCATCGCCCAGCGTGCCCTGGAGGGCTTCACCCGCTCGCTGGCCAAGGAGTTCGGTAACGGCGCCACCGTGCAGCTGGTATACCTGCACCCCGACGCCAAGACCGGTGCCACCGGCCTGGAGTCGACGGTCCGCTTCATCCTGTCGGCCAAGTCGACCTACGTGGACGGCCAGGTGTTCTACGTGGGCGCCGACGACTCCACCCCGCCCGCCGACTGGGACAAGCCGCTGGCCGGCAAGGTCGCCATCGTCACCGGTGCCGCCCGCGGTATCGGTGAGACCATCGCCGAGGTGTTCGCCCGCGACGGCGCCGCCGTCGTCGCGATCGACATGCCATCTGAAGAACTGAACGAGCTGGCCTCACGCGTCGGTGGCACCGCCCTGGCCCTGGACGTCACCGCGGCCGACGCGGTCGACCAGATCACCGCGCACGTCAAGGAGCACCACGGCGGCAAGGCCGACATCCTGGTCAACAACGCCGGCATCACCCGCGACAAGCTGCTGGCCAACATGGACGACGCCCGCTGGGACTCCGTCATCGCCGTGAACCTGCTTGCGCCGCAACGCCTCACCGAGGGACTCATCGAGAACGGCACCATCGGGGACGGCGGACGCATCGTCGGCCTGGCTTCCATCGCCGGCATCGCCGGTAACCGCGGCCAGACCAACTACGGCGCCACCAAGGCCGGCATGATCGGCATCACCCAGGCGCTGGCCCCCTCGCTGGCCGAGAAGGGCATCACCATCAACGCCGTCGCGCCTGGCTTCATCGAGACCAAGATGACCGCCGCGATCCCGCTGGCCAACCGCGAGGTGGGTCGCCGCATCAACTCACTGAACCAAGGTGGCGAGCCGGTGGACGTCGCCGAGACCATCGCCTACTTCGCCAGCCCGGCATCGAACGCGGTGACCGGCAACGTGGTTCGCGTCTGCGGCCAGTCCTGGTTGGGAGCGTAGCGATGAGCCAGCCTTCCGGGCTTCAGAACATGGTGATGGCGGCAGTGGGTGCACTGCCGTTCATCCCTCGCCCAGACGTATTGCCGTCCAGGGTTGTTCGCACCCACGGCGTGCAGATCGATCCGGCTCATGTGGCCGCGTACGCCAAGGTGACGGGTCTGTCTTTCACCGACAAGGTGCCGGTCACGTATCCGTTCGCCTTGCAGTTCCCGTCGGTGATGTCGTTGGTGGCGAGCCTGGACTTCCCGTTCCCGGCCATCGGCACGGTGCACCTGGAGAACCACATCACGCAGCACCGCGCCATCACCGCGACCGATACCGTCGACATCGAGGTGCGTGCCGAGAATCTGCGTGAGCACCGCAAGGGGCTGCTGGCCGACATCGTCACCGATGTCTCCATCGGCACCGAGACGGTCTGGCAGCAGACCATGACGTTCCTGCGCCAGCAGCGCACCAGCCTGTCGGACGGCGTCAAGCCGGAGCCGCCGAAGGCCGTCAAGCTGCCGCCGCCGAACTCGACGCTGCGGATCAGCGGCGGCCAGATTCGTCGCTACGCCTCCGTGGGTGGGGACCACAACCCGATCCACACCTCGTCGATCGGCGCCAAGGTGCTCGGCTTCCCGAAGGCGATCGCCCACGGAATGTTCACCGCAGCAGCCGTTCTGGCCAATATTCAGGGCGAGATCCCCGATGCGGTGCGTTACGACGTCAAGTTCGGCAAGCCGATCCTGCTACCCGCCGCGGTGGGTGTGTGGATCGAGAAGGACGGCAACGGCTGGGACATCGCCGTGCGCAATCCGAAGAAGGGTGACCCGCACCTGACGGGCAGCATCACGCCGCTCTGAGAAGCATCTCGCGAGGGCCCGCGACTGATAATCCGGTCGTGGGCCCTTTGCGTGGCCGGACCGGAAACACAACCGTGAGTGCCCGGCTACGAGCGACATGTTCGGGTACGACAAACGGTGTCGCTCAGAGGCGGGCACTAAGCACACGCTGGGGGACGTTCGCACTCGACGAGAGTGCGATGAGTTGTCGGATCCGGGGAGGTCTCTTCGTCATAGGGGTAGAGATCCACCTCTAGAAACAGGAGCCATCATGACCACAGCACTGCACCCGCTACAGACCGTCGCCCATGCCCGTGCCGCGCTGCACGAGGTAGTCAGCCATCTCACCGACGCGGACAACGACAAGCAGACGCCCAACGCCAAGTTCACGGTCGCCCAGCTCACCGAACACCTGCAGAACTCCATCGCGCTGCTCGGTAGCGCCGCCGGTGTCGACATCGACGTCGCCGGTGCGGGATCCGTGGCCGAGCGCATACTCGCGCAGTCACAGGCAGCCGTCGACGCCTGGCAGTCGCGTGGCATCGACGGAACGGTGACCCTGCCGATCGGCGAGTATCCCGCCGAGGTCGCCGTACGCATTCTCGGCGCGGAGTTCCTGGTCCACGCCTGGGATTACGCCGTCTCCACGGATCAGGAATTCGATCCGATGGACGAGCTCACCGACAGCGTCCTGGAGTCGGCGCGGATGATCATCCAGCCGGAGCGCCGCGACGGAGACTTCTTCGCCGACGAGGTGCCCGTATCCGATGACTCGTCAAACCTCGTGAAGCTCATCGCCTTCACCGGCCGCAACCCGGAGTGGTCACCGGCAAGTTAGCCGGAGTAATACTCACGCTGATCTCGACGGCTGTACTTCGGCGAACCACTCGTTACGATCGCTCGTCATTTCTTGCAGCAAATTCGAGGAGCGCGTCGTGTCAGCGGACGAGGATCATCGGGAAACGCCATCCGCCGACTGGCGGGCACTGCTGCGTCAGCTCCCGCTGTTGAACATTCTGGGCGTGGTCGCCGTCCTCGTGGCGGCGACGCTGGTGGTAGTCAAGAACCTGCCCGACCACAGCACCGATCAACTGCTCAACGTCTCGTACGACCCGACGCGCGAGCTCTACAACGTCGTCGACGGCACCTTCACCAAGCAGTACAGGGACAAGACCGGCAAGACGATCGAGATCAAGCGCACGAACGGCGGCTCGTCGCGACAGGCCCGCAGCGTTCTGGACGGCAGCCAACGCGCGGACGTGGTCTCGCTGGCCTCCGTCAGCGACGTGGACACGCTCAGCCTGCGCGGACTGATCGCGCCGAACTGGCGTCAACGGCTGCCGAACAGCTCTGTCCCCTACACCTCCACGATCGTGTTCGTCGTCCGCAAGGGCAACCCGCGCGGCATCCACGACTGGCCAGACCTCGTCAAGGACAACGTCTCCGTCGTCACCCCGAACCCCCGCACCTCCGGCAACGGACAGCTCTCCGTGCTGGCGGCCTGGGGCTCGGTCGTGACGCGGGGCGGGAGCGAGGCCGACGCCCGCGCCTATTTGACCGCCCTGTTCCGGAATGTGGCGGCCCTGGACAGCGGCGCACGCGGCGCCACCAACACGTTCTCGGTGCAACGCCTCGGTGATGTGCATCTGACATGGGAGAACGAGGCGATCAACGAAGTCGACGCCAACAAGGGCGAACTCGAGCTCATCTACCCACCGGTGAGCATCCGGGCCGAACCGGCCGTCGCGTGGGTGGATGCCAATCTGAGCGACCCCAAGCGGGTCGCGCTGGCCAAGGCCTATCTGGAGTACCTGTTCACCGACGAGGCCCAGGAGGTCGCCGCGCAGCGCGGTTACCGTCCTTTCAAGCCCGAAATCCTTGCCCGGCATAGCAATACGCTGCCCGCGATCACCCAGTTCCCCATCACGGCAATCGCGACCAGTTGGGACGACGCACGCCAGAAGTTCTTCTCCGACAACGGCATCTACGAGACCATCCCGCGCAACACCAACCGGGGCACCACCACGTTCGCTTCCGACAGACAAGGACGCTAGATGCCTTCGGCACTGGGACTATTCGAGACCTACGACGCGATCAAGGCTCGTCGCGACATCATCGCCGGCCTGACGGTGGCGGCAATCTCACTGCCACAGGCCATGGCCTATGCGCTCATCGCCGGCGTCGATCCGAAATACGGCGTCTACTCCGCGATCGTGGTCGCGGCCATCGCGTCGATCTTCGGGTCCTCGTCACACCTCATCAACGGACCCACCAGCGCCATCTCGCTGCTGGTGTTCAGCTCGCTGGCCTTCCTGGACCCGGAGAACCGCACCGGACTGTTCGAGGCGCTGTTCCTGCTGGGCGTGCTGGTGGGTGCGATCCAGATCCTGATCGCCGTCTTCAAACTCGGCGACCTCACCCGGTACATCTCCGAATCCGTGGTGATCGGATTCATGGCCAGTGCGGCCCTGCTGCTGGCGATCGGCCAGCTGGCCAACGCAATCGGCGTGCGGGACAAGGGCGACGGGCACATGCAGGTGCTGCAGCGCGCCTGGCTCACCCTGTTCCACGGCGACGCCGTGAACTATCGCGCGCTGGCCTTGAGCGGCACAGCTGTGGTGTTGGCGGTGCTGTTGCGCCGGCTGGTCCAGCGCTACGGTCTGCCGCAGATCGACATGCTGCTGGTGCTGATCGTCACCGCCATCATCGCCTACGCCTACGGCTGGTCGGTGCCGGACGGCACCGGCCACACCGATGTGAAGATCTCCGGAAAGATCCCCGCCAGCCTGCCGGAATTCCACATCCCCGAGGTTCAGGTGAGCACCCTGGGTGAGCTGTCGCACGGCGCGCTGGCCATCGCGTTCATCGGACTGATCGAGGCCCTGTCCATCGCGCACCACACCGGGCAGCAGATCGACTACAACCGTCAAATCCTTGCCGAGGGTCTGGCCAACCTCGCCGGTGGCTTCTTCCAGAGCCTGCCGGGCTCGGGTTCACTGTCGCGTTCTGCCATCAACTATCAGTCCGGTGCCGCGACACGGTTCTCCGGAATCGTCAGCGCGGCAACGGTAACCATCGCGCTGTTACTCTTCGCGCCCCTGCTCCGCTACATCCCGCAGGCCGCTCTGGCCGGCCTGCTGCTGGTCACCGCGGTGCGGCTGGTCGACTTCCGGCGCCTCGCCTACGCGGTGAAGGCCTCCCGGTACGACGCCGGGCTGGTCATCATCACCGCGGTGGTCGGTGTGGCCGTCAACCTGGACACCGCCGTGCTCGTCGGCGTGGTGCTGTCGATCCTGTTGTTCGTGCCCCGGGCGGCCAAGCTCAAGGCGGCCGAGCTCGTGGTGACCCAGGAGGGCGTCATTCGGGAGCGCACACCCCAGGACACTCCGCCCGGCGCGGGGTCACCGGTCATCTACGACCTGGAGGGCGAGCTGTTCTTCGGCGCGGCACCCGAACTCGACCGCTATCTGGACGCGCTACACACCAGGATCCGCGACGAGAACCTGAAGGTGGTGATCCTGCGCCTGAAGCGGGTGCGCCATCCCGACGTCGTCTGCATCGAACGTCTTGAACACTTCATCAAGGAGCAGCAGGAACTCGGCGTCACCGTCCTGCTCGCCGGGGTGCGCTCGGATTCGCTTGCGCTGCTGCAGAACGTCGGATTCACCGACTGGCTCCCGGCCGAGCAGGTTTTCCCCGAGGAGGACCGGGAGTTCTCGGCGACACTGCGAGCCGTGCGGTATGCGCAGACCCATCTGCAGGAAGTGCCCTCGGACCCGGCGGCGACCCGCGAGAAGCTCTACTACCTGGTGTGAGGGCCTAGGCGCGCTTGGCCACCGGCTCGTCGCGCGGACGGCCACGCAGACCGCGCCAACCGAGGTTGAGCAAGGTGTCCTTGGCGCTCTCCACCTTGATGTCGCCCGTCGCGACACGGGAAGCGACGGCCTCGCCGCCGCCGACGAGGGCCACGGCCATGGCGTCGTAGTCGGTCTCGGGGTCGATCTCGGGTGAGGCGGCCTTGATC
This sequence comes from Mycobacteroides saopaulense, assembly GCF_001456355.1. Taxonomy (NCBI): domain Bacteria; kingdom Bacillati; phylum Actinomycetota; class Actinomycetes; order Mycobacteriales; family Mycobacteriaceae; genus Mycobacteroides; species Mycobacteroides saopaulense. The sequence continues at coordinate 4,221,949 of NZ_CP010271.1, forward strand.
AGCCGCGCCACCAGTTCGATGATCCGATCGCGCCCCTCGCGCACCTGCTTGGCGAACAGTTGCGTGCTGGTGGCTTGCCCATAGATCACGATCCACGAGGCCCGATGGGTATCGACATAGTTGAGGAAAGATACGACCGTGGTGCTCAACACATCTCGAGGCGACTGAGTCAGATCGATGTCGCCGCGGACCGCTTCGACAAACCGGCCGAGCTCGCGGCGCAGGCACGCGACGAAGAGGTCTTCCTTGGAGCCGTAATACAGGTACAACATCGGCTTGGAGATCTTGGCCGCCGCCGCAATGGCATCCATCGAGGTATCCCGGAAGCCGTTCAGCGCGAACTCTTGCACCGCGGCATCCAGCATCTGCTGCTCCCGAACGGCACGGGGCAGCCGCTTGGTACCACCGGCCATGGCTGCCTCCGAGCTTGGAACGTGAACGCGAACTTACTCCAGAGTAAGCTACTGGGTGGTTCGACTATTGCATACGCCCCACGGACGCGGGCTGCGTCTGCCCAAATGGAGTGTTTTTCTCTCCGACTCCAGGGTAGCGCGCAAACGTCACTCTCCCGATACCCCCACCCCGTACCATGCGCGGCGTGGACTTCACTCTCGCGCTGACCCCCGATCTGGTGGCCGTCTTCCTCACCCTGTTTGTGCTGGAGGTGGTGCTGGGGATCGACAACGTCATCTTCATCTCGATTCTGGCCAGCAAGCTGCCCAGCGGCCAGCAGGCACGAGCACGCAATCTGGGGCTCACGCTGGCAATGGTCATGCGCGTCGGCCTGGTGTTCCTGGCCGGCTGGATCATCACCCTCAAAGAGGACGTTGTGGAGCTATTCGGCCACGGCTTCTCGATCAAGGACTTCATCCTGATCGCGGGCGGACTGTTCCTGGTGTACAAGGCCGTTCACGAAATACATCTCAAGCTCGAAGGCGTCGCGGAGGAAAGCGAATCATCCTCGGCAACAGCGACATTCAGGTCCGTTCTGGTGCAGATCCTGCTACTGGACCTGGTGTTCTCACTCGACTCGGTGATCACCGCGGTGGGCATGACAGGCAACATGATCATCATCGTCACAGTGGTGGTGCTCTCCTTCGGGATCATGCTCTTCGCCTCCCGCTTCGTCTTCGCCTTTGTCAACCGGCACCCGACCGTCAAGATGCTGGCGTTGTCCTTCTTGCTGCTCATCGGGGTGTTCCTCATCGCCGACGGATTCGGCATCAAGATCGACAAGGCGATGATCTACGGCCCCATGGCGTTCGCGATCCTGGTCGAGGCCCTCAATCTGTTGGCCGCGGCACGGAAAGCCCGGCAGGACAACACGACTCGCCAGCCTGTCGCCCTGCGGCCGAGTTATCCGGGTGTGGACGAGTCCGTCGCGATCGCGGCGGCCACCTCCACCAGCCCGGACGCCGGGTCGGTCGGCCTGTCCCGTAAGCCGGTGGACGGTCTCGGCGGTGATGAGCGCGCGGGCCTGGGCTAGAGCGACACGAGCCGCACCCGAAGCTCCTCCAGCCCCCGCAGGGAGCTGTTGGTGGTCCACCGGGGCGTGCCCGTGATGTCGATGCGGTCCACGCGGCGCACAAGCTCGCGCAGCACCGCCTGACCCTCCATGCGTGCCAATCCGGCACCCAGACACAGGTGCACGCCGGACCCGAAGGCCACGTGCTGACCGACCGGCCGGGCCGCGAGAAAGCGATCGGGCTCGTCGAACTCGCGGGGATCGCGATTGGCCGCGCCCCACAGCAGGGCCACGCGCGCCCCGGCGGGAATGATGGCATCGCCGACGCAATAGTCCTGCGCGGCGGTGCGATAGAAATTCTGGATCGGCGAGGAGAACCGCAGCTGCTCCTCGACCGCACCGGCGACGAGGCCGGGATCGGATCGGATGAGCTCGAACTGATCAGGGTTCTCCGACAGTGTCAGGAACATGGTGGACAGCAGGTTGGTGGTGGTCTCATTGCCCGCCAGGAGCAGCAACAGCGCAAGGAAGAACAGCTCGTCGTGACTGATCTCGTTCTCCCCGGCTTCGCCGACGAGCTTGCCCAGCAAGGTGTCCGGCCCGAGCAGATTGCCTTTGTCCAGCTGGGTCAGAAAGTAGTCGTGCAGATGACGTACCCCATTGAGAGTCGCCGGAACCTGGCCCACGCCCTTCAAGGAGAACTGCACATCGGCGACACGGACGGATTCGTTAGACCAGTGCCGGAAGAACGCCTCGTCCTCGGGCGGGATGCCGAGGACGTGCGCGATCATTCGCATGGGTAGCGGAACTGCAAGGTGTTCAACGACATCCACACCAGGATTGTCGAGCAGATCGGTCATGAGCTCATGGGCCAGCCGATCCACAGTGGGCGCCCAGCCCTCCAACGCACCGCGGGTAAATCCGGGCAATGCCTTGCGGCGCAGTTCGGTGTGGCGGGGCCGATCCATGTTCAGCAGCACGGGCACCTCGAATCTGGCCCGCACCACACCATCCCGATTCGACAGCAGTGCATCGTTGCGCGCGGCCGCCCGCACGTCCTCGTAGCGGCACAGGATGAAGATGTTGCGCTTGCGGTTGTAGTGCACCCGGCCGCCCGCCAGCAGTTCCCGATAGCCCGCATGGGGATTGGCCGCGGTCTGCGGATCCATGGGATCGAAGGCGGTGTCCTGCACACCGGGGAACGGACGGCGGCGCACCTTGGCCCGCAGCTCATTCGACGCGTTCGTCACGATGGATCGGACCACCGGTCTGGTGGTGGTCCGAACCAGCCGCATGTCGTGCTTGAGGGTCATTTCAAGTGACCGACGAGTTCACCATCGGTGCCGAACAGCTTGTCCTGCCATTCGTTCAACAGCGCGTTGGTATCGATGTCGTCGGGATGAAATCCCTTACGCATGAACGGCTTCATATCGCGGTAGATTCCCCGGAACAGCGGTCCGCGCACCATGGCGACAGTCTCACGCAGCAGCCTCAATGGTTGGCGCCGGCCGACCGGGTCGGTGGTCACGACAGAGATCCAGGAGGCCAACGTGATGGCCGGGACCGCAATCGTGGAGAGGAACCGCATCATGCGGATGCGGAGCTCTTCCGACGCGCCGATTTCTCTGTAAACGTCGAAGGCCACCGACTTGTGTTCGAGCTCTTCCAGCGCATGCCAATTGAGCATGTTCCGAATTTCAGGGTCCGACAACAACTTCTGGATGTCCGGCCTTCCCAAGACGTTCTCTGCGAACACCGCGGTGAAGTGTTCGGCCCCGACGGTGAACGCCAGCAGCAGGTGCCGAATCCTGCGACACTGATCCGGGTCCGGGTACTGCTTGTCGAGGAACTTCTCCATGCGCTCGGTGCTCTGCAGGAAGTACTCGAACCATGCCGTGGGGTAGCCCATCTCGGCCAGCTGCTCGTTGAGCTCGCGATGCTGCAGCCCGTGGGTCATCTCCTGGCCGATGAATCCCGCCACGCGCTTCTTGAGCTCGGGATCGGTGATCTTGTCGCGGTAGCGGCGCACCGAGCGGACGAAGATGTCCTCCCCCGGCGGGAAGATCGCCGACAAAAACGCCACGGTGTGGCTGAACACGATGTCGTCCTGCGCGAAATGCTTGGGCCCCGACGGGGTCTCGGTGAATCCGAACTGGATCCGCCGAGTCTTCGGGTAGCTCACCGGGGCAGTGACGGTCATTACAATCCTCTCCGTTGACGTTCCATAGATAAACGTAACGGAAATTTCCGTAACGGACAATGGGGTAATCTTTTCCCTGATGGACCTGACAATCGACCAGCTGGCGCAGCGGGTGGCCATGACGGCGCGCAACATCCGCGAGTGGCAGACGCTTGGACTAGTCCCCCCTCCCGAGAAGCGCGGACGCGTGGGGATCTACTCCGACGAGCACGTCGCGATCATCAACCACGTCAAGAACTTGAAATCTCAGGGCTTTCCGCTGGACGTCATTCGCCGGGTCATCGATTCCGGCAATGGCTCCGAGGACAGTGTCCGCAAGATGGTCGCCGAGGCCCTCAGCCCCTTCTCCACCGGCGAGCCGGTGGTCATGCCGCGCGCTGAGTTGATCGCGCGCGTCGGCCAGGGCGCCGATGTCGCACTCGCAACCGTCGAGCTGGTCACCGACGTCGACGCGGCGACCGTCTCGATTCGCGATGCCGAGACTCTCGACGCGGTGGAGCTGTTGGTCGCCGCGGGCATGTCCCTGTCCCGCATCACCGAGACCCTGCGCGAGGTAGACAAGCTGCAGCATCAAATCGCGCAGCTGCTCCTCGGCGCCTACGTGACCGATGTGTGGCAGCCATTCGTCGAATCCGGTTACGCGTCGGAAGACTGGGAAAAGATCGCCGAAAATGCCTCGCAGGCAAAGCAACTGACCGTCACGCTGGCCTCGCGACTACTGGCTCGGGCGCTCGATGACACCGTCGATCCGATCCTGCTGCAACAGGCCAACGAGGCCGAGGCGGTGCTGGAACGCGACCGCCCCGCCTCGTCGGCCTGATCTCAGTCGACCTCGCCGCAGCCCCGGTCCAGGCCGCGCACTTCGATGGGGCACCACACCGCACGGGATACCTCGGCCGCCCAGTGCTGAGCATCGGCCAGCGTCGGCACGTCGATGATGCTGAATCCACCGAGCTGTTCCTTGGTTTCCGTGTACGGCCCATCGGTGGCGGTGTGCCCGGAGGCGTTGGCGGTCACCACGGTGGCCGTATCGGCAGGCTGCAGTCCGGCCGCGAACAGCCACACCCCCGCCTCTTGCATGCGTCGGGTAACCGCCTGCACGTCGGCACCGATGGTTTCCAGCGCGGCTTCGTCGGGCTGAACCGAGCCGGGTGCGTAGACGATCGACAGTAGGTAGCGGCTCATGTCAGGCCACCTCGTCCTGGAAGGGGCGCACCTCGACGGGCTCACGGCAGGCTGCCGATCCTTCGGCAGCCCACTTCAGGGCCTCGTCGAGGTCGGCGGCGTTGATGATCCAGAAACCGCCGAGGTGCTCCTTGGTCTCCAGGTACGGGCCGTCGGTGGCGGTGACCTTGCCGTCCACACTGCGGACCACCGTGGCGTCCGACGGCTCGGTCAGCCCGTTGGCGAAGACCCAGACACCGGCTTCCTTCATCTTCTCGTTGACCGCGCCGGTATCGGCGTATAGCTGCTGCACGTCCTCGTCGCTCCAGTTGACCGCGTTGTCCGCGTAGCTGTGGACCGAAAGCAGGTACTGCTTCATGGCCGTCCTTTCCTATCCGTATCTGGTGTTCGGGCGCCCTATCGGCTTCCCTTCAACCTCACCACGAATAGACCTCTGCGGAATCGACAGCTCATCGGAAAATCGGCGAAAAGATCGCCGAAGATCTCAGAGCTTGCCGTTGAGGTAGTTCTGGCGACAGGCCCGACGTGCGATCTTTCCGCTACTGGTCCGGGGGATTGCCCCCGCTTGCACAAGCTGGACGTCGGCGACGGGCAGCGTGTGCCGGCGAGAGACCGCGGCCCGGATCGCCTCCACGATGGGGGCGGGCTCGGCTCGCCCGGCCCCTGCAGCCCGCTCGGCCACGATGACCAACTTCTCTCCGGTGCCGTCCCCGGCATCGACATTCGCGGGCAGTTCGTTGGCGGGCACCGAGAAGGCCGCCACGAATCCGCGCCGCACGACCGGGGAAGCCTCTTCGACGGTGGCCTCGATGTCGTGCGGATAGTGGTTACGCCCGTCCACGATCACCAGATCTTTCACGCGGCCGGTGATGTACAGCTCGCCGTCCACATAGACGCCGAGATCGCCCGTGCGGAACCAGGTTGCGCCCGGCTCGGTGCCGGCCGCGTGGCTGCCCGCCTCAAGGCGGGCCTGCAGCTTGTTACGGAAGGACAGATCTGTTTCCTCGATCCGTCCCCAGTACCCACGGCCGATGTTGTCGCCGTGCAACCAGATCTCGCCCACGCGCCCGTCGGGCAGCTCCGTCTCGTCGCCGGGGTTCACGATGACCGCCCACTGGCTGCGGGCGATCTGTCCGCAGGACACCTGCGGCACCGCGTTCTCGTGAGCAGCATCCACATGGACCACATGTCCGCCACCGAGCTGCTCCCGATCCACGTAGATGACGGAAGCCTCCGCGGCAGGGGCGATGGAGGACACGAACAGCGTCGCCTCGGCCATGCCATAAGAAGGCTTGATCGCGTTGGACGGCAACCCAAATGGGACAAAGGCCTCGTTGAATTTGCGAATCGAGGCGATGCTGACCGGCTCGGACCCGTTGATCAGTCCGGCCACGTTACTCAGGTCCAGGGTCTCTCCGTCCTTGGGCAGGCCGCGCTCGGCAGCCAACTCGAAGGCGAAGTTCGGCGCCGCACCGAAGGTGCGGCCCAGATGGGTGGCGGCCGCGAGCTCTTTAATCCAGCGGCCGGGCCGGCGCACGAACGACATCGGGGACATGAGCGTCATCCGGCCGCCGCACAGCGGGAACATGAGCATCAGCAGGCCCATGTCGTGGTACAGCGGCAGCCAGCTCGCTCCCCGCACATCGACATCCAGACCAACCGAGATGATCATCTGCAGCACGTTGGTCATGACCGCCCGGTGAGTGATCTCGACACCGGCGGGCACCCGCGTCGAGCCGGAGGTGTACTGCAGGTAGGCGATGTCGTCGGTATCCGGCGTCACCTTCACGTATGTGGCACCCACCGAATCCGGAACGCCGTCGACAGCCAGGACCCGGGGGCGGCGATCGCGCGGCAGCCTGCGGATGAAGCCGCCAACCGATTCAGCCGACCCCTCGTTGGTCAGCACGACCGTCGGTTGGGCGTCGGCAAGCACCGCGTCGAGCCGTTCGGCGTGCCCGGGAAGCTCCGGGGCAAACAGCGGCACGGCGATGTTCCCGGCCTCGATGGCCGCGAAGAAGCCGACCACGTAATCCAGGCCCTGCGGCGCCAGTATCGCGACCCGATCTCCCGGTTTGGTCACTTGCTGGAGCCTCGCCGCCACCGCACGAGAACGCGTACGGAGCTGCGGCCAATTCATATCCACCGGTTCGCCATCGGGGTTGCTGCTGTAGTCCACGTAGCGGTAGGCGAAGGTGTCCTGCGGCCCGTCGACGGCGCACTCCAGATAATGGTTCACGGTATAGCCGTCCGGCAGCGATATAGCGCCCGTCTCGTCCAGGTACTCCTCGACCCGCAACCCCGACACCAGTGCCTTCATTGCAACCTCCGCGTAGCCTCAACTACGACAGCCGGTCAACAAGCAGCAATGAATAAGCCATCACGCTTTTGCTACGGTCCCGACCGAACGTAGATGGTACGTGACGTACCAGATGCAAACGGTACTCGAAGTCTCAATAAGACGCCGCGTCTAGAAAGCCCTGAGAGCAAATTGTTCACTGTGCCCTTAGACACCTCGGTGAAGCGATGTGACGGGTGCGGCATTTTCGGCATTCCCTTCCCGCCGGACCGCTATTAGACTCGTGACAAATAGCATCCAGCGTCGGAGGCGAATATGCGGACCAGCGACCACATCAAGTACTGGTCACGGTGGGCCACCATGCACGGCGTCAGCCGCGTCGCGTTACTCACGCAGGTGAACAAGCTGCCGTTGGCCGCCTTCTTCCTCGGCCCCGACCGCGCCAACAATCACTATCGATACATCGAGCAGATCCGGGCAACCGGATCGGTCGCGCCCACCCGGGCGGGCGGCCTGGTCTTCACCGGGCTGGCGCTGACGCGCGAGGTCCTGCGCGATCACCGCTTCATCACCATGGCGCCGACGAACATGCCGTCGCCCATCCTGCCCGCAGCCTTCAGCCGCTGGGTCTACACGCGAACCGAGCCGGGCCTGCCCAATCCGGTCGAGCCACCCGCGATGCTTGCCGTCGATCCGCCCGAACACACCCGATTTCGAAAGCTGGTGTCCAAGGCCTTCACGCCGCGCGCGGTGAGCAGACTGGAGGACCGGGTCCGCGAGGTGACCGTCGAGCTACTCGACAACCTGGAACGCGACGAACGCGCCGATCTACTGGGCGACTACGCCTCCCAACTGCCCGTGGCGATCATCGCCGAGATGCTGGGTGTCCCAAGGGCAGACGCCCCCTTCCTCCTGGAATGGGGTAACCACGGCGCGGCGCTCCTGGACATCGGCATGCCGTGGCCGGCATATCGAGACGCCACCAAGGCGCTCTCCGAGATCGACTACTACTTCGATGCCCATCTGCTCCGGCTGCGCCGTGAGCTCGCCGCGGATCCCACCGTCGACGGCATCCTGGCCAGCATCGTGCGGGACGGCGATCTGGACGACCGCGAGCTCAAGGCCACCATGGCACTGCTACTCGGCGCAGGATTCGAAACGACGGTCAACCTCATCGGGAACGGCATCGTCGCCCTGCTGCGGCACCCCGAACAGCTTGCGTACCTACGGGAGAATCCGGAGGGCTGGCCCAACGCCGTCGAAGAGGTCCTGCGTTACGACTCCCCCGTGCAGGTCACCGGACGAGTCGCCACCGAGACCGTCGAATTCGAAGGGCACACACTGCCTGCCGGCTCCATGGCCGTGCTGCTGCTCGGCGGAGCCAACCGCGACCCCGCCGTTTTCGATCGGCCCGACGTGTTCGACGTGACCCGTCCCAATGCCCGTGATCACGTGGCGTTCGGCAGCGGTATCCACGTCTGCCTCGGGGCGAGCCTGGCCCGGATGGAAGGCGTCGTCGCACTGCAGTCCCTCTTCGAGCGCTTCCCCGAACTCACCTTGGCCGCCAATCCCACTCCGGGTAAGCACGTGAATCTGCACGGCTTCGGCAGTCTGCCGGTAAACCTCGGCCGTGCTCGGGTACGGGCCAGCAGCTAATCTCGATGTTGCTCGTGTCCATCCGGCATCGAGCGAGCCGACACGGGGATCGGATGGATGCACGACCGGATCAAACAGCGCACGCATTGGGTGGTGACGCACGGCATGGCTCGCGCGTACCTGAAAAGGCTTGCCCGCAGAGGAGAACCCGTCGCACAGCTGGGCATCGACACCGCCCACGCCGCGGATATCTACACGTTCATCGACAAAATCCGGGCACGCGGGCGGCTGTCGAAGTTCGGAGACGGCTGGTTCACGGCGGACGCCCAGATCGTTCGGACGATCTTCCGCGACAATCGGTTCGTCACCTTCAAGCCCGAACACCGATCATCCTCGCCGCTCATTCAGAGACTGGCCGCGTGGAGCGATCCCCAGCTGCTCAATCCCGCTGAGCCCCCGTCCATCCTGATCACCGATCCCCCGGACCACGGACGACTGCGACGTCTTGTCGCCGCTCCCTTCACCCCGCGCGCGATCGAAAGCCTGCGCGGCCGCATCCAAGACGTGACCAACGGCCACCTGGATGCGCTGCAGCAGTCTCAGAGTCCAGACCTGATAGCGGATTTCACCGCGAAGATCCCGATCGCCGTGATCGGCGAGATGATCGCCGTGCCGCCACAGGACTACTCGAGGCTGTATACGGTGATGAACCGCGCCATCCAGCTGATTGCGACCACGGCACCCTCCTGGCGTGAGTATCAGGACGGCACGGCAGCTTTGCGTGAGATCAACGAGTATCTCGAGACGCATGTCACCCGGCTACGCCGGGAAGGAACCGAAAGCGAACTGGCCACAGCACTTCTCGGCAGCGATCTGAGCCATTTCGAACTCAAGATGTATTTCGCGGTGTTCCTGGGAGCGGGCTTCGTCACCACCACCCATCTGATGGGCAAGGCGATCGTCACGCTGCTGCGACACCCCGAACAGCTGGCGGCGCTACAGGCGGATCCGAGTCTGTGGCCCAACGCCATCGAGGAACTCATGCGCTATGACACCTCGAATCAGTGGTCGGCCCGGGTGGCCACCGAAACCGTCGAGATCGAAGGCCACACCATCGAGGCAGGCCAGTCGGCGCTGCTCCTTCTCGGCGGGGCCAACCGCGACCCGGCGGCGTTCGAGAACCCCGACGTCTTCGATATCACCCGGCCCAACGCGCGCGAAAACATCACGCTGGGCACGGGGATCCACGTGTGTCTGGGCCAGGTGTTGGCGCGCGTCGAGTTACACACCGCACTGCAATCGCTCTTCGAGCGCTTCCCGCGGCTAGCCCTTGCCGGTGAACCGGAGTACTTCAGCGGCATGGGTATCCACGGGTTGCGACGACTTCCCGTCACACTGGGGGCTTAACCGCAGGCAGGTACACCCTTGAACGCCAGTACCCGGCGCACCGAGGCGTTGATCGCATCGCCGTTCAGTTCGCCTGCGTTGTAGGCAGCTTCGAGACGATCGAGAACCGCGCCGACTTTCTCGGTGCTCACCCACAGCGCCCAGTCGACGCCCGCTTTGATCGACTTGAGCACCGCTTCCTCGATCGGGAACCGGTCGGTGATCGCAGCCATCGAAGACAGATCGTCGGTGAAGACGACCCCTTCATAGGCCGGGGCCCCATATCCGGTTCCCTTGCGCAGCAAGTCAACCGCGGCCGGGCTCAGGCTGGACGGATCGTCACCGGTGAGTCCCGGCACCTGCATGTGGCCGATCATCACCGCGGCTCCGCTGGTAACCAGCGAGCGGTACGGCACCAAGTCGTTGTCCTTCAGCTGTTCCAGCGGCGGCGTCACCACACCGTTGGTGTGCGAGTCGCCCGACGCGTGGCCGTGGCCGGGGAAGTGCTTGACCACGGCGCGCACGCCGCCGGCCTGATACCCCCGCACCGCGGCCTCGGCGTATTCGGTGACCTTCTGCGGATCGCCGCTGTACGAGCGGTCTCCGATCGCACCATCGGGATCGCCATCGGTCACATCGGCGTCGGGCGCGAAGTCGATGGTGATTCCCAGCTCCTTCATCTTCTGGGCACGTTCCTGGCTGAGTGCCTGCACCTGCTCCGGCGTCTGGGTAGTGGCCAGCTCCCGGGCAGAGGGCGCCGGGCCGATGAGGTCCTTGAGACGCGATACCCGGCCGCCCTCCTCGTCAACGCTCACCGCAGCCGGGATCGGGCCCGCGGTGACGACATCATGCAGGGAGCCGTCGGTCAGCATCTCCTTCTTGGTCCAGCTGCCGACGAAGATGCCGCCGACGTGGTGGTCACGGACCAGCGCACGGGCGTCGTCGGCGTCCTTGACGCCCACCATGAGCAGCTGCGCCAACCGGTCGCGGGTGCTCAAACAAGCCAGATCGGCGGCGGGTGCGGCCGTTGCCGGAGCCTGCGCCTTCGTCGAGGACGTGCTCTCCTTCGCGGGCTCCGAGGTATTGCCACCGCAGGCGGTAAGCGCCGCGACGACGAGACCGGTCAGTACTGTGCCCGCACGCATTCTCATGAGGCCATGGTGTCATGTGCCGGGTTCGAGCCGGGCCAGCCGGTCTCCGAGATACCTGCGGAACACCTCGTTGTCGGTGATTTCCAAGGCTTTTCGATACGCCTCGGCCGCCTCGCGGTCTCGGTGGAGCCTGGCAAGCAGATCCGCCCGCGCCGCATGTAGTGGGTAGTAGCGGTCAAGGTCGTCGCGCAACGGTTCGATGGCTGCCAGCCCGGCTTCCGCACCGTCGCGTTCGGCGACGGCCACGGCGCGATTCAGGGCCACGACGGTGGTGGGCGTGTAGCGCACCAGCTGGTCATACAGACTGACGATCTGACTCCAGTCGGTCAGCGCCGCCGAGGACGCATCGTCGTGGACGGCATTGATCGCCGCCTGGATCTGATACGGACCTGGAGCGTCCCGGCGCAGGCACCGGCGCACCAGCTCGTGCCCCTCGGCGATCATGGCGCGGTTCCATCGGGTGCGGTCCTGATCGGCAAGCAAGACCAGTGCGCCGTCGGCGTCGGTGCGCGCGGGGCGGCGGGCCTCGGTCAACAGCAGCAGCGCCAGCAGGCCCAACGCTTCGGGTTCGTCGGGCATCAGATCCGCCAGCAGCCGCACCAGCCGGATCGCCTCCACGGATAGGTCCGTGCGCGTCAGCGAGGCACCCGAGGAGGCCGCGTAACCCTCGTTGTAGACGAGGTAGAGCGCAGCCAGCACCGAAGAGAGCCGTTCCGGCAGATCGTGATCCACCGGCACCCGGTAGGGAATGCCCGCCGCGGCGATCTTCTTCTTGGCGCGAGTGATGCGTGCTGCCATGGTCGATTCGGAGACCAGGTACGCGTTGGCGATCTCCGGCGTGGTGAGCCCACCGAGCAAGCGCAGCGTCAGCGAGACCTGCGCCTCCGGCGACAGCGCCGGGTGGCAGCACGTGAAGATGAGTCTCAGACGATCATCTTGCACCGGCCCCACCTCCCGCGGCTCGGGCTGAGGCTCTTCGAAAGCCGTTGCTTCCCGGGAGAGTTCGTCGCGCCGCTGATCGCGGCGCAATTTGTCGATGCCGCGGTTGCGTGCCGTCGTGGTGATCCAGGCACCGGGATTGGGCGGGATGCCGTCCTGCGGCCACTTGGCGATGGCCACCTCGAACGCCTCCTGCACGGCGTCCTCGGCGAGGTCGATGCTGCTGAAATAGCGGATCAACGTCGCCACGGTGCGGCCGTACTCCTCGCGGAAGATGCGACCGATCTCGTCGTGCGCCACGGTTCAATGGTGCCTCTCTGCTGTTGGGTGTCCCGCAGATACCACGAACAAGCGGTGCGGAAATCGACAGCACGCCACAATTGAGCCGTGGCCTACGACGAGGACCTGGTTGAACGCATCCGCGAGGTGATCGCCACGACCAAGGGCGTCACCGAGAAACGGATGTTCGGCGGACTGGCCTTTCTGGTGCATGGGCATATGACGGTTGCCGCGAGACGCGGCAGTGGGCTGCTGGCACGCTGCGATCCTCAGGACACCGAAGCGCTGGTCACCAAGACGCACGTGAGCCGGATGGTGATGGGCGGCCGCGAGATGGACGGATGGCTGAGCATCGACGCCGAGGGGTTGCGCACCAAGCGCCAGCTGGAGCCCTGGGTGAAACGCGCGTTGGCCTACGCCGCTTCTCTGCCACCCAAGTAGCCCGCGCCGGATGCGCTACCCGCCGCGCACCGCCATCAGCTTTTGCATATCGGCCAGGCCCTGCTCTTGCGCCTGCCCCAGGAAGGTCGGTAGCGGTGCTTGCACCTCCGGCAACACCTCGTTGTCGATGAGAGCTTGCAGCTCGGTTTCCTTGCCGCCTCGTCCGGCCTGATTCTCGATCTCCTGCTGGCCGGAAGGCGTTGAATAGTCGTAGAATTCGCGATCCGAGGGCCGCGCGGTGTCGATCTGCATACCGCCGGGCTTCCAGTACGAATAGTTGGCCAGCTTGGCTTCGGCGGTACGCACCGCGACGATGTGACTCGGTGCCGAGGTGGGGATCTCGGTGGGTGCGTTCTCGCCCATCACCGCGCGGGTTCGCGGATCCTTGAGAAAGGTGACCATCTCCTCCACCGACATGTCGTCGGTGACGTGCGCAATCCACTTGCGTCCCGCCGCATTGTTTTCGGCGATGTCGGCGATATCGGCGCGCGCGGACAGGTATGAGAAACGTGGATCCGAACGCCACCCGTTTCCGCCGGATCCGATGGTCAGCAGCAAGGGTGCGAGGTCGACACTGGAGGTGAGCTGAGTGCGCGTCTCGCCCGGCTTGGGCGTGAGCACGCCGTGCGGATCGCGAATGTACAGCGGAACCCGGATGGCCTCCTCGTAGGCGGCTGCTCCCTTGCCGCGCAAGCCATGTGAGCCCGCGTACTCGCCATGATCGGAGGTGAAGACGACGACCGTGTTGTCGTCGATCTCTGGACGTGACGCCAGCTTGTCGAGCACCCTGCCGATCTGGGCGTCCACCTGTTGTTGCAACCACAGGTACATATCCAGACAACGGGCCCACTGACGCGCCAGGTCCGGGCCCGAGTAGGTCACTTCGCCCGTCATGATCGGCGACATGAAGTTCGCGTAGTCGATCTGCAGCTGCGGCTTGCGATGCTGCCGCAGCTCATCGGGTGTCTGGAAGTTGACGGGCACCGCATCGAACCAGTGCGGAACATCGTCCGGGAGAGGATTCTTCGGCCACCAGCAGATGTCATGGGGGTTTACCAGAGAGACGGTGGTGCACCATGGCCCCTTACCGGCCTCCGCCTCGAACCACCCTGCGAACTGGTCGACGATCCCGGGGTCCTTCTGCAGGCCCTGATTCGGCATGCCGTTCGGCGAGGGGAATGTTCCACCCGAGAAGCCGTGTGCATCAAGACCTTCAGGCGTGTTATCGCTCCAGTTGCCCAGATGCCACTTGCCCCACCACCAGGTCCGGTAGCCCTGCTGGCGCAGCATGGTGCCCCAGGTGGGGAACTGTGGAGCCAGGCTCGATTCGGTGGGCCCCTCACCGGTGAACAGGCAGCCGGTCTGGTGCGAGTACAGCCCCGTCGTCATGGCGCCCCGCGATGGGGTGCACATGTTCGACGCGGTGTAATGCGAGGCGAAAGTAACGCTGTCCCTTTGCAATCGACTCAGGTTCGGCAAGATGCTGGTGAGCTTTTGGATATCGGGGAACCACTGCGGGGCCCTCATCTGATCCACCACGATCACCAAGATGTTCGGCTTGCTCCCGTCGGATGCCGACGAGTCGCTGCGCCCCGGCTTGCGGAGCAGTTCGTATCCCCCGAGTCCGACAGCGGCGGCACCAGCCGCAATTGCCCCGGTGGTAAGTACGGTCCTGCGGTTGAGCTCGGCCATGGATCCAACGTAACCGCAATTCGGCGGCAATGAACTCAGAGGAGCTCGGCTGGTTTTGGGTACGAGCCGCTACGGTCGCGGAGGCGCCGGAGGTGAGGTCGGCGCGGCAGGAGCCGGCGACGGTGCGGGAGGCGCCTGCCCCGGTGTCGGCATCGCCGGCGGGGCGCCCACCGGAGGCGCCGGCGGCAGGGCAGGCGCTGGTGCGGGTCCTTCCCCGACAGGGGGCTGTGTGCCCATGATCTCGATCTCGCTCACCGAGACCAGTCCGTTGAAGGCGTCCTGGCGCTGGCCACTCTTGTTCACAATCGAGACGCCAGGCTCGGTGGCCTCGATGACCATCGTGACTGAATCGGTCACCACGTTCACCTTGATACTCGCCAACGCACGACTCACCGGCACCTGCTGCTTGACCGAGCTGCCGTCACCGAATTCCCAACGCACCCTGGTGATCTTGCGGTTCTGGGCAAAGCGGTCCGATCCGTCGATATCGGTCTTGGCATATCCGGGGATCAGCCCGACCGAGGTGATCAGCGTCGGGTGATCGAACTTGGCCGTGATCGACTGACCGTCCTGTTCCTTCCACTGGCACCGCCACGCGGTCAGTGGGTCGTTATCGAATGCCTTGGCGGGGTCGTAGACGTACTTGACTCCATTGCTGTCGGTACCGTCCTCGGCCTGAACGCAGTTGGTGGACACATCCACCGGCTTGACCGGGCTCGATTGCACCGGCGGTGGCGCGGTGGTGGTCATCGCGGCACTGCTGCTCGTCGTCTTCGGGTCATTCGGTGGAAGCATCCCGTGTGTCTGCTGGGTGGTGCCGTCGCCACGTACCGCCATATACCCGACGTAGCCGAGTCCGACGATCACCAGCAGGCCGGCCAGCGTCGCGAAAGCCATGATGACCCCACGATGGGACCGCGCATTGGGATCGCGCCACGGATCGGAGAACTTCACCTGTGCGGCCAGGTTGGGCGGGCACGCGGGCAACTGCGCCAGGGCCTCACGCAGATCGGGGCGCGTATGCCACAGCCGCAACAGCTGATCCTGCGGTAGCGCCGGATTGTGCGCGGCGGCGAACTCCGCGTCGTAGTCCGGCGCCGGTCCGTAGTTGTAGGGACCGGTCATGGGCGGCCATTATTCCGCACGGACCGTCGTGGGCAACCACGTGCATGCGCTCGCCATGCCGATCTCTTCACGGTCGGACATGTCCCGTGTTCACCCAAACCGAGTACCCACAGGCCCCGCTGCGTCGTCATGTGTCGACCCCCAACCTTGCCGGTGATACCCAGCTAATGGTTCCAGTATCACGGCCGGTTGTCCGCCGGAGAATCGTTGCCGATCTCAAACGTGCTAGTTTGGCCGCTGTATCTGCGTGACCCAGAGGAGTTCCGATGACCAGATTTGTGGTGCCGGCCGCCGCGAGCGTGCTGATCGGGCTGCTGCTGGGCGCCGCTGCGGTCTTCGGCCTCACGCTGTCGGTCGAGCAGGACAAGAAGCCGGTGGTCACCGGCATCGATCCGTCGACGGCGATCCTCAACCGCCCGGATTACGGCAACCGGAGCTGACATCTCGCGGCTCCCGACCGCGCAGCGCCGCATTTCCTGAGCCGTGACGCACCGCCTTGACACCTCTCCGCTACACCGGCGGTGGCTCACGGTTGCCTCGGCACTCGCCCTCCTGCTGACGTTCTCTCAATCACCCGGGCAGATCTCCCCGGACACCAAGTTGGATCTCGCGATCAATCCACTGCGGTTCGCCGCACGCGCCTTGAACCTGTGGAGCAGTGACCTGCCATTCGGACAGGCACAGAATCAGGCGTACGGATACCTGTTCCCCCATGGCGCCTTTTTCTCGCTGGGCCACCTGCTCGGGGTGCCCGCCTGGGTGACACAGCGACTGTGGTGGGCCCTGTTGATCGTGGCCGGGTTCTGGGGCGTGATCCGGGTCGCCGAGGCACTCGGCATCGGCACCCGCGGCTCGCGAATTATCGCGGCGGTCGCATTTGCCCTCTCGCCCCGGGTACTGACGACCCTCGGCGCCATTTCCTCCGAGACTCTGCCGATGATGCTGGCCCCGTGGGTGCTGTTGCCGGTCATCCTGACGTTCCAGGGTCGCATGCCCCCCCGCCGGGCCGCGGCATTGTCGGCGGTGGCGGTCGCACTGATGGGCGCGGTCAACGCGGTGGCCACTGCCCTGGCCTGCGGAGTCGCTGCCATCTGGTGGTTGGCGCACAGGCCCAACCGCACGTGGTGGCGCTTCACGGCATGGTGGGTTCCCTGCCTGGCGCTGGCCACCACGTGGTGGATCGCGGCGTTGCTCATCTTCGGCAAGATCAGCCCGAAATTCCTCGACTTCATCGAGTCCTCCGGCGTCACCACGCAGTGGACCTCACTGACCGAGGTGCTGCGCGGGACGGACAGTTGGACGCCCTTCGTGGCGCCGACCGCGACGGCCGGTTCCTCGCTGGTCACCCAGTCGGCCGTGGTCATCGCCACCGCGATGGTCGCCGCCGCGGGTATGGCGGGGCTGGCAATGCGGGGCATGCCCGCCAGGGGAAGGCTGGTCACCATACTTCTCGTCGGCCTGGTGCTGCTGACGGCCGGATACACCGGCGCACTCGGATCGCCTGTGGGCCAACAGATTCAATTCTTCTTGGACGACAGCGGCACACCACTGCGCAATCTGCACAAGCTGGAGCCGTTGATCCGCCTACCGCTGATTCTCGGCTTGGCGCATGCGTTGTCGCGACTGCCGCTACCGGCCAGTGTGCCCATGCGGCAGTGGCTCGCGGCGTTGGCGCGACCAGAGCGCAATCGCGCGGTGGCCTTCGGTATCGCGCTGTTGGTGGCGCTCGCCGCGAGTACATCGCTGGCCTGGACCGGCCGGCTGGTTCCCCGCGGCGGCTTCGACGCGATCCCTGAGTACTGGAACGACACCGCGCACTGGCTGGCCGATCATGACGACGGCGGACGCGCACTGGTGGTCCCGGGCGCCCCGTTCGCCATCCAGACCTGGGGTCTCACTCGTGACGAGCCGTTGCAGGCACTGGGTCAAACCCCTTGGGGAGTCCGTGATTCCATACCCTTGACCCCTCCGGAAACCATCCGCGCCATCGATTCGGTGCAGCAGTTGTTCGCCGCGGGCAGACCTTCGGACGGACTGGCCGACACCCTGGCACAACAGGGCATCTCCTATCTGGTGGTGCGCAATGATCTGGATCCCGACACCTCCCGCTCCGCGCGCCCGATTCTGGTGCACCACACCATCGAGGGGTCTCCCGGGCTCACCAAGGTCGCCCAGTTCGGCGCCCCTGTCGGCGCCGGAACGGTGGAGGGCTTTGTCGCCGACAGCGACCTGCGACCCCAGTATCCGGCCGTCGAGATCTACGCCGTCGGTGCGCACAAGCGTTACGGGGATCCGTATCTCGTCGATATCGACAGCATGCCCCGGGTGGCGGGCGGCCCCGAGGCCCTGCTCCGATTGGGTGAGCGACGCCGTCAGCTGAACCAGCCACCACTGGGCCCGTCCCTGTTGGCCACCGATGCCGCGCAGACCGGTCTGCGCCCCGGACCTGCGATGGTCACCGATAGCCCGCTGGCCCGGGAAACTGACTACGGACGCGTCGACGACCACTCGTCGGCCATCCGTGCGCCCGGAGACAAACGCCGCACCTTCAACCGAGTCCCCGACTACCCTGCCACCGGCGTCCCACTGGTCAACGGAACGTGGACGGGCGGAACCATCACCGCATCCAGCTCCGCATCCGACTCCACCGCACTACCCAATGTGGCACCGGGCACCAGCACGGCGGCCGTCATCGACCGCGACAACGCAACGAGCTGGGTCAGCAGTTCCCTGGAAGCCGCTCTGGGACAATGGATCCGGGTTGACCTGGATCGACCGATCACCAATGCGATTCTCACCGTCACGCCGAGCGCCACTGCCCTGGGCGCGCAAGTGCGACGGCTGGAGGTCGAGACCGACAACGGCACCACCTCGGTGCGATTCGACGAGCCAGGTAAACCCCTGAACATCGCGCTGCGGCCGGGGGAAACCAACTGGATCAAGGTGACAGCCACCGGTACCGAAGACGGCACCTCGGGTGTGCAGTTCGGGATCACCGAGCTGTCTCTCACTCAATACGATGCTGCCGGATACGCCCACTCCGTCGATTTACGCCACAGCGCAATCATTCCCGCGCCTCCTGCGGGAGCCACGGTGCTCGGCTGGGACCTGGGATCGCCGCTGGAGGGGCGGCCCGGCTGCATGCCGTCGCCGGAAAGACTGCGCTGCGCGGGGTCACTCTCGCTCTCCCCCGAGGAGCCGGGCACCTTTATCCGTACACTGACTGTGCCCCAGCCTGTTTCATTGACGCCGTCGCTCTGGGTACGGGCCCGCTCCGGCCCGCAGCTGCGCGACTTGATCACGCAGCCCGGAACCACCACAGCCTCCGGCGACGCCGACCTGATCGACCTGCGGGGCTCGTCTTACGCGGCCACCGACGGCGATCCGGGCACCGTCTGGACGGCACCACAGAACTCGGTACTTCGCCAGCACCTACCCTCTCTTGTGGTCAAACTTCCCAAACCAGTCGCCGTCGGCGGTATTCGATTGCGCCCCAGTAGCACCGAGGTTCCCGCGCACCCCAAGCAGGTAGCGATCGACCTCGGGGATGGTCCGCAGGTGCGTTCCATCGATCCCAGGGCCGACGCCGCCACACTGTCTCTGCATCCGCGCGTGACCGACACCATCACCGTCACGGTGATGAACTGGACCGACATCATCGACCGGACCGCGCTCGGAACCGATCAGAACAAACCACCCGGTATTGCCGAGCTTGTCGCACTGGACACCAGCGGTCGGCCGGTCGCTCCCGCCGACGCAAACACCAACGACAATCGCGTGATCAAAATCGGCTGCGCGGACGGGCCGGTGCTGGCGCTTGCCGGGCGCTTCGTCCCCATGTCCATCACCACCACGGTGCGGAAACTGTTGGACGGCAGTGCTATCCAGGCCACTCCATGCGATACGACACCGATCGAAACGGGCGCGGGACCTCAGGACGTCACCGTCAACCCACGCCAGCAGTTCATCGTCGACGGTGTCCAGCTCACCGCACCGGGCACGGCACCGGCCGCCGCCACCGCAACAGCGGCGGTCAAGGGCAGATGGGATGCGGCACAGCGTGAGGTCTCCGCGGATCCGGCACAGCAGGACCGGGTGCTAGTAGTCCCCGAGAGCATCAACCCCGGGTGGGCGGCCCGAGATGCACAGGGGCACACGCTCGAGCCGATACGCGTCAACGGGTGGCAGCAGGGTTGGGTCCTGCCGGCCGGCGACGGCGGGAAGATCACGCTCACCTTCGGCCTCGACACCTGGTATCGCACCGGGCTCTTCGGTGGGCTGGCGCTGCTTCCCGTCCTGGCCCTGCTGGCCCTCTTCCCGGTGCGACGAAGCACCATCCTCCCTCCTGTGATTCCGTGGCGCTCGGGTCCGGCGGCGGGTGCGGCCGTCGTGGCGGCACTCACCGCGATCAGCGGTATCGCCGGGGTGCTCGTGGGCCTGACGACACTGGCGTTCAAGGTGTGGACACGCTGGCCACTGCGCACACTCACCGCGGCCGGGACCTACATCTCGGGCGGTTCGCTTCTGTTGGCAGGGGCGGCTCTCTCACGACATCCGTGGCGATCGGTGGGCGGCTACACCGGTCACTCGTGGTGGATTCAGCTGCTGGCGCTGATTTCCGTGGCGACCGTCGCCTTCGCCGCGGTACGGATGCCGTCGCGCCGCTTCTGGAAGCGGCGCAATGCCTCCCGTGACGGGGATTCCACCAGTGCATAACTGACCGCGGCCATCGCGAAACCGAAGATCAGCGTCAGAATCAGCACCAGCGGGAAATGGCCGCTGAACGGAAAGTGGCCGATCACGGTGAACACCATGTTCAACGCCGCCAAGTGCCAGATGAACAGGCCATAGGACCAGCGTCCCAGCGTCACCATGAGCGGTCTGCCCAGCACGCGGTGCGAGGTCCCCGGGGCATCCAGCGTCAACGGCATCAGCAGCGCCCACGCCAGCGTCGCACCCATCGCGATCTTGACGGCGTACTGATGCGGTGGCGCCTGCGTCAGCCCCTCCGGCCCGGCCAGCGGTGATGCCGCCACACCGAACGCGATGAGGGCCACACCCCCGAGCAGCACCCGGCGACGCGCCAGGCGCAGCGTCCAGGCGGGCGGAGCCGAACTCCACTCCGCCAGCAGCATGCCCGCCACGAACCAGGAGAAGAACGCGGGCGGCCACGTCAGTGGGTTGATGCCCGCCGCAGTGTGGAACGGAATGAACGACCACCCTAGGCTGGCCACCCCGGCCGCCAGCAGCAGCGGTGCACGCCAGCGCACCGGGGCCCTGCGCATCACGAGCGCGATGGCAGGCAGCGCAATATAGAACGCCACCTCCACCGCCAGGCTCCACATCTGCGTCAAGCCGGCCGTCAGTGTTAGCGGGACGTACAGC
Organism: Mycobacteroides saopaulense; assembly: GCF_001456355.1. Lineage (NCBI taxonomy): Bacteria > Bacillati > Actinomycetota > Actinomycetes > Mycobacteriales > Mycobacteriaceae > Mycobacteroides > Mycobacteroides saopaulense. Next base: position 4,243,092 of record NZ_CP010271.1, read on the forward strand.
TGGGTGAGCGTCAGGTTGGCCAGCCAGACGACCCAGCGTGCTCCCGCCGCATCCGGCAACAGCAACAGGACGACGAAGACGGCGGCCAGGTAGGCCGGGACGATGCGCACGAACCGCGACGCGAAGTAGCGCCCGGTGGAGGCCGGGGCGGGCCCGCCGTGTGCTGCCAGCGCATGTGGGCGCCACAGCAGAAATCCTGATAGCGCGAAGAAGACGGCCACCGCCAGATCGAAGCGGCCCAGGATGCGGCCGTCGATACCGCCGTTATGGCCGGTCTGGAACGCGGTGTGGGTGACCACGACCCCCATCGCCGCGCAGGCACGCATGCCCTCCAACGCAGGTACGAACCCCCGCGCATGGAAGGCGGGGCCGGCCGGAGCCGATGCGCGCGCTGTCGTCACCCCGCCGAGGGTACGGTTCTAAGTCGATCCGGCGGCATTCGGCCAGAACCAGGACCTGCGAATCCGTACGATCGCCGAATGACCACCTGGCGGCCGCGGCTGTTAGGGTCAGACAGATTTGCCCTGGGCATGCCATACCGTCAAGCACAGGGTTACCGCACGTTAAGGAGGGTTCGGCGACCGATGAGGCGCTTGCGCGAAGAGGGTCAGCAGTGAACCGCGGGGTCATGATGCGTATCGCAGCGTGCGGGCTGCTGGGGCTCGGTTCGGCTCTTATCATCGCCGCACTGTTGCTGAGCACATACACCAGCAATCGGCTTGCGAAGATTCCGCTCGACTGGGACGCCACGCTGGTGAGCGAGGGCAAGGGCCGCGCTCTGGATCCCGCCTCGCTGTCCGGCCAGAAGTTCATCGCCGACCCGGACAAGCCACTGGTGCTGCAAGAGCAGATCACCACGGTCAGCCCCGCCGACGCCACCAAGGTCGGCCTGCAGGCCGGTATCACCCTGAAGCGCACCGACAAGCAGGGCGACGCCGGGCTGGTCCTGGCCACCGTCGACACCGTCACCGTGGACCGTCACACCGCCGAGGCCATCTCCAGCGATGACAACCCGGGTGGCAGCGTGCAGAAGCCGCGCGCCATCGAGGATGAGACACCGCCGACGACGATCGCGCTCAAGCACGAGGGGTTGAGCTACCGGTTCCCCTTCGACACCGAGAAGAAGACGTACCAGTACTTCGACGTGGTGGCTCAGCGGGCCTTCGACGCCAACTACACCGGCGAAGAGGACGTCAACGGACTCACCGCCTACCACTTCACCCAGAACGTCGGCTATGACGCCAACGGCAAGCTGGTGGAGCCCGTCGCGTACCCCTCGCTGTACGACAAGGACGAGGACTCCAAGGTGACGGCCCGTGCTCAGCAGTGGGGCGTGGAGGCCGAGCGCGAGGACGAAGAGATCACCATGACCCGCTACTACGCGGCACAGCGCGAGTTCTGGGTCGACCCGGTCAGCGGCATCATCGTCAAGAGCAAAGAGCATGCGCTGCACTACTACTCACGTGACGCGCTCAAGCCCGAGGTCCCGATGGTGGACTACACCGTGCAGTCCAACGACGAGACCGTCGAGAAGCAGGTGAAGGCGGCCCGCGATACCCGCGACAGCCTGTCCATCTGGTCGAACATCCTGCCGATCACCTTCGCGGCGCTGGGCGTCGTGGCGCTGGTCGGCGGCGGCCTGCTGGGGTCGTTCAGCCTGCGCGCCGAATCGGCCCTGATCGACCCCGGTCTCGACACGGTCGATCACGGGTTCTTCGGCCGTCGCGGTCCGGAGAAACCACCCGCCAGCGAGGCCGACACCGATAAGTTCCCGTCGCCCCGAAACCACCTCTAGCCGGGACGTCTTGCGCCGCACAGGCAATATCGCGCCGCTGTACGCGCTGGCCTTGGCGGCGGCGATCACCGCCCCGTTGGCGGCACCCGGCTATCTGCTGATCCGCGATGCCGTCTCGACGCCGCGCTCGTACCTGACCGATGCCGCACTGGGGGTCGGCGAGGCGGCACCGCGCGCCGTCCCGCAGGACTTCTTCATCGCGGTCGCCACCGTGTTGGTTGACGGCGGAATCCTGGTCAAAGCACTTCTCGCGCTCGGCTTATGGCTCGCAGGATGGGGCGCGGCACGTCTGGCCGCCCACCTGGTTCCCACTGCCGGCGTCCCCGGGGAGCTGGTAGCGGCCACCATCGCGGTCTGGAATCCCTATGTGGCCGAACGACTTCTGCAGGGGCATTGGAGTCTGCTGGTCGGCTATGGCTGTCTCCCCTGGGTCGCGCTGACCGTCCTGCGACTGCGCTCGCGGTCCGACGTTGTCTCGTGGTGCACTCTCGCCTTCTGGATCGCGCTGGCCGGATTGACGCCCACCGGAACCGTGCTGGCGCTCATCGTCGGGGTCGCCGTGGCAATCGATCGCCGGTCACGGCTTGGCGTGCTGACGATCTCTATGCTTGCGGCACTGCCGTGGCTGGTGGCCTCGGGCCTGGGAACCGCCGTACCCGCCGGGGATGAGGCCGGGGTCCACGCCTTCGCGGCGCGGGCCGAGCCGGGTCTGAGCACCTTGGGCAGCCTGGCCTCCCTGGGCGGCATGTGGAATGCCTCGGCGGTGCCTGCCTCCCGCACGACGCTGTTCGCGCTGGCCTTTTCGGCGGTGCTACTCATCGTGGTGGCAGTGGGCTCGGTGGTACTGTGGCGCAGCCGTACGGCGCTCGGACTGCTCGGCATTGCCCTTGTGGCCGTGGTTGTTCCGGCACTGCTGGCAACGGGGCCGGGGTTGAGCCTGACCACCTGGCTCATCACCGAAGTGCCCGGACTGGGCATCGTGCGCGACGGCCAGAAATGGGTGGCACTGGCGATGCCGGGGTACGCGGTGGCGGGCGCCGCGTCCCTCACCGTGCTTCGTGAACGTTCATCGCAATGCGTGGCGGCCGGGCTGGCCTGCGCCGCACTGGTGGCCACCCTGCCCGACCTGGCATGGGGTGTTGGCGGCCGGGTCGAGCCGGTGACCTATCCGGCCGGATGGACCGCCGTCGCCGCTCACATCAATGCCGAACCCCATCCCGTGGCCGTGCTGCCGCCGGCGGCCATGCGGCACTATCCATGGGGACCGTCGGCCATCCCGGTGCTGGACCCCTTTCCGCGCTGGATCCGCGCAGACACGGTGAGCAGCGGCGACCTGCGGGTCGACGGACAAGACGTGCGCGGGGACGGCAACCGCGGCCGCCACGTCGAGGAACTGTTGCGCGGCGGGGCCGCACCCCGCGAGCTCGCGGAACAGGGCATCGGCTGGGTTGTCGCGCAGGCGAACACCCCAGGCCAACAAGAGTTCTCGCCGTCATCGTTGGCGCAGCTCGAGCCGGTCTACCGAGACGGTGACATCGCGCTCTACCGGGTGCCGGGCCCGTGGACCCCCATCGGAGCGTCCCCGGGTCGTCGCACCACCGTCATCGCGGCGCATCTGGTGTGGATGGCACTACTCCTCGCGGGCGGCGCATCGGCCGCCGTTCGCCTGCGTGAGTCCCGACGAGCGTAACCACACGCACGTTTTCTCGCCCGGATCTGTACCTGCGGTTACTGTCGGCGAATCATGAACCGCAACAAACGATGTCAGGCCGGGACTTCGAGCTGCGGAGTCACGACGGGCTCGTCACCGATGATCCCCGACACCGGGACGCCGACAACCGCCGCCTTGAGGACCGTCGAAACGCCGGCCGCGCTGCGCTGCCAGGACAGATCTGCACAGCGGGCCCGTGCCGCCTCTCCCATGCGGTAACGAAGCTTGTTGTCCGCCAACAAAGTCGCGGTATGCCGGACGAACTCATCCTGATCGCGACACAGCAGGCCGGTGATGCCGTCGGTCACCGAGTCGGTGAGTCCGCCGGAGGAGCGATAGCCGATCGTGGGCACGCCGTGCTGCGCGGCCTCGGTGACCGCCAGGCCCCAGCCCTCCTTGCGCGAAGGCATCAGGTGCACCCAGGCGCGCTGCAGCACCCGATGCTTGGACTCTTCGTCAAGGTATCCGTGGAACGTCACCGCATCGGAAATACCCAGCCGGGCAGCATGTTCCACCAAACGATCCATCCACCAGCCATCGCCGACGACATCGAGGTGCACGTCGGGTACGTGGTCACGCAGCACCGCCAAGGTGGTCAGCGCGTGCTCGATCTGCTTGTGCGGCACCAAGCGCGACAGCACCACCGCACGCGGCGTCTCGCTGCGCGTGTCCAGTACATCACCGGAAGCATGGTGGGCAACCTGGTCGATGCCATTGCGCACCACCGCGATCCGCCCGGGCTCTATGCCCAGAGTCATCAGGTCGGATGCGGACGGCTGCGAGACCGTCAGATACTGGTTGCGTCGGTGCATCCGGGGGGACAGCCGCGATTCCAGCCACCAGCCCAGCCTGCCGACGAGCGGTCCGGCCACCGGCCACTGCTCCCGGTGACAGTGATGTACCAGCACCACCACGGGTGCGGTCACCACGGCGCCGGCGAAGAAGGGGATGCCGTTCTGGGTGTCGATGACGACGTCGGGGCGCAGGTCACGCAGCGCACCCAGACCCATCCGGCCGGCCAGCAGCGACAGCAGCGCCCGTGGGTACACCGTGAAACGGCCGCCCGCCCGCGAGATGTGCACTCCATCGACAACCTCACGGCGCGGGGCGCCCGGGTAGGCGGCACACCGCAGGGTCACTTTGACCCCGGATGCGGCCAGCTCAGCCCCGATACGCTGTAGGTATGTCTCGCTCCCGCCACCCTGAGGATGATCGGTATCGCGCCAGCACAGCATGAGGACCTCCCGCAGGAGGCCCGGCTGATCTGACAGTTCGCTAAACACCGCTAAGCACCCTAGGCCGTTAGGGTGGGCCTCCAGAAATTCCGTTTCCCTTAATAAGGAAACCGAGCAGAACGAGAACCCGTGCCGGAGATCACCGACGTATTTGCACATCGAGCCACCCTTCGACGTTCTACCAGCTTGTTGGCATCCTTCCGCTTTGAGCAGAGTGCGCCAGAGCGGTTCTACGGCACCGTGGCACAGGACACAGTTCACCTGGTCACAGACCTGTGGCGACAGGCGACCGACGACCGATTGCAGAACCGCACCGTGCTGGACGTGGGCGGCGGGCCGGGGTACTTCGCCTCTGCCTTCGTCGAGGCCGGAGCGCGGTACATCGGTGTCGAACCCGACCCCCGGGAGATGCATGCAGCGGGGGACGGCATCAGAGATCCGCGCGCGACGTATCTGCGCGCGTCCGGAATGGCCCTGCCGATAGCCGACGACAGCGTCGACATCTGCCTGTCCTCGAATGTCGCCGAGCATGTACCGGAGCCCTGGCGCCTCGGCACGGAGATGTTGCGGGTCACCCGGCCGGGCGGGCTGGCGATTTTGTCGTACACCGTCTGGCTGGGCCCGTTCGGCGGCCACGAAATGGGCCTGACGCACTACTTCGGGGGTGCCCGCGCCGCCCGCTGGTACACCCGCAAGCATGGCCACCCCCCCAAGAACAACTACGGGTCGTCACTTTTCCCGGTATCCGTGCGCGACGGGCTGCAGTGGGCCGAAAGCACCGGCGCGCTGGTCGGCGCATTTCCCCGCTACCACCCCAAATGGGCATGGTGGATCACCAGAGTTCCCGCTGTGCGGGAGGTTCTGGTGAGCAATTTGGTGCTCGTCCTGCGCCCCCGCTGAATCCAGAATTGCAACAGGTTCCACTTCCCCTGACTGCCCGGTAGTGTTGCGTGCGTCACGCAACGAGGCGGACATGAAACGGAAGTCACGACACCTTGACTGAGCAGACAGCGACGCATGAGGACGTTGCACGTCCCGCGGAATCTCAACGGGACCCGGAAACCTTGCGCGGCGCGCTCGCCGAGTGGATCTCCGCCCAACTGCCGGCCGATGCCGCGCTGAGCCTGGACCACGCGGAGCTGCCGAGCGCCAACGGCATGTCCAGTGAGACGATCCTCGCCGACGCACAGTGGACCGAGAACGGCCAGCGTGCTGCCCACCGCCTGGTGATCCGGACCGCGCCTCAGCCCGATTCGAGTCCGGTGTTCCCGAGCTATGACATGCGCCGCCAGTTCGACGTCATGGACACCCTGGGCCGTCATTCCTCCGCCGTGGTTCCGCCGGTGCGCTGGTACTGCGACGACACCACGGTGCTCGGCGGCGAGTTCTTCGTGATGGACCGGGTGGACGGCGAGGTGCCGCCGGACCGCATGCCGTACACCTTCGGTTCTTGGGTGACCGAGGCCGCCGAGGCCGACCGTCGCAAGATGCAGCGCCTCACCGTGGAGCAGCTTGCCCGCATCCACGCCGCACCGGTGGAGAACTTCTCCTTCCTCGACGACACCCGGGACGGCGAGACCGGCCTGGACGCCCACGTACGCCGCACCCACGAGTTCTACGAATGGGTGCGCGGCGACGGGCCGACGATCCCGCTGATCGACCGCGGCTTTGAGTGGCTGCGCGAGAGCTGGCCCGAGGAGTCTCTGTCGGGCGTGGGACGCCCCATAGATGTCGTCAGCTGGGGCGACTCGCGTCCAGGCAATGTCATCTACCGAGACTTCGAACCGGTGGCACTGTTGGACTGGGAAATGGCGGCCATCGGACCGCGTGAGCTGGATCTGGGATGGATTATCTTCCTGCACCGCTTCTTCCAGGACTTGGCCGAAGTGGCGACGCTGCCGGGTCTCCCGGACTTCTGCCGCCGCGAAGACATCGCCGCCGAATACGCCGCCCTCACCGGGCATCACGCCGCAGACCTGGACTTCTACACCGCCTACGCGGCATTGCAGCACGCCGTCATCATGGTGCGGATCCAGATGCGCGCCATGGCATTCGGGCAAGCGCAGATGCCGGACAACCCCGATGACCTAATCCTGCACAGGGCCACGCTGGAGAAGATGCTGGACGGGACCTACTGGGCGGGAATCAAGGCATGAGCCTGTCCCCCTTCGACGACTACCCCATCCACCAGATCGCCGATGTGGTGCGCCACGTCGGCACCTCGGACCGGAACTTCTACGACCGCTACTACTTTGGCTGCCACGGCGGCCGCGCCGACCTGCCGTATCTGATCACCGGACTGGGCGTCTATCCGAACTTGGGCGTCACCGACGCCTTCGCGTCGGTACGCAATGGCGACGACATCGTGGTGTTCCGGGCCTCTCGTGCGCTGGGTGACGACCGCGCCGATCTGAATGTCGGGCCGTACCGCATCGAGGTCGTCGAGGGCCTCAAGAAGGTGCGGGTCATCCTGGAGCCGGGTGACGACTATGACCTGGCTTTCGATATCACCTACACCGGCGAGATACCGGCGTCTCTGGAGCCCGGCCATTACCAGCGCCAGCTCGGCCGCGTCATGTTCGACACCTCCCGGTTTGCCCAAACAGGCACCTGGACAGGACAACTGACGATCGACGGCACCACCCACGAGCTGGACGGCGTCAACTGGTCGGGTAACCGCGATCGATCCTGGGGCATCCGTCCAGTCGGTGAGGGTGAGCCCGCCGGACGGCGTGCCACGCTGGCCGGTGGCTTCTTCTGGCTCTACAACGTGATCTCGTTCCCCGAGTACTCGATCGTGTTCATCAATCAGGAGGATGAGCACGGCAACAAGGTGGTCAGCGGCGCGCGGCGGGTGTGGCGCGATCCGTCGAAGGGGATCGAGGAGCTCGGTCCCATCACACACGACATCACCCTGATTCCCGGCACGCGCGAAGCGCGTTCGGCGGTAATCACGTTGGGCGACATCACCATAACGGCCGATATCGTGCTGCCGCACTATTTCGGCTTCGGCACCGGGTACGGCCTGGACCCGGACTGGCGCCACGGCATGTGGCAGGGCGACCTCGTCGTGCAGGGCAAGCGGTACAAGACCGCGGAGCTCGATGCCACGCTCAAACTGCTGTGCCCCGTCGACAATCTCGCGACGTTCCGGCTGGTCGAGAACGGCGTTCAGACCCACGGCAGTGGACTGTTCGAGTTCGGGCCCATAGGCCCGCATAAACCCTCCGGCTTTACCGGGTTCGTTGATACACATCAGGAAAGAGACAACGATTCATGACCAATTACGACAAGCTCTTCATCGGTGGCGTCTGGACCGAGCCGGCCACCGACCAGGTGATCGAGGTCATCTCGCCCGCCACCGGCCAGAAGGTGGGCCAGTGTCCACTGGCCTCCCCCGCCGATGTCGATGCCGCGGTGAGCGCCGCCCGCCGCGCCTTCGACGACGGCCCGTGGCCCAAGCTGACCCCGCACGAGCGGCAGGCCGTACTGCAGAAGGCTGTGTCGCTGCTGGAGGCCCGCAAGGACGAGATCTGCAAGGCCATCGCCGACGAGACCGGTGCTCCTCCCATGGTCATCGAGACGCTGCAGTGGATGGGTGGCTTTGGCGCCATCCAGTACTACGCCAACGCCGCCGACGCCGTGAAGTGGAAGGAGCTGCGCAACGGCGCCTACGGCCAGACCGTGGTAACCCGCGAACCCGCCGGTGTGGTGGCCGCCATCGCGGCCTGGAACGTGCCATTGTTCCTGGCGCTCAACAAGATCGGACCGGCCTTCCTCGCGGGCTGCACCGTGGTGCTCAAGCCCGCCGCGGAGACCCCGCTGTCGAGCTTCATCCTGGCCGAGGTGTTCGCCGAAGCGGGCGTGCCCGAGGGCGTGCTGTCGGTGGTGCCGGGTGGAGCCGAGACGGGCCGGGCGCTGACCAACGATCCCGACGTCGACGTGTTCAGCTTCACCGGCAGCACCGCCGTCGGCAAGGAAATTGCAGCGATCGCCGCCAAGAACCTCAAAAAGGTCACGCTGGAGTTGGGCGGTAAGTCCGCGGCCATCGTGCTGGAGGATGCCGACCTGGCAGCAGCGCTGCCGATGCTGGTGTTCTCCGGCTTGATGAACGCCGGCCAGGGCTGCGTCAACCAGACCCGGGTGCTGGCACCGCGGTCGCGGTACGACGAGGTGGTGGATGGCATCGTCGGCATGGTCTCGCTGATGGGTGTCGGCCTGCCCGACGATCCCGCCACGCAGGTCGGCCCGCTGATCACCGAGAAGCAGCGCGCCCGCGTCGAGGGCTACATCGCCAAGGGCATCGAGGAAGGCGCGCGGCTGGCCTACGGCGGCAAGCGCCCCGAGGGGTTGGACGGCGGATACTTCGTGCAGCCAACGATTTTCGCCGATGTCGAGAACTCGATGACCATCGCACAGGAGGAGATCTTCGGCCCGGTGCTGTCGATCATCGCCTACGACTCCGTCGACGAGGCCATCAAGATCGCCAACGACTCCAACTACGGCCTCGCCGGCAGTGTGTGGACCACCGATGTCCCGAAGGGCCTGGAGGTGGCGGCGCAGATCCGTACCGGGACCTACGGCATCAACTGGTACGCCTTCGACCCCAGCTGCCCGTTCGGCGGCTACAAGCAGTCGGGTATCGGCCGAGAGAACGGGCCCGAGGGTATCGAGGAGTACTGCGAGCTAAAGAGTGTGCTCCTGCCGATGGGGTACACCCTCGATTCGATCTGATCCGCCGACACGCCGTCTCCTGGCGGATACGTCTCGCACAAGTTCGCCACGAGACGGCGTGTCGCTGGATAGGTTGGCGCAATGTCGCTGACCGCACCCCCGGACGAGCCCCAACCCGCGCCTGTGTCCGGTCTCCGCAAGGTGGTTGCCGCGTCCATGGCGGGCACTGTCGTCGAGTGGTACGAGTTCTTCCTCTACGCCACCGCGGCCACCCTCGTCTTCAACAAGGTCTTCTTCCCCGCCACCGGGGACGACCTCGACAACATCATCAAGGCCTTCCTCACCTACGCGGTCGGGTTCGTCGCCCGTCCCATCGGCGGAATCGTGTTCGGGCACTTCGGAGATCGCTACGGACGCAAACACCTGCTGCAGATCGCGATCGTGCTGGTGGGTGTCGCCACCTTCCTCATGGGTTGCCTGCCGACGTTCGCCCAGGTCGGCTACGCCGCCCCCATCCTGCTGGTGGTCCTGCGGTTCGTCCAGGGCTTCGCGGTGGGCGGCGAGTGGGGCGGCGCCGTGCTGTTGGTGGCCGAGCACTCTCCCGATTCACAACGCGGGTTCTGGGCCAGCTGGCCGCAGGCGGCGGTGCCGCTGGGCAACCTGCTCGCCACTCTGGTGCTGCTCACGTTGTCCTGGACCCTGTCGGACTCCGCGTTCCTGGCCTGGGGGTGGCGCGTCGGGTTCTGGCTGTCGGTCATCATCGTCGCGATCGGGTACTACATCCGTACTCGGATATCCGACGCGCCCATCTTCCACGAGGCCCGCAAGGAGATCGAGCAGAACAAGGCCAGCTCCTACGGGGTTGTCGAGGTGTTCCGCCGGTATCCGCGCGGCGTGTTCACCGCCATGGGCCTGCGGGTGGCCGAGAACATCCTCTACTACATGGTGGTCACCTTCTCGATCACCTATCTCAAGATCCAGCTGCACATGGACACCAAACGAATCCTGTTGCTGCTCTTGATAGCTCACGTGGTTCAGGCGGTCGCGCTGCCGATCGTGGGCCGGTACACCGACATCGTCGGACGCCGTGCGCCGTACGCCCTCGGCGCGGTACTGGCCGCCGGGTGGGGCTTCATCGCGTTCCCGATGTTCAACACCCGCGACGACTGGGTGATCCTGGCGGCCATCGTGATCGGACTGCTCGTGCACTCATTGATGTTCGCCGGGCAACCCGCGATCATGGCCGAGATGTTCCCCACCCGCATGCGCTATTCCGGGGTGTCGGTGGGTTATCAGGTGACGTCGATCTTCGCCGGATCGCTGGCTCCGGTCATCGGCACCGCACTGCTGAGCAGGTACCACAGCTGGGTGCCGGTGGCGATCTACCTGGCAGCCGTCGCTCCGATCACGCTGTTCGCGGTGTGGTCACTGCCGGAAACCAGGGGCACCTCACTGCACGAGCTCGATGCCGCCGACAGGGCGCGATTACATTGACACCATGACTGTGTCTGATTCTCTTCGCGCAAGCGGCTCATCGACCTATGGCTGGATCGGTTTGGGGAACATGGGCGGGCCAATGGCGGCCAACCTGGTAGCGGCCGGGCACACGGTGCGCGGTTTCGATCTCTCGGGTGACGCGTTGGCCGCCGCGGAGGCCAGGGGCGTGACCGCGGTGGAGGAGATCGCCGAGGTGCTGGCCGGCGCCGAGGTCGTGTTCACCATGCTGCCCAAGGGCGAGCATGTGCGCTCCGTGTTCGAAGGCCCCTACGGAATCTGGGAAAACGCCTCGCCGTCAACGCTTCTGGTGGACAGCTCCACCGTCGACATCGAAACCTCGCGATACTGTCACGCCGAATCGGCCCGGCGGGGGTTCCGATTCGTCGATGCCCCGGTCTCCGGCGGGATCAGCGGCGCGCAGGCCGCCACGCTGTGCTTCATGCTCGGTGGCGATCTCGAAAGTGCCGGTGCGGCAACCGACTACATCAAGCCCATGGCGGGACGAGTGATCCACGCGGGCGACGGCGGTGCCGGGGTGGCGGCCAAGATCTGCAACAACATGATGCTGTTCATCGACATGATGGCCAACTCCGAGGGCTCCCAGCTGGCCGAGCGACTCGGCCTGGATCCCAAGGTGTTCTGGGAAATCTGCTCGGTGTCCTCGGCGCGGTCCTGGGCGCAGCAGACTTGGTATCCGGTGCCAGACATCATCGAATCCGCTGCCGCCAACCGCAACTTCGATGCCACCTTCACTGTCGACTTGGCGCACAAGGATGCCCGCCTGGCGTTGGCCGCCGGAGAGGCGACCGGCGTCAAGCTGCCGGCCGCGACCATGGTGACCGAGCAGTTCCAGCAGCTCATCGACGAAGGACTGGGCGGCAAGGACTGCTCGCTGATCGTCAAGTACGCCACACCCGACGGTTCGGCGCGCGGCTACGCGCCCTGACCCGGTTCCTCGCCGTGCAAGTGCCGCAAGAAGCGGTTATACGAAGCTAATTCGTCTTCCTGACGGGCATCGTCGGCCTCGCGGGCCTCGGTTTCCTCCTGCTCCTCGCGCCGCCATCTGACGGCGAAGATCAGAGTGGTGGCGAGCGCGATGGGCTCGCCGTACGACCAGGCCAGCGCGCCGGCCACCGCTTGATCCTTCACCGGGTCGACGCCCCACTCGGCCGGCGGGTTGGCGAAGAGGCCGATCAACGGCCTGGGGGCCATCATCAGGACGACACCGATGAACACGTGCAGCGGCATCTCGACGAAGATGTCGAACATTCGACCCAGGTTGGTCTGCCGGATCGGCAGCGGATCGGTCGACAGGATCGGAATGGCGAATAGCAGGCCGCTGACCAAAAAGAAGATCTCTAATCCGTTGTGTCCCAACCAGGTAGCGGCAATAGTGTCGAACAACTGCGACAGGTACAGGCCGTAATAGCTGAAGAGGAACAGCGGGATGGTCACGGCGGGGTGCAGCAGGAATGCGGCGGTCCGGCTACGCAATCCGGCCAGCGCGGCGCCCAGCACTCGCCTGCCAAGCCCATGATGCGGCGTCGACCGCAGCAGCAGCCGCCCCGGCGAGCCCAGGATCAACAAGGGCGGCACCAGGATGGAGAGGGTGAGCTGCTGGAACATGAAGGCGCTGAACAGCCGGAAGCCGTAGCGCTCGATCGACAGCCCCATGACCGCGCCCAAGATCAGGCATCCGGACAGGAAGCACACCGTCGACCACCACGGCCAGGTGCGCCCCATCCGGCGCAGCCGGACCACGCTCGTCACGTACCAACCGGCCATCAGTACCGCGACTACCGGCAGCACCGGGATGGTCGGCGGGTTCCATGCAAGCAGGGACCACACGGACGGGGGTTCGGCCGGGATACCGGTCAGCCCGGTGAAGATCGCCTGGTTCATTAATTGCATTATGCGCATATTTGAATGAACTGACCATTCGGGGTCGCAAGCGGCCGTTCATCTGCAGTTCGGATCGTCGCTAGCCAAACGGCACTGGTTCACAGCTTCGGTAACTAGGGTGCGCGACGGGTGGGGCAAACCACAGGAGGAACTATGGCTGTATCCGTGAATCTCGAGAAGGCACTCGACAAGGCCTACGAGAACAAGGACCTCAAGGACGTCCTCGACGCACCCCCGTCGGCTCTCGCCGGTCTCACCGAGAAGCACGACGCGGCGCTGAAGGAGGCTCTGAACATCTCCACCGTGCGCGAGCTGGGCACCAACAAGTACATCGCGGTCGCCGCGGCACTGGCCGCTCTGGAGGCCAAGACCGGCTAAAACCCTGACCGAGAAGGCATCTGCGCAGACAACCACTGCGTAGATGCCTTCTGGCCGTCAGCCGCGAAGCGCCTCCGCCAACGGCTCCAGCACGGCCGGGTCATACGGCGGGGGCAGGTAGATGATCGCCAGATCGAGGCCCTCGGCACCCAACGCGGCAGCCTCGTCGACAACCTTCGCGTAGTCGCGATCCTCGCCGAGCCTGATATGGGCCGACAGCGTGATCTCGGCCGGATCCCGTCCGATGTCGCCGCAATGCGCGGCCAGCACATCGCGCTTGCGCGCGAACTCCTCGGGCGGTCCCCCCACGAAGTTCCAGTGCTGCGCGTACTTGGCGGTGATTCGCAGCGTCCGCTTCTCTCCGCTACCGCCGATGCAGATCGGCGGGTGCGGGCGCTGCGGACCCTTGGGCTCGTTGCGCGCGTCTTTCAGTTGGTAGAACTTGCCGTCGAAGTTCGTCGTCTCCTGGCTCAGCAGACCGGTGAGCACCTCGCAGGCCTCTTCGAACCGGTCGAAGCGCTCCTTGATGCTGCCCAGCTCGATGCCGTAGGCACCGGACTCTTCCTCGTTCCAGCCGGCGCCGATGCCCAGTTCCAGGCGGCCACCGGACACGATGTCCAGTGCCGAGGCCATGTTGGCCAGTACTGCCGGGTGCCGATAGTGGATGCCGGTCACCAACACCCCGACCCGTAGCCGCCGGGTGGCCTGCGCGAGCGCGGTGAGCGTTACCCAGCCCTCCAGGCACGGCCCGGTGGAGTCCGAGAAGATCGGATAGAAGTGGTCAAAGGTCCAACCGGACTCGAAGACGTCGATCTCGTCGGCCACCTTCCAGATGGCCAGCATGTCGTCCCAGGTGGTGTTCTGCGGAGATGTCTTGAACGCGAAGCGCATTCCACAACCCTAGGCAGAATTCACCTGGAGTGTCGACCAGATCAGTTCGGAAACCGCTACCCGAGTCGTTGTTTCAGGGCGTCGAACTCGTCCTTGACGCCGGTCGGCAGCTTGTCGCCGATGAACTCGAACCACTCCTCGATGAGTGGCAGCTCCGCGAGCCACTCGTCGTTGTTGACGGCCAGCGCCTCGGCCACGTCGGCCTCCTCGACGTCCAGACCGGACAGGTCCAGGTCCTCGACCCCCGGGACGGTACCGATCGGGGTCGACACACCGTTGGCACGGTGCTCGATCCGGTCGACGATCCACTTGAGCACGCGGCTGTTCTCACCGAATCCGGGCCACAGGAAGCGGCCGTCATCGCCACGGCGGAACCAGTTGACGAAGAAGACCTTCGGCAACTTGGACTCGTCGGCTTGCTTGCCGACGCTGATCCAGTGGTTCAGGTAGTCACCGACGTGGTAACCCATGAACGGCAGCATCGCCATCGGGTCGCGGCGCACGGTGCCGACCTTGCCCTCTGCAGCCGCGGTCTGCTCCGAACCCAGTGTGCCGCCGATGAATACGCCGTGCTGCCAGTCGCGGGCCTCGGTCACCAGTGGCACGGTCGTCTTGCGGCGTCCGCCGAACAGGATCGCCGAGATCGGCACGCCCTGCGGGTCATCCCACTCGGGAGCCAGGATGGGGCACTGGGACATCGGGGTGCAGTAGCGCGAATTCGGGTGTGCCGCTTTGGTCTCGGTCTCCCGCAGGACCCAGTCCTGGCCCTTCCAGTCGATCAGGTGCTCCGGCTCGCCCTCCAGGCCTTCCCACCACACGTCGTTGTCATCGGTACGCGCGACGTTGGTGAAGACGGTGTTTCCGGCCTCGATGGTCTTCATGGCGTTGGGGTTCGAGCTCCAGTTGGTGCCCGGCGCCACGCCGAAGAAGCCGAACTCCGGGTTGACGGCGTACAGGCGGCCATCCTTGCCGAAGCGCATCCAGGCGATGTCATCACCCAAGGTCTCTGCACGCCAACCGGGGATGGTCGGCTGGATCATGGCGAGGTTGGTCTTGCCACAGGCCGACGGGAAGGCCGCAGCCACGTAGTAGGCCTTGTTCTCCGGCGAGATGAGCTTGAGGATCAGCATGTGCTCGGCGAGCCAGCCTTCGTCGTGAGCCATCGCCGAGGCGATGCGCAGCGAGTAGCACTTCTTGCCCAGCAGCGCGTTACCGCCGTAACCCGACCCGTAGGACCAGATTTCGCGGGTCTCGGGGAAGTGGGTGATGTACTTGGTGTCATTGCAGGGCCACGGCACGTCTTGCTGGCCCGGCTCCAGGGGGGCACCGATCGAGTGCAGGGCCTTGACGAAGAATCCGTCCTCGCCCAGCTTCTCCAATGCGGCGGCACCCATGCGGGTCATCACGCGCATGGAGACGACGACGTACTCCGAGTCGGTGATCTCCACACCCAGCTTGGGATCGTCGGCGCCCAGCGGACCCATGCAGAACGGCACCACCCACATGGTGCGTCCGCGCATGCTGCCGCGGAAGAGCTCGGTCATGGTCCCGCGCATCTCGGTCGGGTCCACCCAGTTGTTGGTGGGGCCGGCATCCTCTTCGCGCTCGGAGCAGATGTAGGTCCGCGATTCCACGCGGGCGACGTCCGAAGGATCCGACAGCGCCAGGAACGAGTTGGGGTGCTTCTCGGAGTTGAGCCGCTGGAAGGTGCCCGCGTCCACCAGCTGCTGAGAAACGCGTGCGAACTCCTCATCGGAACCGTCAGCGAACACGACGCGATCAGGTTGTGTCAGCTCAGCGACCTCGCGAACCCAGGCGAGCAAGCCCGCGTGCTTCGTCGGAGCGTTGTCAAGACCGGGAATGGTCGCTGCTGTCATCGAGAGCATCTCCTCTGTGGGTACGCAGGGCCGCACGGGCGCAGGTGGGCACCTAGATATATGAGGTTAGCGCTGGCTCTGTTCAGCGTGAAACGGGGTTGGTGCGTATCCATCAATACACGCGCGTCGGCGCTCGTATTGGTGGGACCGAGTTACTTGCCGCCGACGCGGCCGTGCTCGATGAGCTCCCAGTGCGCACCCGCTCCGCGGGCCCAGGTCTCATATGTTCCGTCCGCCCCGAAGGTGGTCACCTTGTCGGCGATGCCGTCCTCATCGAGGTCGGAGACAACGGAAAGCCCAGTCGATCCATCCGACGGATGCAGGGTGACGGTGTCGCCGATGCCGTCATGATCGGTGTCGATGAGGTCCCTGCCCAGATCCACCAGCCCGCCGTCCGTCGGCAAGTACATGTGGTGATCGACGTGCAGATCCGGATTGAGGGCATGCCCGGGCTCGGGCACTCCTTCCTCCAGCCCCCCAAGGCCTCCACCGAAACCCTGGTCAAAACCGTCGATCATGACGTCATATTCTCGTCGCTTCTGCCGATCGCGTCCAGCCGTTCGGTCACTTTGGTTAGCGCCTTGTGCACCGATGGCAGGTCACGGTTGCGCAAAGCCGTTGCCCGTGCGGTGTTCATGGCAGCTTCACGCAGCTCGGAGTCGATTTGTCCCACCCGGGCGGCCAGCTTGTCGTTCTCGCGTTCGTCGATCTCCACGAGGTCGGCGTTCAGCCGGGTCTCCACCTCCAGCACGCGCGCGGCCACCCACTGCTCCAGATACGCACGCAGCTCCCCCATGGTGTCGCCCAGCCAACGGTCCAGCACCGTCCGGTCGTGCAAGAGCCCGCGCACCGCCACCAACCACACCGCGATGCAGGCCCCGGCCACCAGTCCCACCGCCAAACCAACCAGTGCCAGCCCCGGCCACGCGTAGGCCACCAGCCGCGAGACCGTCAACGCCGCGCCCAACCCGAAGAACACTCCGAACAGCGCCATCATCCGGGTCTCCAGACGCCGTGACCGCACAGACGGATCCCCCGCTTCGGGCGGCACCGGGCGGTTCGAGCTGGGCCGCGGCGCGACCCAGCGCTGGGTCACCTCGGCGGAAACTTCGGCAAGGTGCTCTTCGGTGCCCTGCTCGACCTCGGCGACCACCTCTGCCATGCGTCGTCGCACCCGGTCACCGAAGCCTGCGACATCGCGGCGCTTCAGTTCGGCGATGTCCTCGCGCAGCTCGCCGCCCACCGACCCGACCCGCTTGCGCGCGAAGTACAACAGGGTCATGCGGGCCTGCGCAATGCGGTTGCGCAATGCCAGGGTGCGTTCGGACTTACCGGAACGTGTGCGCCGCACCGCGGCCTGCCGCTGATTGCGCAACTCGTCGGCGCGCGCGCCCTCGCCGGCCTCCGGCGGCACGTTCAACATTCCTTGCAGACGAGTCGCCCAGGCACGCAGCCGGTTTCGCTCTTCCAGCCCGGGTTCCCGGCGGATCTCACGCACCGCCCGTACCAGGTCGTCGAGCCCCGGTGCGCCACCGCGCGTCGACACTCCGAGCCAGGTGATGCCGCTGAACCGGGAATCGTGCTGGGCCAAGATCTCACGGTTCCGCTTCATCACGTCGCGCCAGGACTGGTGCACATCGATCTTGGAGACCACCGCGATGAGCGCATCGGTGTTGGCAGCGGCCAACTGAATCAGACCGCAGTCCGACGGCGTCAACGGCGCGGTTCCGCTGCACACGAAGACCACCGCACCCGGCGCCTGTCCATGCCGCAGATCTTCGGGTTCGACGATGCGGATCCCCGACATCCGTGATGTCAGCTCGGCGGCCAGCGTACTCGCGCCGGCCAGCCAGCTTCCGGTGACCATCACGGAGTCTTGGAGCTCCACGCCGAGTGGACCGAGCGCCGGATCCACCGTCAGCACCAGCTCGTCGACCTGTCTGTCTGTGGACGTGTTCATGCGCGCCCTCCCGCGCGTCGCCACAGCCGCAGCGACCCCCGCACGATGTCGGTGCCCATCGCGGCGTACGTGGCGTTCACCGGGCCGGTGGCGAACCGCTGCCAATGCTCGGCGCGGTACCGATGATCTTCGGGGTGATCGCTGCGCTCCACCGGTATGCCTGCGGCCGTGGCGGCGTCCACCGCGCACTGCATCGCAGCCACCACCACGTCGTCGCTGTTCAGAAAGGAATCGATCTGCATCGGCAGTACACCGGTGACTCCAATCTTGCGGAGTTCGGCCAGCACCGTGCGCATCCGCCGATACCAACCCTGGGCGACGGCGGCGCGGATTGCGTCCACCACCGCGTCGATGCCCGACAGGTCGCGCAGCAGCGAGGTCAGTCCGGGAGCCGCCAGGCTGGGGACCTGCCGCAGGGCCCCGATCGCGCATCCCATCGGATACAGGTCCAGTTCGTGCAGGAGTCGCTGCCGCATCGCCACCGGCACCTCGTGAGTGCAGGCGACAAAGGCGTCGACGGAACTGGTGTCGGCCGGGTTGTCGACCATCAGCTTGAGGGCCTCGACCATGCCGTCGTCCAATGTGACCAAGGGGACGTGCGCAGACAGCGGTAGCGTCGGCACCCGTGTCTCGGCGCGGTACTGGACGCAGCGCTCCACCGCGGCGGTCCAGGGCCCACGCGCGGCGCCAGGATCGGTCAGATCGGCCTTGTTGAGAATCAACACCTTGGGTGCGCTCGATGCCTCCAGAACGGCACGATCTTCGGGCTTGAGCGCCTCCGCGAAAACCACGATGTCCACGTCGGCTGTCAATGGTTCCGACGGAATCGGCACCTCGATGAGTGCGTGCCCTGGCCCGTCTTCGACCGGCAGGGTGCGGCCCAACGCGGCGATCACGCTGGTGACGCCCACCCCGGCGCGACCCCGGACGGTGACCCGCAGCGGATCCCCGGCCCGCACCGCGACATCGTGAATGCGCTGGCCACCATGGACCTGGCGAACCTCCGGACGCGTCGTGAACCGGTCCAGCGTCGCCCGGAAGACCTCGAACCCCCGCGTCATTGTTGCTTTTCCAGACCCAATCTCATCGCATGTACGCCAAATGCTCACATTGTCACCTGATCCGGTGGAGGGTTCCACCCTGGTAGGCAACTGTTGAGTATCAATCCGCGCTGGGATTATGGGATCTGCCGCCTATGGGTGACGATGGAAAGATGCGTTGTGACGGCCAGGAGAGGGGCGTCGGACCAGCTACCGACGAGCTCCAGAGAACCGTCAGTGCTCCGTCCGCCGATCAGAACCACCATCCCCGCCGCGTCTCGAGCTTCAGATCGCGCGGCTCCTCGCTGTCCGAGGGGCAGCAGAAGGCCTGGGACAAATCGTGGCCGACGTATGGCCGCCTGGCCCGCGAGGCCGACGGCTCCTGTCCGCCGCTGGACCCCGCCGCATGGTTCGGGCGCAGCGCCCCGCTGATTCTCGAAATTGGTTGCGGGACAGGAACATCTACCGCCGCAATGGCGTTGGAGGAGCCCGCATTCGACGTGCTTGCGGTCGAGGTCTACCGCAAGGGCCTGGCCCAGCTGCTCTCGGCGATCGATCGTGAGGGCATCGAGAACATCCGGCTTATCCGCGGCGACGCCCTGGACGTACTGGAGTACCTGCTGCCCTCGGGGTCGCTGACCGCGGCGCGGGTCTTCTTCCCCGATCCGTGGCCCAAGTCCCGTCACCACAAGAGGCGGCTGCTGCAACCGGGCACGGTGGCACTGCTCTCGGACCGGCTCCGGCCGGGCGGCACACTGCATGTGGCGACCGATCACGCGAACTACGCCGAACATATCGCCGAGGTCGGGGACAACGAACCCACTCTGCGACGCCTCGAACTGGGCGATCCCCGCATCCCGGTCTCAGTGAACCGGCCCACCACCAAGTTCGAAGGCAAGGCGCACACGGTCGGCAGCACCATCAACGACTTCGTCTGGGAGCGATTGTGAGCCTGGCCGTGGAGGACGCCGCCTGCAGCACCTCGGCCATGGACGAATCCGACCGCCGACGCCGGGTACTGCGGGTACTGCTGGTGTGGGACGCACCGAACCTCGACATGGGACTGGGAGCCATCATCGGCGGCCGCCCCTCGGCAGAGAACCGGCCGCGGTTCGACGCGCTGGGCCGTTGGCTGCTGGAGCGCACCGCCGCCTACTCGGCGGATCACCCCGATTGCCTCGTGGAGCCCGAGGCCACCGTCTTCACCAATATCGCGCCGGGCAGTGCCGAAGTGGTACGCCCATGGGTCGAGGCGCTGCGCAACGTTGGGTTTGCGGTATTCGCCAAACCCAAGATCGACGAAGACAGCGACGTCGACGCCGACATGCTTGCTCATATCGAGCTGCGGTCCGCCGAGGGCCTGGCCGGGGTGCTCGTGGCCTCGGCCGATGGCCAGGCTTTCCGCGAACCGCTGGAAATAATCGCCGGTGACGGGGTGCCCGTCAGTGTGCTGGGATTTCGCGAACATGCGAGTTGGGCGCTAACCTCGGATATTCTGGAGTTCGTCGATCTCGAGGACATACCTGGAGTTTTCCCCCGAGCATTGCCGCGGGTGTGTCTAGATTCGCTCCCCGACGAAGGCGCCTGGTTGCAGCCATTCCGACCGTTGTCGGCATTGCTCACGTCCAGGACATGAAAACCGGCGCGTGAGAGACGCTAGTTAGGAGATTCTGTGTTCGCCTGGTGGGGCCGAATGGTGTACCGGTATCGGTTCATCGTCGTTGCTGCATTCGTCACCGTTTGCCTGGGTTCCGGATTGTTCGGAATCACGCTCGGCGATCACGTGACGCAGAGCGGCTTTTTCGCTGACAACAGCGAGTCCGTCAAGGCCTCCGTCATGGCCGACGACGCGCTGGGACGTGACCGCACCACGCACGTCGTCGCGGTGATCGCCGCCCCCGAGGGCAAGACGGTCGACGACCCAGCCTTCCAGAAGAAGGTCATCGACCACTTCGATCAGCTCCAGAAGGACAATCCCGACGAGGTCTACGGCTGGGCCGGCTGGCTACGCGCCCCCACCACCACCGATCCCACCGTCAAGCGGATGGTCACCGACGACCGCAAACACACCTTCGTCTCGGTCAGCCTCAAGGGCGACGACGACGACACCATCCTCAACAACTACAAGGCCCTGTCGGATCCCGACAAGGACGGCGACCCCGCCAAGAACAAGTTCCTGATGGACGGCGTGGACATCAAGCTGGCCGGCCTACAGCCTGTCGCCAGTGAGCTGACCGGAACCATCGGCAAGGACCAGCAGCGCATGGAGGTCCTGTCGCTGCCGGTCATGGCCGTCGTGCTGTTCTTCGTCTTCGGTGGTGTGATCGCCGCCGGATTGCCACTGATGGTCGGTGGTCTCACCATCGCCGGCGCGCTGGGCATCATGCGACTGATCACGCTGTTCGCCCCCGTGCACTTCTTCGCACAGCCGGTGGTGACACTGATCGGTCTGGGTATCGCCATCGACTACTCGCTGTTCATCGTCAGCCGGTTCCGGGAAGAGATCGCCGAGGGCTACGACACCGAAACCGCGGTGCGCCGCACCGTCATCACGTCGGGTCGCACCGTCATGTTCTCGGCGACGCTGATCGCGGCCGCCCTGTTGCCGATGCTGATCGTGCCCCAGCAGTTCCTGAGGTCGCTGACGTACGCGGGTATCTCCTCGGTGCTGCTCGCCGCGATTCTGGCGGTCACCGTGCTGCCCGCGTGCCTGGGTGTCCTCGGACGACACGTCGACGCGCTGAGCATCAAGCGGTTCAGCCGCACCAAGTCTCGCGACGAGCTGGAGAACGGCTTCTGGGGACGCACCGTCGTCTTCGTCATGCAGCGGCCGCTGGTGTTCGCCGTGCCGATCGTCATCGTGATGCTGCTGTTGATCATCCCGCTGGGCAACCTGAAGCTCGGTGGCTTCAGTGAAAAATATTTGCCCCCAACGAATTCCGTGCGCCAGGCGCAGGAGGATTTCGACCAGCTCTTCCCCGGCTTCCGTACCGAGACCATCACCATCGTCACCAAGGGCGCCACTGATTCGCAGCTCAACCAGATTCGCGCCGACGCGATGAAGGTCCCCGGCTTCGTGGAGCCCGGTGGCGACAAGTCTCAGATGTGGCAGCGCCGACAGGCCGTCAAGACCGACGGCGATACCAGCGTCAAGGTCATCCAGAACGCCCTGATCGACCGAAACACCGCCGGGGCCAAGGTCAAACAGCTGCGGGAGATACCCGCACCCAAGGGCGTCACCATGTATGTCGGTGGCACGCCCGCGCTTGAACAGGACTCCATCGACACCGTCTTCGGCAAGCTGCCCTTCGTGATCGTGATCTTGATCAGCGTCACCACGATCCTGATGTTCCTGGCCTTCGGTTCGCTGGTGTTGCCGATCAAGGCCGCCGTCATGAGTGCCCTGGGCCTGGGCTCCACCATGGGCATCTTGACGTGGATATTCGTCGACGGGCACTTCTCCAAGTGGCTGAACTTCACGCCGACACCGCTGACGGCACCGGTCATCGTGCTGATCATCGTGGTGATCTACGGCCTGTCCAGCGACTACGAGGTCTTCTTGATGTCGCGCATGATCGAGGCGCGCCACCAGGGACTGTCGACCACCGAGGCCGTGCGCGTCGGTACCGCCAACACCGGACGAATCATCACCGCGGCCGCATTGATCCTCATCGTGGTGGCCGGCGGCTTCGCCTTCTCCGATCTGGTGATGATGAAATACCTGGCCTTCGGTCTCATCGCCGCCCTGATCCTCGACGCCACCGTGGTGCGCATGCTGCTGATCCCCGCGGTTATGAAGTTGCTCGGCGACGACTGCTGGTGGGCACCGGCCTGGATGAAGCGCATCCAGGTCAAGCTCGGCCTCGGCGAGGTCACCCTGGCCGACGAGCGCAAGCGTCCCACCGGCCGCGAGCAGGCCATCGCCGCCGCCTCGTCTCCGGTCGGGTCCAACGCGCGCACCACCAAACTGCCGATCGCCTCCGAGCGCACCCGTCTGCCCTCGGCGTCCACACCGCGCCAACACGATCCGTCGGCCCCGGCACGACCCACGCCGACTCCGCCCGCTCCCCCGACCACTCCGGTCAACCTGGCGGGCAACGCGGGCGAGGACGCGCCCGCGACCACGCGGATGTCGGTGCCCGGCAAGAACGTTGCTCCCACCGATGCGCCCACCACACGCGTACCGGGTGGCAATCCGGCGGGCCCGGACGCTCCGACCACGCGTAGCGCTGTTCCGGGCGGTCACCGCCCGGAACGCCCGAATGCCGATCGGGAGATCGAGTCGTGGCTCGGCGAGCTGCGCGGCCCCAAGCAGTCCGGCTCGACGCCAACCGCGGAGTCGGGTGACGCGACCACCGCGATTCCCATCGCCAAGCCCCAGCCCTCCAACAGCGCACCGGGCGAGGATGCGACGACGGCTATGCCCATCGCCGCGCCCAATGCGACCCGGCAGGGCCCGCCGCGGGCGCCGCGTCCGCCGCGGGCCGATCAGCCCGGCGCTCCGTCCGCCGATGCGACGGAAGCGCTGCCGGCCGGTCAGAATCGCGATCAGAAGCGCACGCCGCAACAGCAGCAGGAGGCCGACGAGGCCACCCGTCGCAGCCGTGGTGGCAGTGTGAGCGCCCAGGACCTGCTGCGCCGGGAGGGGCGTCGCATCTAGCGACGCACCTCGCCTCATCTATGCATTCGTAGATGTGATCTCGACTTGGGTGGCGATCTTGAATACCCCCCGTTAGGGTTTCGCCATACCCAGGGGAGGGCCACCAGTGCTCATTGACAGCGACGACCTGCACATCACGGCATCGGTCGTCCGCGCAATGGCCGACGCATCCAAGAAAGGCTGGCAGGCGCTCGATAGCGCTGCATCCGTGCTGAAGGAAGGTTGGCTCGGCAATCGCGCTGAGGAGTTCGATGACCAGTATGAGGCGCTGGTATCTCAGGCCGAGAAAATCTTGAAGCACCTGGACGAGATACCGCAAAAAATCATCAACAACGTCGAGGCCTACATCGCTCAAGAACAAGCCAATATTGCAGGTATTTCGGGCGTGAACGGGCAGATCAACACATGATCGACCGGCTCGTGTTCGACAGAGAGCACATCGACAACACATCGAGGACCCTGACCGAGTATTCAGATCAAGTCGCCGAAGCAGTGCACAAGGTCACCGCGGAGGTCGACAGGTCTGAACAGTCTTTTCAGGGTGTGGCCGGCGATCAGTTCCGCGAAAGCACCAGAGAATGGCTCAAGGCCGCTGAGGAGCTGAAGGATGTTCTTGGCGAGATGTCTACCTGGTTGACCGGAGTCGGGCAGACTTATGACGACGCTCGTGCGATCAACAGGTCGATGTTTGACTGATGCCTACCGAGATCGTCTATCGCAACTATTTCAGCATCGCCCGCGATGCTGACGATGCCTCAAAGTTCTTGTCGCAAGGCGCCAGCGCCCTCACCCTTGCTCTAGAAGGCACCGACTCGATGGCCGGTAGCGATATCGCCGGAAAGCAGTGGGGCGCAGAGTACGACGAAGCCGCTAAGGGCATCATCGACGGCATCAACAGCACCACCGCAGCACTTGTCAGCTTTTCAGCCCGGCTGAAGCAAACCGCCTACAACTGGGGCGAATCCGACGGGCTCCAGGGGAGCCTTCCCGGTGAAGAACGTGCCGATGAGGGGCAGCCGACGACCGTGCAGGCAGCCGCACCACCGTCCGCGATCGGGGATTCGGGAGCAGGACTCCAGGGTGTCATCGATCTCGTCGGTGAAATCGGTATTCCGATTCCCAATGGTGATACAGGGAAGCTGGACACCGCTCAATCTGCCTGGAAGAACTTCGCCAACAACGATTTACGCGCGGCAATCGATGTATTGGCGGCCGGACGAGACACCATCGTCGAAGACAAAAGTCCTGAGATCGATCTCATCGAAGCTGAGTACGGCGAGATCCAAAACTCCGTCATTGAGATCGGCAAGGCAGTGGACGCCATCGGCCCGAGTTGCGGGGACTTCAAGGCAACACTGGATAAATTACGGCAAGACATCAAGGACACTGTTGAGCAGATGCTCATCGAGCAAGCTGCTTCTGTAGCGGTGGGAATAGCGCTCTCATTTGTCACTGCCGGTATCGCCAGTGCGGCGGGCGCTGGTGTTGCCGCCTGGCGCATCACAAAGGCCTCCAAGTACATCAAGAATCTTATTGAGACTGCGGTCACCACAGCCAAACTCTCCAAGACAGGCCGGGCGCTCGCCGAAGGGGTTACAAAGTTCAAAGGGGCGATGGAGGCGTTGGCGGCGAAACTCCCCAAGCCACTGCGCCCGGGTAAGACCAAAACGCCTGAACCTCCCAAGCTCCAAGTCACGTACAAGAAGAGCAACCTGGACAAAAAATTCGATTCGCACGCCAAGGACATGTTTGGAATCGAAGGAAACCGAAACAAGGCGAACCTGGAGAAATTTCAGAAATCAATTGAGGGATTTCTCGAAGATCCTGCGAACAAGAGGATCAGCGTGCCCGACTACCATGGACAGGGGCCTGCGGTTGTTACCTACAATCCAATGACCAGGAAGATGGTCATGCAGAGGCCGAATGGCGAGTTCTGGTCATGCTGGGAAATGACGCCTCAGCAGTATCAAGGACTGCTCAACGGCGGAAAGTTCTGGTGACATGACGCAAGACGCTCATCACTCCGAGGCAGCTGCATTCCTTTCTGCCCTAGGCCGATTGGTCGGACAGTATCTGGGCGGAACGATTACTGCACGGGTATACACCCGGAACTTCATGTCCCTGAGATCGAGATTTATTACGGACGCAGTAGTCGACGATCCGGTGGTACGTGACATGTTCACGGACCTCGAAGACTATGTGCCCGCGTACCAGCCTCCTGATCCGTCCGAACCACAGGCGATCTCCGAGGCAGAGATGCACCGCCGCCTGATCGATGAGCGAATTCCTGCTCTCGAAGGGCGCTACGGAAGATTCATCGAACTTCACACGCCTGATGCCGAATACCTCTCCAAACAAGCGGATTTGGCGCGCAGGATTCGCGATCTGTCGTCCGCGTACGCACAAGGCACGCTCTCCGCGGAGGATTTCATCGCCGACATCTACTCCGTCCAAGACGTTGGCGATCAATGGCAGGTCTTCCACGACCTCTTGGACACCTCGTACGCCGACGCCGCGGAACTCGAAATGGGTTCCCCTGACGTTGGCAGCGATGCGTACGGTCGTGATGCACGGCTGCTTGCAGCAGAGCGGGCAAGAGTTTTGGAAAGCACCTTCGGATTGACCGCCGACTGAGCACGTTTCCACTGGAAATCCGCATTACTTGACCGGCAGCTCGGCATCGGATTGTTCACCGCACGTTGCATATTCGCGCGCGTACAACGTCCCGCCGCCGAGCAGCAGCAGACCGGTGACGATGAAGGCGCCGATCCGGGCAATGCCGTCAAGAGTGGCCAGGTCGAACAGGAACAGTTTGGCCACTGCCATCGCGGCAAGCACGAATCCTGTTCTGGTGAGCCATATCTGGTCGCGATAGCGCCGCAAACCGGCAAGCAGTAGCGACACCGACACCCCCATCCAGGACACCGTCGCCAGACCGTGGCCCAGTAAGAACCCGTCGTTGTTGCCGAGCAGTGCGGTACCCGCGAGGACGATCGCCGTGGTTCCGGAGTACAGGATCGACACCCCGGCCAACACACCGCGCAGCGGAGCGGATTGCGGGCTCGCCCAGCCAACCCGCTGCATGGCCGCCATCACCATGCCGACCGTGACCGCCATGAGCACGCTGGCGACGATCAATAGCGGACCGGCCGCACGCACCGCGCTGTTCGAGTCGGCCAGCAGCTCCGGCGGTGCGTACACGATGTAAGCCATACCGCCGAGTGCGCCGAACACCTGGCCCAGCACCAGCGAAACACGCTCCCGGAGTTGGTATCCAATGGCACAGAAGGACAGCGCAATCGCCAGCAGCACCACCACCAGTACAGCATCCCGGGTGCCGTCGACCGACGCCTGCAACAACGCCAAACCCGCCACCGCCGCCATCGTGACGCGCGCATGCAGCGGAAGGCCCCCGACCAGAAGAAGCGCCGCGCCCATCACGGCGGCGACCCCGACCGGCACCAGCACTCCCAGCGGCCACACCGGGAGCAACAGCGCACTGTAGAGCACCGGCACGGAAGCAACCGCGATCATTATCGACGAGGTGGGGTCGTTGTCGTCACCGGTGAGCAGCCACAGCGATCCCACCAGGGTCACCAGCAGCGCCAGTACCGCCATGACGAGCAGGGCATGCGGGTGTCCGTGGCCCGCCTCATGGCCGATGGCCGCCAGCTGTATCAGAGTGACACCCACGGTCCGGAATGCATGCAGCACCGGCCAATTGCGGCCGATCTGGGCGGGCAGGCTGGCGATCAGCAGCACCAGTACGAACGCGGCGAGTTCGACGGTGAACCCGTCGGTGAGGAACGGTGCCAGCACGGTGATCGCGACGACCACACCCGCGGCGAAGGGTTGGGAATTCCATTGCCGCGCCAGTACCAGGCCGGCACCCGCGATGGCGAGCCCGAGAATCAATCCCGCTACCACCGGAATCTTCTCGTAGATCACCGTGAGCGCCAGTACGTCGAAGAAGGCGGCCGCGAATCCGGTTGCCGCGGTGGCGATGCCTCCGATCCTGCCACCGGGCCGCGAGTACACCCGGACACCCAGCGCCACCAGTCCGCCCGCGAGCAGCGCGCCGGACAGCATGCGCGGTACCGGACCGAAGTACCCGCTCTTGGCGGCCAGCACCAGCAGCATGACCACGCCGGCAAGTGTCACCACCGCCCCGGCGAAGGCCATCGCCTTGCTGGCAATACCCTCACGCGCCCAGAATGGCTCCTTGGGCGAAGGCGCGGCCCCCGCCGTCGCCATCACAGGCATTCGAGCAGGTGGGCCGGGTGCTGCCGCAGGCAAGGGCGCGAGCGTCGCCAGCGGTGCGGCGCCCTGCGCGCGCCGGTAATCATCCCAATATTGCTGGGCTTTCAGGTATTCGGCTTGAGTCCATTCGACCATCCGGCCCCGCAATGCATCTAGTTCGCCCCGCAGCGCACGTTCACGCCCGTCGAGCTCGTCCAGCGTCGCGGTCATCTGCTGCAACTGTGGATCTGTCATACCTCTTAGGGTGCGGGCCGGGCGACACAAGATGAACACGTAGACCTACCGCCGCGGGTAGGGGTTTCTCACGCCACTAGGTAGCGCTACTCACCGACGCCGTCCGCACCGTCCCGAACTTCTGCCAGCACTTGTCCCCGGTATGCGGCACGCAGAGTTCGGGACGCAAACAACTCCTGCTCGCCCCACGGCAGGTATGGCCTTGTCGCCAACAGCGAGGCAACCCCGTGCGTGGTCGCCCACAACTGCAAGGCCGGCTCCATGGTGCTACCGCGGGGAAACCGCTCTTCGTCGACCAGTTCTTGCACAACGTCTCGGAGGTGCAGGAAGGCTGCGCTGCTGAGTATCTCGTCCGATTCGCTGCCCAGCCGTGGCGGGCTCGCGGTGGCGAACCGGTACAACAGCGGACTCTCCGCGGCAAAACGCACATAGGCCAGCCCGAGCGCGTGCAGTCGTTCAATTGCCGTGGGGACGTTGAGCGTGGCCCGCTGCAGCGCCTCCCCGAGCTGTTCGAAGTACCGCGCGCACAGGGCGTCTGCCAACTCGTCGGTACTCGAGAAGTGCCGATACAAAGACGGCGCCGTGATGCCCAGCGCGCGCGTCAGCTCGCGGGCAGACGGAGCCCGCGCCTCCCCCGACCTGAGGATGAGGTCCATCGCGGTGTCGATGATCTGCTGTCGCAGAAGCCAACCCTGCCCCTTAGGCAGGCGCTGTCGCGGTGCGGTTGCGTCGTTTTCGTCACCCATGTGTCGCTCCAACCGCATATCCCAATCACCGCGGGGGTTCGATCGGCAGTGTCGGCCCGCCGTGTGGGGTCGGGATCGTGAACCTGCCCTTGGGGGTGGGGTCGGTCGTCTTTCCGAGGTCGGCGCCCTGCGGCGGACCGGCGGTGTCGTCCCCGGCGGGGCGCGGTGCATTCTTGGCACCGCGAATCAACACCGCGGGGTCGTCATCGGCGCAGTAGGTATACACGGGCGGCTCCGGGAAATCAGCCGACGACGGCGGCACACGCGGAGTGCCGTAGTCACAGGCATAGCGCGGGTACAGATCCGCGGTGGCCCAGACTCCGTTGTCGCGCATGGTGTCTGCGATCGCACCGAATGTCGACCCGCGATAGTTGGGGAAGAAGGCGTTGATGGCCGGCGTGCGCACGTAGAGCATCTGCGATGTCGTGGCCAGGCTGGCGAGCAATTGCACCATGGTGTCGGAGTTGTCCGCGAACAGGTTGTCCACCGCACCCAGGGTCTTCGGGGCCTGATCGACCAGGGTGCGGTAGCCGTTCTGCATCTTGTCGACACCCCGCAACGTACGGCCCAAGCTATCGGCCGTCGCCTTGATGCCGGAGTTTTTGTCCGAGGCCAAGGTCAGCACCACGCGGCTGGTCTTGAGCAGGCTGGTGGTCTCGGGCAGCACCGAATCGAGGGTGCTCAACAAGAAGGTGCCACCGTCGATGATCTCGGTGAGCTTGCGCGGCCCCTCCTTGCTCAGGCTCAGTTCCTTCTTGATGAGCTCAAGCTTCTTGGGATCCACCTGGGCCAGCAGACCATCCGCATCGGCCAACAGCTTGGCCAGCGTGACCGGCACCTGAACGCCATCCGAGATCACGCTGCCGTCCTCAAGGAACGGGCCCTGTTGGCCCGGGGTGCCCTCGAAGTTGATGTACTGCTCACCGGCGGCGGAAAGGCCGGTCACCCGGACCTTGGCAGCGGCGGGAATCTTGTATTTCGACAAAATCTCGGCGGTGGCCTCGACTCCCTGTGGGGTGATCTCCAACGACTGCACGGTGCCGATCTTGACCCCACGCAGCGCGACATCCTGCCGGGGCAACAGGCCCCCGGATTCGGTCAGCTTCACCGTGACTTGGTACGTCGACGCGAAGGGGTTGGCCCGCAACGCACCGACGAACAAGTAAGTCACCGCCAGAACCAACGTCAGCGTCAGCGCCACCCCCGATAGCACCGACTTCTGACGGTGTCCGGCACGCACCACACCGACCACGGCATTCGCGACCGCGTTGATCATCGCCCAGCTCCCGGCGGAGCGTCCGTTGGCCGGATGGTTTCAATGACACCCGGCTCTGTGGGGCTGGGGCGCACCGGAACGTCTTGACCGAATTGACCCTTGCCTACGACGCGTTCCTGCAGGCGCCACAGTGTGTATTTGACGGAGCCGGCCAACTGAGCCCAGTTGTAGCGCTTGGGCCCGTGCGTGCCGATATCGGCGTAGGAGCCCACGTCAGGTATCGAACCGAGCACCAGCTGATCCAGCGAGGCGTGCAGTGAAAGCGAATTTCCCGCGGTCGCTTTGATGGCCGAGGGGAAAATGCGGTTGAATGCCGCCAGGCTGGTATCGGGATCCAGTGCCACGTCATTCCATGCCTTGGCCACCGTGTTCGCGTCCTTGATGATGCTGCGGCCGCTGGTATCGGTGCCTGCGATCGACGGAAACTTCTGCAGCTGACGCGTCGTGTCACCCAACATGAGCAGCAGTTCGGAGAGCTGTGCTGTGTTGGAGGCCAACGTCTCTGTTGCCGGCCCGGCCGCCTTCACGATGTCGGTGACCACCTGATTCTTGGCATCTACCTGATCTGCCAATTGCGATGTCTGCGTGAGGGCCTCGGAGATCTGCGCCGACCGCGAGTTCAGCGTTGCCAGTAGCTGGTTGGAGTCGTTGATCAGATCTCCGAAGGCTCGTCCCTGATCCCCGGTGGCCTTACCAAAGCCATTGACAACGTTCGTCAGGTTGCGCACCGCGCCGCCATTGGAGGCCAAAGCGGCCGAGCTGAGCACGGCCTCCACGGTCGCGGCGGCACTCGTGGAGTCAAGCCCGATCGTGTCCCCATCCGTGAGCAGCGGACCATCGGTGGATGCCCCCACAGGAGGACGGATCGATACAAAGACATCACCCAGCGGTGTGGCCGAACGCAATTCGGCGGTACTGCCCTTGGGCAGCCGCACCCCATCGAGAATCCGGAGTGTGGTGACGGCCGTGAAGTTACGCACGTACATCTCGTCGACCTGCCCCACGTCGGCGCCGGCCAACTTGACCTTCGCGCTGTCGGGCAGATTCAGGACATTCGAGAACAGCGCGGTGAGGTGGTAGCCGCCACTGCCGATGCCGGGCGCCGGCAGCGGTAGGTCGCCCAGTCCATTGGTGGCACATCCGCTGAGGACGGTGGCCGTCATCAACGTGGCCGCCGCCATCCGTGCCGTCCGCACCGCCATCATTTCTGTCCCATCGCGGCGAGTCCATCCAGCACGTAGGTCAGCCCGAAATCAGGTCCATAGTCTTGCAGGGTTCCTGTGCTGCAACCCAATTGGCGCAGCCCCATCATGTTGCAGATCTCTTTGTCCATCTGGCTCTCGAACAGCAGCCGGTCGGTCATGAACCGGATACGCAGACGCTTGTTGTCCTGGTCCACGGCG
The DNA here is from genome assembly GCF_001456355.1 of Mycobacteroides saopaulense. Taxonomy (NCBI): domain Bacteria; kingdom Bacillati; phylum Actinomycetota; class Actinomycetes; order Mycobacteriales; family Mycobacteriaceae; genus Mycobacteroides; species Mycobacteroides saopaulense. The sequence continues at coordinate 4,274,631 of NZ_CP010271.1, forward strand.
TTGTACATGTTGTCCCAGGCCAACGGTTGGACGTCGATCCACTCAGAGATCTCACGACGGTTGTCGACCACCGCCTTCAGCGCGGTGTTCGAATTCAGGATGGTTTGTTTGAGGTGGTCGCGATTCGCCTCGACAATGTCACCGGCCTGCTTGACAAGCTCGTTGAACCTGCGCCCGGTAGAGCCGGTGCCCAACGACTCCTCATCGAGGATTTGGCTCAGTTGACGCACGGTGGAGGCGAATTCACGCAGCTTGCCATCGTTGGCTGCCGCCGCATCGAACAGTGAACTGACGTTCTTGATGATGGCCGTCAGCTGCTCGCGGGTTGTCGTTCCCCCCTCTGAGCTCAGACGCAGAGCCTTGGACAGCTCGCCGAGCCCAGCCTTGATCTTCTCCCCGTTGCCGTCGGCAATGCGGGCGGCGGGGTTGACGATATCGGCCACCGGCCCCTGTCCCTTGCCATCTCCCTTGAGAGACAGCGAAAGCCGATCCAGCATGCCCAACACACGATCAAACTCCACCGGGGTCTTCGTATGGTCCAACCCAATGGTGTCGCCGTCCTTGAGCGCGGGACCACCGCGGTACGGAGGCGACAGTTCCACCTGACGATCGGTCAGGATCGACGTAGACAACGTGACCGCCTGCGCTTCGACGGGCACCTTCACGTTCTTGTCGACGGTGAACTGCACCTCCACATATCCCGGCATGGGCGTGATCTTGGTGACCTTGCCCACCGGCATGCCCAGCACCGCGACCACATTGGATTCGTAAAGGCCCGAAGCGCTCTCGAATTGCGCAGTCAGCGTGATGTGGTCGGTCGCCGACTTCACCCAAAACGCGCCTGCACCGACAACGGCTGCAACCAGTACCGCCAGTGCGCCGATCACTGCGATCAGCCGACTTCTTCTGACACCCTTGTTCATCACTTGCAGTCCTTGAAGTACGGGATCATTCCGAATTGCTTTGCACGTCCACTGATCGCGCACATCCACGAATCGACCAGCAAGCCGTTCGTCAGATTGATATCGATGGCGTTGCCGGTGCCGGTCGAGTTGGCGATACCGCGTATCAGAACCGGCGCGATCGGGTACAGGCTGCGCAGCAGGTCATCGTGTTTACCCAGCATGTCCGAGAGCTCATGCGCCGTCTTGAGCATCGCGTCGAGCTGCGCCCGGTCCTGGACCACAACCTTGCTCAGCTGTTCCACCAGATTGGTGAATGACTGCAGCATCGCGTGAAAGGTGTTGCGCCGCGTCACGATCTCTTCAAGGATGTCCTGCCCCTGATTGATCAGGACTCCAATACCGGACTGCTGCCGCCGCAGCGTGCTGGTCACCTTCTCTGTGCTCTTGAGCAGTGTGCCCAGCTGATCGCGCCGATCGGCGATGACCGAGGACAGCGATTGGATGTTCTCCATTGCCCGCGGAACGACATCGGGCAATCCCTGGAGCTGTGTGCCCAGCACACTGAGAGACTGCGCCACCTTGTCGAAATCGACCTGCTCGAAGGTGTTGGTCGCTCCCGCCAGCGCAGCCTGCAGATCATAGGGGACCTCGGTGTGTGCAAGGTCAATTGTCTTGCCCGGCAGTGAATCTGCCCCTCTGGGACGCAGATCCAGATAGCGCGACCCCAAGATGGTGGTGACCCTGATCGATGCCTTGGTGTCCTTACCGAGACGGATGTCGTCGCGGACCTTCAGGCCGGCCTCGACATGATCACCCACCAGCTTCATGCTCGTGATGTTGCCGACGGGGATGCCCGCCACGGTTATCGGCTGACCCGGCCGTAGCGAGGCCGCCTGGACGAACTCGGCGGTGTAGCTCGTGTATCCCAGGCCCAGCGCTTTTACCAGCAACATCGCACCGATGAGACTCGCGATCACCGCGATCGCGACGAAGCCCAGCCAGATCTTGTTGTAGGTCTCGACGGGCCGGTTCTTGATCTTCTGCCACCTGGATCGCTCAGCCATTGGCCATGTTCCTGCATCGCGGGGTGTACTGGGCCACGTTCCCTGGGGTCGCCGCGTTGACGATGATCGGTATCACGTCATTCAGGCCGGGGAAGAAGCCGGTGAGATTCAGATCGCACATGTAGACGTTGATGAACGCGCCCTCGGAGTAGAAGCGAGACAGGCCCTTCAGCACGATCGGCAGGTTGTCCCCGAGAAACGCGTACTGCGGTTCGATGCCCACCACGTGGTTGGTGAATCCCGGCTGCCGGGTGACGATCTCTTCCAGCGAGGGGAACACGTCGTTGGTGATCTTCGAGAGGCGGCGCATGGTCTGCGACAGTGAGCCCGCCGCCGACACCAGCTCGGGGCGCCTGCTATCCAAATCCGACACCATCTGACGCGTCTGGGTAAGCACCTTGTCCAGGCTCTCGTTCTGCTGCGCAAGATTGCCGGTCACGGTATTCAGACTGGTGATCGCATTACCCAGAGCCTGGTCCCGACCCGCGAATGTCTTTGTCAGCGTGGATGTCTGGCTGACCAGAGTGACGATGGAGGCATTGTCTCCCTGCAGGGATTGGATAACGCCCTTGGTCAGGTTGTCGGCCTGCTCGGGGGAAAGCGTGCTGAACAGCGGCTCGTAGCCATTGAGCAGGGTGGTGACATCGAAGGACGGGTCGGTGCGCTCCACCGGGATAGTTGCTCCGGCGGCCAGCACTGTGCTGCTGGCAGGGTTGCCGGACTTCCCCGGTGACAGGCCCAGATAGCGCTGTCCCACGATGTTTTGGTAGGTCACCGAGGCTATCGTGTTGCCATACAGTTTCTGATCGTTCTGGACCACGAAATCGACCCGGGCCTGCTCGTTGTCAACCAGCTCGATCTTCTGGACGCGACCGACCCGCACACCGGCCATGCGCACATCGTCACCTTCGCGCAGCCCGTACACATCGGTAAAGCGCGCCGAATAGGCTGTGGTGCTTCCCGATACCTCACGAAGCAGCGTGGCGTACACCAGCCAACCGAGTGTCAGGGCCACGGTCATGAAGACCGCGAGGCCGATCAATGGACCACGGAATCTCATGAGGGTCCTTCCTTGACGAACGACACCGCACTCCCCCTGGCCACCGGGCCGAGCAGCAATTGAGTTGCGGAAGTCGCTGAACCGCCGGCGATCACACGGAGTTGGTCCCGCTCACCGCGGCTGCCGACGGGGCCGACGTTCCCGCCGTATGAGGCAGGGGCCAGGGCCGGCCTACCTGCCCCGTTGATTCCGCCGGGAGCGACCGGCGCGGGCGGTATCGGTGGTACCGCTGGCGGCGGAGGCGGTTCCAGATCGTCAGGATCTGAGGTACCAGGCACGCGGGGCACCGGGAAGGGCTGCCACGGCGGCAGCGGTGGGTTGGGGTCCGTCAGGTTCGGGCCACCAGGAGGGACGACTCTCGGTGGGGCCACCGCGACCAGGTTTCCGTTGGGGCCGATCACCGTTCCGGCCGGCGGAGCCAGATCCGGGGGCACCTTGTAGTTCTGGGGCAGCAGGGTCTCGGGCAGATCCGGACGCACGACCTGCTCAGGGGCAGTGAAACAGCTCGGGCCCTTCACCTCTCCATACCGAGGGCAGTCGGCGCGGGTGTAGGTGTAACTCGGCGCCAAGGTGATGGAGATCGGCATATTGGGGACGTCTCGGTCCGCCATCCACATCTGCTCGAACCAGTTCCGGGACAGCTTGTTGATGTTCCGGAAGATCGGGACGAACTTGTCCGCGTTCTTGGCGAAGACACCGATCGGCGGGGTGAGTTCGGTGGTGATTCCGATGAGCTGGTCAGTGTGGTTGTCGAACGCCTTCTTATTGGTGCCCACCGTGGTCAGCCCGGCGTGTAGCAGCGTCGTAAGCTGCTCGCGCTTCTCGGCGAGGGTCTGCATGGGTTGCACGGCCTGGTGCAGTGAGTCCAAAAGGTCGGGCGCACTTTGTTTGAGGCCTTCGGCCGCGTTCAGAAGCGCCGAGGCTGTGGACGGCCCCGTGTCGGTGGCCACGATCGCGTTCAACTCGGTGATCAGCCGGTTGAGCTGCGCCCCACCGGCCAGCAGCTTGACTCGGCGACTGTCGGTGGCGGCGCCGACCGCGGCCAAGATGCCCACCGAATTGTCCTCGCGGCCACGGCCGGTGGCGTTGAGGACATCACGCAACTTGCTGACCGTGGTCTGGAAGAGAACCGTGGGCAGCTCTTGATCCTCGGCGATATGGGCACCCGCGCGGATAGGCGCACCGGGCCCGCGGTCGACCAGCTGCACCGAAGACACCGCGAACACGTTGCTCGGCACCACGCGGGCGGTGGCCGTCGACGGGATGGACTTGACGTACTGCGGTTTCAGATTGATGTGCACGAAGTTCGGCTTGGCGCCGGTGGCCGGGGTGACGTCGTCGACCTCACCGACCAGCACGCCGTGATACTTCACATCTGACTTCTGCGGCAGACCATCACCGACATTCATCAGGTCGGCGACCACGGGTACGTAATCGTTAAGCCGCCCGGCAGATTTCAACAACATGGTGCCGGTGAGCGCCACGATCGCCGCGAGCGTGACAACGGAAAGCGTCAGAAGCTGGTTATCTGACGGACCGCGCCCATCCACTTCAAAGGGGTTAGGCATCTATCCGCCCAACCTGGCACCGGCGTCCACGCTCCACAGCGCCATGGTCAGCAGCATGTTCACCATGACCACAACGGTGATGGCCGCACGCATGGCGTGGCCGGCAGCAATTCCCACACCTTCCGGTCCGCCGCTGGCGTAGAAGCCGTAGTAGCACTGCACCGTCGAGGCGATCCACACGAAGACGACCGTCTTGATGATCGAATACACGACGTCGATACCGCTCACGCCGATGCCGAAGTAGTGCAGATACGACCCCACCGAGCCGCCGCTGAGAATGCCCACCATCACCTGACAGGACACGTAGCTGATCGCAAGGCAGGCCAGGTACAGCGGGATCACCGCGATGATCGCCGCCATCAGCCTGGTGGTCACCAGAAACGGAATCGGTCGAATTGCAACCGAATCCATGGCGTCGATCTCCTCGGCGATCCGCATCGAGCCCAGTTGTGCGGTGAACCGGCAACCTGCCTGCATCGCGAACGCGAGAGAGGCCATGATCGGTGCGAGCTCACGAGTGCTGGCCAATGAGCTGATGATGCCGGTGGCGGGCCCCAGCCCGAGAAGGTCCAAGAAGTTGTACGACTCGATGGCCACCAGAGCGCCCGCGGTAATGCCCAGGACCAATGCCACTCCGGCGGTCCCGCCGCCGACCACCAATGAGCCATTGCCCCAGGCGATATCGGACAGATGACGCAGAAACTCCTTGGGGTACTGGCGCAGCACCACTGGAATGCCGCTCAGGGCGCGGAAGAAGAAGGCCACCATGTGGCCGAATCGCATCAGCGGCCGGCGAACTCTGTTGTAGACGCGTATGAATGGCCTGCGCCCCGGCGACAGATAGCTGGATACCGTCATCTCACAGCCCCGTCCGCGGGAACAGCATGATGTACAGCTGGCTGATGGCGACGTTCACGACCATCAGTAGCAAGATCGATTCCACCACCGCGGCGTTCACGGAGTTGGCGACACCGATGGGCCCGCCCTTGGTCGACAGGCCCTTCTGACACGACACCACCGCCACGATGGCGCCGTAGATGATGGCCTTCAGGACCGCCAACACCATGTCATCGGGAGTCGCGAAGGAGGCGAAGGTCGATACGAAACTGCCGGGTGCGCCGCCCTGCCAGTAGACGTTAAACAGATAGGCACCAAGGAATCCGACAAAGCACACCACCGCGGTCAGTGCCACCGCGATCATGATGGCGGCGGCGAAGCGGGGGACGACGAGTCGGCGGATCACCGAGACGCCCATGACCTCCATGGCGTCGGTCTCCTCGCGCATGGTCCGCGAGCCCAGGTCGGCGGTGATCGCAGAACCCACGGCAGAGGCCATCAACACCGCAGCCACCAGCGAGGCGGCCTGCCGGATGATGGCGATACCGCTGGCCGCACCCGCCAGTGACGTCGCACCGACCTGACCGGCGAGCAGTGCGAACTGGATCGACAGCGTCACCCCGATGGGCAGGGTTACCAGGATGACCGGCATTACCGCCGTCGCTGCCTGGAAGGCACCCTGCCTGACGAATTCCTGCCACTGGAACTGCCCCGTGAATAGGTCGACGAAGAACCACTGAATGGTGCGGACCCCGAGTATGAACTGCTCCCCGACAGTGCTCAGGGATTCGAGGGGGTGGCGCTTGACGTATCCGGTAGCCCAGTCCTGGATGGCTGCGGCTCCGTCCTCGGCCGCGACCTGTCCGCCGGGTGCGGTCACGATGGACCCAGACACAGCGCACGACGCATTCGAGACTCCTCATTGAACCGCATTGCTGGCGCACCAGGGGCTGCGGCGCCGATGAGCGTTGACGATAAATGATCAATCGTTAATTGAATAGTCGGTAATATTCTAAATCACACCGATCGGTTTACTGTGTGCTGCGTCACATACGTCGGGCGGCGATACCGCCTCCGCGTATCCGCATGTCGGGCGCGCCCCGAATCAAACAGTGGACAAGGGTTTTTGGGGTCTTTGTCGGCCTACATGAGCGACCGAGCCATTCGCCGCCGAGCGCAGGAACAAAGATCGCGGCCGCCCTTAGCCTCTCCGCCCTACCCGAGGCGGTGACACCGAAGACGTGGAGCCTTACCCCGCACCCACGTGTCCTAACCGTTTGCTGCATGCCACAGCGTGGGCCAAGCGGCCGCTATTCGTCGAGCCCGTGCTCGATCGCGTATCGCGTGAGCTCCACGCGGTTGCCCAATTGCAGCTTGCGCAGCGTCGACTGCACATGATTCTCGATGGTCCGGTGACTGAGCGACAGTCGCGTGGCGATCTGCTTGGCGCTCAACCCCTTCGCGACGAGCCGCAGCACCTCGGTCTCTCGTTCGGAAAGCCGCGGAGTCTCGTCGGCATCGGTCGCCGGAGCGCTCGACATGCGCCGGAACTCCCCGAGCACCAGTCCGGCCAAGCCCGGTGTGAACACCGCCTGCCCCTTGGCCGTTGACTTCACGGCATCGATGAGCTCGGTGGCCGAGGCACTCTTCACCAAATATCCTGTGGCTCCGGCTTTCACCGCTTCCAACACATCTTCGCGCTCGGCCGAGGCCGAGAGCACCAGGATGTGGCTGCCCGGGGACACGGCCAGTACCGCTGCGGTGGCTTGCGCACCGTCACCGTCGGTGAGTTGCATATCCATCAGCACCACATCGGGTTTCACCGTCGCCGCTATCCGGCCGGAGGACGCGACGCCATCGGCGGTGGCCACCACGCGCAGCCCCGCGGCCTGCAGGTCGCGGGAGACCCCGTCCCGCCACATCGGATGGTCATCGACCACCATCACCGAAATCTGCTCGTTGTCCACGCTTTCGGTCACACACCCACCTCCTGAGACTTGGGCACCGTGATCTCCCATTCGGTACCCGCTCCGGGGGCCGTCTCCAGCAGTACCGCCCCACCGAGGTCGGCCACCCGGCCCAGGATCGAACGAGACACCCCCATGCGGCCCTCACGTTCGGCCTGATCGAGTCTGCCGTCGGCGATCCCGCTGCCGTCATCGCGCACCGTCACCACCACCGAGTCCTGCAGATCCTCGACGAGCACGTAGGCGTGCGCCTGCGGTCCGGCGTGCAGTGCGACGTTGGAGAGCGCGCTGCGCACCACCGCGGCCAGCTCACTGGCCATGTGCTGGCCGATGAGTACCGGGGAGCCGGGCGCGGACACCGACACCGCGGTACTGGCCTGCGTCCGCAGCAGCGGACGCAGGTCGACCAACTCGTCATCGGCGAACGTCGTCTGTGTCGCACCCGAGATGAGCTCCCGGAGCGCGACCTCCTGCTCTCCCGCGATGACAGCCAGTTCGGCTGTCGGGCCCCCGATCTCGGTGCCGCGACGCTTCACATAGGACAGCACTTGCAGCACTCCGTCGTGCACCTGCCGCGACAGCCGTTCGCGCTCTATCGCTGCGGCGGCCGCCCGTTCGGCGCGACGCAGCTCATGGAAGGTGCGCTTCGCGGTGGTCGACGCCGCGCCGATCGCAAGGCCCACCACTACCAACGCCGGCATGGTCGCGTCGAGCCACAACGCGCTGACCGGCAGTCCCCGCGCCGCGATGCTGATCGCGGCAAGCACGAAACCGGATATGACGCCGGCAAGTTGTCCGCGCAGCAGCCCCATGGACACGACCGCGTTGGCCACCCACAACGTTGTCGGCAATGTTTGGTGCCCGCTGTACCACTGCACGTCGACAACCAGGCGACCGGCCAGCATCAACGCGATCACGATCACCTGATCGCACAACACCAGCTGCCAGCGACGAAACCAGTTGCGCGACAGCGCTACTGCCGCAAAACCCGTCCATATCGCCATACCGGCGTACAGGGCCCAGCTCAATGCCTGCCGGTCGTAGTTGGTGTAGGACGCCAACTGCGAGGCCAGCAGGGCATATCCGAAGCTCGCCAGTCGGAACACCTGCGCCGCGCGCCACAGCGATGCTGTCGGATCGTTGCCGCTCACCCAGCGAGGGACGGTTCCGGTTCCGGATGCCATGTGAATGCGTCAATCCTTCGGCGGGGCCGGACCCAACTCCGGCACACCGTTACCCGGGCCGGCCTTCACCGCGGGCGGACCTTGGTCGGGCACCATCTCCGGATCGAGTATCTCTGCTTCCTCTTCTCCTTCAAGCAGATACGGATCATCGGAGTCATACGGTTCGATGAGCGCGCGGATGGCGGTATTGAGAACGGCAACCGTCGGTACCGCGAGGAGCGCACCGATGATGCCGCCCAACACGCCGCCCGCCGCGATGGACAGCACCACGGCCAGGGCGTGGATCTGGACCGCGTGGCCCATGATGAGCGGTTGCAGCACATGGCCTTCCACCTGCATCACCACAATGACGATCACCAAGATCATGGCCGCGGTGAAGGCGCCCTTGGTGATGAGCGCGATGAACACCGCCACGAATCCCGATATCGCCGCACCGATGATCGGAATGAACGCACCCAGGAACACCAGCGAGGCCAAGGGAAGTGCAAGCGGCACGCTGAAGGCCGCCAGGCCCACCCCGATACCGATCGCATCGACCAGCGCCACCGCGACGGTGGCGCGCACGTAGCCGATCAGCGATCCGAAACCCAGCGCACCGGCACGGCGCACCCGCGGGCGCGCGTCCTTGGGGAAGATTCGGGTGACGAACTCCCAGATCTCCTTGCCCCCGTAGAGGAAGAAGATGGTGGTGAACAATGTCAGCACGGCGCCGGTGATGATCTCGGTGACCGTGGTGGCCGTGGCCAGGGCTCCACTGGTGACCTTGCCCTGGTTGTCTTTGATGGCGTTGACCAGTGCGTCACCAGCCTTGCCGATCTGCTCCTCGCTGATGTGGAACCGGCTGTGAATCGCCCAGTTCTTCAGCGACTCGATGCTGTTGGTCAGCTGGGCCGACAAATCCGGCAGACCCTTGATGAATTGGTCCACCACGAAGGTCAGGATCCCGCCCACCGCCGCGGTGCCGGCGAGCAGCACGACGACTACCGCCAATGAGCGCGGAACCTTGTGGCGCTGAAGGTAGTTGACCGTCGGCACCAGCAGCGCCGATCCCATCAGAGCCAGGAGCAGCGGGATGGTGATCGTTTTGAGATGCCAGAACAGCCACAGGAAGGTGAGTCCGAAGGCAAGCAGCACCAGCAGGCGCCACGCCCAGGCCGCCCCCTTGCGCACATACGGATGAACCGACTCGGCTGCGTCAGCGTGCGTCATGCGGGGAGCCTAGCTGCGATGAGCCGCTTGCGCGAAGAGCTGAACAATTCAGCAACTATCCCTTCGGCGCAGGCTCGGCCAGCACCTCCGACAGCCACTTCACGACGAGCTCCGGCTGCTCGTCGACGATGAAGTGACCGCAGTTGGGCACCTCGGTGATGTTCAGGTCGTCGGCGTGGTCCTTGAAGCCGTCGAGCAGCGAGGGATGCACCGCCACGTCGTCGAGTCCGAACAGCACCCGTACCGGCATGGTGAGCTTCTGATCGTCATAGGGACCACGCGCGAGATTCGCGAATTCCTTGCCAACCATGGACCGGTAGATCTTGGATCCGGCCACCCGGCGGTCGCGATCGCGGAAACAGCTGCGGAAGAAGTCCACCGACTCCTTGGGCATCCCGCTACGGCGGATGAACCACCACAGCGTCGGCGACAGATGCGACAGCGGTCCGACAACCGGAGCCCCCACCACCAGCTGGTAGGCCAGCTTGTGCGCGTGCCGGGCCACCCGGCCCGGCTCCTGCCACACCGGCGGGATGTTGAGGACGGCCAGCCTCCGGATGCGCGACGGCGCCTTCAGCGCGACCAACTGGGCGGTCCAGCCGCCCCAGTCGTGCCCGACCAGATCGAAGGAGTCCAGCCCCAGCGAGTCGGCCGCCGCCAGCACGTCGGAGGCGAACTGCTCCTTCTCATAGCCCTTCGGGGCGACCTCGCTCCAGCCCGCACCGCGCAGGTCCATGGCATGCACGCGGTACCCGGCCGCGGCCAGGGCCGGGATCACCTTGTGCCACATCCACCAGTTCTCGGGCCAACCGTGCAGCAACACCACCGGTCGTCCGTCCTGCGGACCGGCGACGGCGACGTGGATCTTCACGTCCCCGGCTTGCACGTACTGATGGTCCACACCGTCGAGAGTGGGCATGCTGCGCTGCGTCATGGACCGAACCCTACCGCGCAGTAGGTTCCATGGCACCACCCTGTCTGAGCTACCGGGCCCAGCCCGACCTGGACATACTCGTGCTCTGGAGCAAGAAGAACTGGCATGCTTCGTCATGTCACAGAAATTGGAGTAAAAACGGGGTAGACCGATCGGAATACTTGGGTGATGGAACGGCTACGCGAATGGTTTCGGGCCATGCATGTGCTGGGCCCACGGTGGACAGTGTTCGTTGCCTCGATGGTCGGCATCAACTCCGCTACTCTGCTGCTGCTGTTCTACTTTCTGCGTCACTGGATGCCCTTCAAGCGGCCGGCGAACGACTGGGTGTTCGAGAACGGCCCCCCGCTGTTCTGGGTGCTCTTCGGCCTCATGGTGGTGACGAGCGTCGGATGGGCCCTGCACATGGAGCACCGCCTTGCCCGCTGGTACTGCCGGGGCGGGCCACCCACAGCACTTGAGCTGCGCACCGCGCTGACCGCACCCCTGCAGCAGTCACTAATCCACCTCGGTGGATGGGCACTCGGCGCCGCCATCTTCATCGGCATCGGCGCCGCCCACGACTCCAAATGGACCCTGGCCACCATCATCGGGTGTGTGCAATCGGCGACGGCCAGTTTCGGCATCACCTACCTGCTCGGTGAGCGCATCCTGCGGCCTATTGCCGCAAAGGCGTTGAGCGCCAGTGAGTTCCATGGACGATTCGCGCCATCGGTCTTTGTCCGGGTCAGGTTGAGCTGGTGGATCGGCACCCTGGCACCGGCGATCGGAATCATCGCGTTGTGCGGGATGGCGCTGTGGAAGCCTGACGATTTGACCTCGACGCGCGATCTTGCGCTCACCGTCCTGCTCATCGTCTCGACCACCCTGGTCGGCAGCTACGGACTTGCCCTGCTCACCGCCGGACAGTTGGCCGACCCGGTACGCCAGCTGCGCACCGCCATCAGCGATGTGGCGCAGGGCGACTTCGACGCGCGCGTCGATGTGTACGACGGCAGCGAGCTGGGGGTCCTGCAGGCCGGTTTCAACCGGATGATGCAGGTGGGTGAGGAACGCCGTCAGCTGCGTGAGCTGTTCGGTAAGCATGTGGGCGCCGACGTGGCCAGTCAGGCGCTGCAGCTGGGCACCAATCTCGGTGGCGAGAACCGTTATGTCGCAGTGTTCTTCGTCGACATGATCGGGTCGACGTCGATGGCGTCCGATCGCGATCCCGAGGAGGTGCTGACGATCCTCAACGACTTCTTCCGCATCGTGGTGGAGGTGGTCGACAGCCGCGGCGGCTTCGTCAACAAGTTCGTCGGCGACGAGGCGCTGTCGGTGTTCGGCGCGCCGCTGCACCGCCCCGACGCCACCACCGCATGCCTGGCCGCCGCACGTGAACTGCGCGACCGGCTCACCGAAGACTTCCCCCACCCGTTCGAGTTCGCCATCGGTGTCTCGGCCGGGCTCGCGGTCGCCGGAAACGTGGGCGCCACCGAGCGCTACGAATACTCGGTGATCGGCGACCCGGTGAACGAGGCCTCGCGGCTTACCGAGCTGGCCAAGCACCGGCCCAGCCGGCTGCTGGCATCCACCAACGCGCTGTATTTCGCCGACCCCGATGAACAGAAACACTGGGATCACGGCGACTCTGTGCTGCTCCGGGGCCGCACCAGGGCGACACACCTGGCGTGGCCTGCGGGAACCTGAAAGAACTGACCAGCTCGCGCCGTTACTGTGGTGCCCGTGCCCCCGTCCGACGACCGAGATCGTGACCCTCTCGACGGCGTCTGTACGCCGCCGGAAGGAATCGGTCCGGCCTCGTGCCCGGACGACCCCGAAGCGGACACCGCACCCCAACCCGTCATCAAGCAGCGGGGAAAGTACTGGTGGATTCGCTGGGCGGTGCTCGTCGTCCTCGCCATCGTGCTCGCGGTGGAGATCGGATTCGTCTCCGATCAGCTGGCGTCGGCCTGGCGCAGCCTGAAGACCGCCAATCCCTGGTGGGTACTGGCGTCGGCGCTGGCGGCGATGTTCTCGATGCACAGCTTCGCACAGATCCAACGGACGCTGCTGCGCTCGGCGGGCGTGAAGATCCGTCAGTGGCGCTCCGAGGCGGCGTTCTACGCCGGGAACGCGTTGAGCACCACCCTGCCCGGCGGTCCGGTGCTCTCAGCGACCTTCATCTACCGGCAGCAGCGGCTGTGGGGTGCCACCCCGGTCGTCGCGTCCTGGCAGCTGGTGATGTCCGGGGTGCTGCAGGCGGTGGGCCTGGCGATTCTCGGCCTCGGCGGGGCATTCCTGTTGGGCGCCAAGACCAACCCGTTCTCCTTGATCTTCAGCATCGGCGGATTGTTGGCCATCCTGGTCCTGGCGCAGGCGGTCGCTTCGCGGCCGGAGATGCTCGACGGCATCGGTGTCCGGATCCTGCGCTGGGTCAACGATCTGCGCGGCAAGCCGCCGATGATGGGGGTCGCCCGCTGGCGCGAGATCCTCAAGCAGATGGAGGCGGTGACGCTGACCCGCCGGGCGCTCGGTGAGGCCTTCGGCTGGTCGCTGTTCAACTGGATCGCCGATGTGGCGTGCCTGGCCTTCGCGACCTACGCCGTGGGCAGCCGCCCATCCCTGGTCGGTGTCATGGTCGCCTATGCCGCGGCACGAGCCGCCGGGTCGCTGCCGCTCATGCCCGGTGGTCTGCTGGTGGTGGAGGCCTTCCTGGTTCCCGGTCTGGTGTCCTCCGGGATGACGCTGCCCGACGCGATCTCCGCGATGCTCATCTACCGCGCGGTCAGCTGGATCTTCATCTCCGCGATCGGCTGGGTCATCTTCTTCTTCCTGTTCCGCGACGAGAGCCAAATCGACCCGGATGCGACCCCGAGCTCGACCAAAGAGCCCGAACCCAGCTCTGGCGCTCCACCGGACGGGCCGCCGGAAAATTCTTCCGATCCCCCGAAATAAAGCGGACCATAGTCCGGTTGGTATGAGTGTCCTACCCCCACACTTGAGGAGCACTCATGACCACCACCACCCCCGTTCTCGCAGCCGGAACCTGGACCATCGACCCGGTTCACTCCGACATCACCTTCTCGGTACGCCACCTGGGCGTCTCCAAGGTCCGCGGCTCGTTTACCGACTTCAACGGCGAAATCACCATCGCCGAGGACGGCACCCCCTCGGTGTCGGCCACCATCGACGTGGCCTCGGTGAGCACCCGCAACGACCAGCGCGACACCCACCTGCGCTCGACCGACTTCTTCGACACCGACAACCACCCCACCGCCACCTACCGGTCCACCTCGGTGCGCGCCGACGGTGACGACTACATCGTCGACGGTGAACTGACCCTGCACGGCGTCACCCACCCGGTCTCGCTGAACCTTTCCCTGGAGGGAGTCGGCCCCGGCGCGCAAGGCGGCACCGTCGCTGGCTTCGAAGCCAGCGCTCAGATCAACCGCGGCGACTTCGGCGTCAACGGCGGCGCCGGACTGGTCGGCGAGAAGGTCACGCTGACCTTCAACATCGAAGCCGGCCACCCAGAGGCACCCTCCAACTAATCGCCCGCGCGGCACCCGCTACGGTCGGGGAATGCCCAGCGCACAGCCGAATTCACTCACGAAGAAGCCGGCGACATCCGTAGTGCTCGCACTGCTCCTGGATGTCGTCGGCATCTTCGTCTTCTGCACCATCGGCCGCCGCAGCCACGCCGAGGGCATCACCGTCCTCGGCGTGTGGCAGACCGCCTGGCCATTCTTGTCGGGCGCCGGCGTCGGCTGGCTGCTGAGCCGGGGTTGGTCGCACCCGACCTCCGTGACCCGCACCGGAATCCCGGTATGGATCGGCACCGTTGCGTTCGGAATGATCCTGCGCCGACTGAGCAATCAGGGCGTGGCGTTCAGTTTCGTGGTGGTGGCCTCGTTGGTCACTGCGTTGCTCCTGCTCGGATGGCGTGCCATCGCCACCCGCACGTCAAGAAGCTGAGACCGGCCGTCAGGATCTCGTCAACGCGCTTGGATCGGCGCCCACCGCACACGCAAGCTGGCTGCATGGAAGGTTTCGCCGCCGTGCTGGTGCCCCTCGCCGGTTATGCCGCGGTACTGCTGTCCGTGCGGTACCTCAATCGTCACGACGACATCGCCCCTGCCGCGGGCCCGGAAGCGCTGACCCGCTAGCCCCCAAACGCCGAGTGCGAGCCTCGCACGGATATCTCCAGGGAGATCCGCGCCAGACTCGCACTCGAATTGCGTAACAGGCCTTAGACGCGCGGGCCGGGCGCGGGGCCCGTTCCCACCGGTCCGGCCGGTGCGGCGGGTGCCACGGCCGGCGCCGGCCCGGGGGCAGGTCCGGGGCCCTGCGGGAAGTTGGCAGCCGGCGCCTGGTTCTGGATGGCGGACTGCACCGCCGGGTTCTGCACCAGAGCCTGGGCGGCCGGGTTCTGCGCCACCTGCTGAGCCGCCGGGTTCTGCGACAGCGCAGTCAGCAGCGCCGGGTTGACGCCCATCGCCGCGGGGTTCAGGCCACCACCGTTGACAACCTGAGCCAGATCCAGCGGCAGACCGCACTTGGTGCGCAGGTCGTTCAGCGGCGCCGCGATACCACCGAGGGAGGCCGCGACATCGGGGCGCGACACCAGGTAGCTCTGAGTCTTGGTGGCGATCTGATCCTGCGGAGCCGCCTTGATCTCAGTGAAGGCCGCGTCGACATCCGGATGCTGCTCCAGATAGCCCGCCGCGTTCTGCACGACGTTGCCGACGGTCTTGGTCATCTTGCTGGCTTGGCATCCGTCCGGGGTGGGTGTGGCCGGAGTCACCGTCGCCGCGGCGGGGGCAGCAGCGTTGGGGGCGGGTGCCGGCGCGGCGGGAGCCGCCGGAGCCGGAGCGGGGGTCGGGGGGACCGGTTCGGCCGCGGCAATCGGTGCCAGGGCGCTCATGGCGAGCCCGCCAGCGAGAACACCTGCGCTCAGCAAGCCGTAGGCCGCGCGCCGCGAGGTTGTGGCTGACATGACATTCCTCCTACTTGTTGGGGGATTACAGCCAAGGTATCGAAATCGGGCGCCATTTCGAAACACGGACGCGCGTGGTCACCAGAGAGTTACCGAGTCTTTATCGTCGGCCAGATTCTGATTTTCAAGATCCTTTTTTGATCCCGTGCAACGTTGCCAGGGAGCACGAAGAGCACGTCCAGCCACCACTCGTTTTTCGCCAAGGCGGCCTGTTAGTAAACCTGTCATCGCAGGTTGCCGCGATATATATAGACACCAGGCGCGGTAGGTCTCGTTGCTGTAGCATCACGACCACGCCACGCCGAGACTGCGTGCGTCACACCGAACGACAGGAACCATCGTGCAGTCAGTCATGATGCGCACCAGCGACTACCTTCGCAG
Organism: Mycobacteroides saopaulense; assembly: GCF_001456355.1. NCBI lineage: Bacteria > Bacillati > Actinomycetota > Actinomycetes > Mycobacteriales > Mycobacteriaceae > Mycobacteroides > Mycobacteroides saopaulense. The sequence goes on from NZ_CP010271.1 coordinate 4,290,718, forward strand.
GTATCGATGGCTGACCGTCGCTGTCTGGCTGATTCTTATCGTCGCCGCGGTAGGGCTGGTGGCCGGACGAGGCGAAAAACTGACCGGCGGCGGCTTCGAGGTCGCGGGTTCGCAATCGCTCACCGTGCACGACGCGATGGAAACCGGATTCCGGGAGCACGGCGCTTCCCCGCTGGCCTTGGTCGCCGCACCGCGGCCCGATGCGACCGTCGCCGATATGACGGCCGCCGTCGACTACCTCAAGCAGGTGGCGGCGCAGATCCCCCAGGTTTCGGTGGAGCCCATTCCCCCACAGCTGACCCCGCAGCCGGATCGCCCCTTCGTCGTCACCCTGCGCATCGGCTTCGACAACACCGGCGCCACCGATATCGCCAAGGACCTGCGTAAGAAAATAGGAGTACACGGCGGTCAGCCCGGACAGATCGCCGGTGGCCGGGTATCGCTGTACGTGATCGGCCAGGGTGCGCTGGGCGCGGCGATGACCGAGCAGATCGCCGGTGACATCAAGCAGGCCGAGAAGTGGAACATCCCGGTCATCCTCATCGTGCTGATCGCCGCGTTCGGTTCCCTGGCCGCCGCCTCGCTGCCCCTCCTACTAGGTGTGTGCACGGTGGCATTGAGCGTGGCGATCGTCCTGGCGCTGTCGAACATCACCACTATTTCGGTGTTCGCACTGCCGACGGTGACGATGATCGGCCTTGCCGTCGCGGTGGACTATTCGCTTTTCATCCTCATGCGCTACCGCGAGGAGCTGAATTCGGGGAAGAACCGGCAAGAAGCCATCGCCTCCGCCATGGCCACCTCGGGGCTCACCGTCACGTTCTCCGGCCTGACGGTGATCGCCGCCCTCGCCGGCATCTACCTGATCGGAACCCCCGCGTTGGCCTCGATGGCCTCCGGCGCCATCATCGTCGTCTCCATCGCCGTCCTGACCTCCACCACACTGATGCCCGCGCTGCTGGCCATCTTCGGTAAGGCAGCGGCCAATCAGTCGCGGTTCCTGCGCGTCTCACCTCTGCGCAAGCACTCGATTCCCTTCTGGCGCAAATGGACCCAAGGGGTTATGCGCCGACCATGGCTGTCCGCGCTGGGCGCGACGGTGTTCCTGCTGGCGCTCGCGGCTCCCAGCCTGCAGATGCAGGTCTCCAACAGCATGCTGCGCCAATTCGATTCGTCCCACGAGATCCGCCGGGGCATCGACGCCGCGGCCGTCGCCATGGGACCCGGCGCGCTCGGACCGGTACAGGTGCTGCTCACCTTCAAGGACAACGCAGCCAACACAGACCATGCACAGGCGCTGCAGACCGCGAAGGACACCATCGCGCAGGCCCCCAACATCGCGCGGGTGACCGACGCGTCCTTCTCGACCGGCGGGCATGACGCGCTGATCTCGGCGGTGTTGTCCGTGGATCCCGAGGCGAACGCCGCCCGTGACACGGTCAGCTGGTTGCGTACGAATGTGCCCGAAGCGCTCAAGAATTCGGGAGCCGATATCAACGTGGGCGGCCCGACGGCATTGCTCTTCGACTACGACAACCGGGTGGAGCGCTCGCTGCTGGGCGTGTTCGCCTTTGTCTGCGTACTCGCCTTCATGATGCTGCTCGCCACGCTGCGCTCGCCGGTGCTGGCCCTCAAGGGCGTGGTGATGACGGTGCTCTCGGTCGCCGCCGCTTACGGCAGCCTGGTGATCGTCTTCCAGTGGGGGTGGCTGGAATTCCTGGGCTTCCATCAGGCCAACATCGACAGCAGCATCCCGCCGCTGGCCCTTGCCCTGACCTTCGGCCTCACCATGGACTACGAGATCTTCCTGCTCGCCCGGGTGCGTGAGCGGTACCTGCGCACCGGCGATTGCGGGGACGCCGTCTCCTACGGAGTTCGCACCAGTGCGCGCACCATCACCAGCGCCGCGCTGATCATGATCGCGGTGTTCATCGGATTCGCCTTCGCCGGAATGCCGTTGGTGGCGCAGCTTGGTGTCGCCTGCGCCGTGGCCATCGCCGTCGACGCCACGGTGGTGCGCCTGGTGCTGGTACCGGCGCTGATGGCGATGTTCAACAAGCGCAACTGGTGGCTGCCCGGCTGGCTGGATCGGGTGCTCCCGACCGTGGACTTTGAAACCCCCTGTGTCGACGAGCTTCCGGGGCCGCACAGCGAAAGCGCACTGCGCCTGCAGGGATCCGGATTCGAAGAGCCTCGCATCGACTATCACGCCATCGCGGTATCCGCGGCCCGGCTCAAGCGCCTCGCCGACGGCGGCACGATCACCGCACCCGACACGCAGTCGGTGATCGCGGACCGCTGGCGCGACAACTTGACTGTGGCCCTGGAAGCCTTGCAGGCCGGCAAAAACGGAACGGACACCGACACGGTCCACCTGCCCGGCCCCCTGTCTCGGCTGACCCCCGTGGAGATCACGCAGGTGAAGCTGCCGACCGGACAAAACTGTGTGGTGCCCACCGACGCCGAAGCCCTGCGCATGCAAGGGCTACTGTTGATGCGCCGCAACGCCGAACGCGATTACACCGAGTTCGCCCGGCTCGCTTCGCTGATGGAGCCACGAACAGCGGCGAAGGTCCTCGCCGGGATCGATCAGCATTACTGTGTACAGTCCAATCAGAGGTGGGTTTCCAGCCAACTGGTACGTCGGCTGGCTGATCCGAAGCCCGGCGATGGTGCGATGGATTGCCCCACGGTACGCAGGCAGTGCCTATCGGTGGCGGTGGCGATGTTGGAGGATGCGAGGTGACGGTCACGAGCGACGCGCCAGCCGTCTCCCCCGAAGTGCCCAACGAGCCTTCGGGTTCCGGCGCCATCGGTTCCCATTCCGCCGAGTCCACCCCGCCCGGGCGTGCCGACAAGCCGGTAACCCACTGGACCACCTCGGAGATCTTCGACGCCCTGCAAAGCGGTGACCTCTCCGATTGGCAGGCAATCGTCCACGCTCTCAAACGCGATCCGTTCGGCCGAACCGCACGCCAGGTCGAGGAAATAGTGAGCGCCGATGAGCTGTACGGCATTTCGACCGCGCTGCAGGAAGTTCTCACCCGCGCCCGCGACAACCTTGCCGAGGCCGAGCGCCGAGAAGCCGCCAACGAGATCAACCTGCTGTTTGAGGCCTCCGGGCTGCGTGAGGCCGAGTTTGCCTCGCGCATAGGCATTTCAAGCTCAGAGCTTTCCGCATACCTGTCGGGTACCGACAGCCCGACAGTGGCGATGCTGGTCCGGATGCGGCGGGTAGCGCGGCGGTTCGGCCGTACCCGCCCCCGCGGATAGCCACCGAGCACACCTCACGGTTACATCCGGGTACCTGCGTACCCAGTGTCAGTTCCCTGGGAGCCCCCCGATCGTTATGGCAGCTCCTCTGAAATCGGCCTAACCTCGGTGCCATGACCGACGAGACGAAATCTGACGAACCCACTGGCGCCGTCACCACGCCCGTGTCCACTCCCCCACCTGCACCGACGACCCCGGCAGGGCTGCCGAAGCCGCCGCCCACCAATGTCGGCTGGGCCGTTGCCTCCGTTGTCTTTTTCTGGCCGTTGGCTTTCAGCGCGTTCACCAACGCCCTGAACGTCACCCAGTTCTGGCTCACCGGCCAATACGACCGCGCCCAGGAATCCTCCGACCGCGCCAAGCTGCTCGGCAAGATCGCGCTGCTGACCGGCCTGGTGCTGCTATTCCTGTTCATCGCCTTCCGCATCGCCTGCGCCATCTGGTGGCACACGCACGGCGGAGGCGGAGGCTGGGGACACCACGGCGGCTGGCACCGCAGCTGGGATGACGACGGATGGAACGGCCCCGGCCCGATGGGCCGTCCCGGCCGCGACAACTAGTTAGAAGGCGTCGGGCGCACTGGGTGCGACGGGCCAGCCGAACGCGATGGCGGCCCGTTGCACCGCGCCCGACCGCAGTTCTGTGACCAGGCCGGCTCTGGCCAGCGCCTGCAGGCTCACCCCGCCCATGTAGACAGACCCGAGATCACGGACGGTCAACGCGATATCGGCGTCCTCCGTGGTGATTTCGCACAGGGCATCGGCCGGCCCGCCGCGCAGCCGGTAACGCGCGGAGTTCTCCGGCAGGAATTCGTCGGTCACCTCCAGCACCACGTCCACCTCGGCGGCGTATCGCCGCTGCGACAGTGCCCGCGCAATGTCGACCAATCGCACATGAATCGCATCGCCCAGGGCGCATTCCAGTGCCGAATGGTTGGCCACCAAGTAGCGCAGCTCCTCGTGCACCGAGGCACCGTAGTACTTGATCTTGCGGACCAGGTCCATATCCAGCAGGTAGCGCCAGGTACGGGCGTAGGCCCGCGAGTTGGCACCCAGCACCTCTTGCACATGCAATTCGCTATTGGGTCCCGCGTCGTTCCACTCAGACTTCGGACGGTAGATGGCGAATCCGCTCACCGTTCCATCGGTTTCGTAATGCAGGACGAAGCGGATCTTGCCGGACTCCTTCTGCCGCTCCTCATTGTCGAGGGTCCATGCGGCCCACCACTGCGGGGTGCGGGACATCTGACCGGGCAGCTCGGCGATGGCCTCGTCATAGACGGCGGGTGCCGCGGCCAGGAAGGTCTCGGCGTCCACCTCGTCGAGGGTGCCGTCACCGAGATTCACGTCGGACCGGAACGCAAGGTCTCGCACCTGTCCGGACAGATCCGCGGCCTCCGTCGCGACCCCGTAACCAAATCGTCCGTAAATCAACGCTTCCGAGGCGAACAGCATGGCGATTGCCTCGCCACGCGAGCGAATGTCCGCCAGCTGGTGGCGCATCATGGCCGTCAACAACCCTTGGCGACGATGCGTCGGCGACACCGTGACCGCGGTGATAGCGGCCACCGGCACGACTGTTCCGCCTGGCAACACCACGTGTCGGCTGAGGGCACCAGCGGTCGACACCCACTTACGCCCGTTGTGGAATCCGATCATCCGGTCCAGCTCGATGAGCTTGCGGTTGACTTCGATCTCGTCCTTCTGCAGGTCCTGCAGGAACACGGCGTACGACGAGGTCATGTACGACTCGTAGTCGTCCTCATCTTGAATGGTGCGTAGGGTCAACTCAGACACGTACCCATGTCTACCGTGCCATGCCGGAGCCTGTCACTTGAGTTTTCCGCATGCTGCGTAGGACAGGAAAGGAACCACGGTGTGGAGCGCCCCCGATGACGCGACAATCGCCCGAATTCTGCTTGAGACCAAGAGCATTGCCATTGTGGGGATTTCGGCCAACCCGGACCGCCCGAGTCACGGCGTCTACCGTTATCTGGCCCAGCACAGTCCGTATCGGATCTTTTTGGTGAACCCGACCATCTCCGAACTCGACGGCGAGCCGGTCTACCCCAGCCTCGATGCACTGCCGCAGACGCCCGATCTGGTCGATGTCTTCCGCCGGCGCGAGGAGCTGCCGGGCGTTGCTCAAGAGGCCATCGACATCGGCGCACGCACCCTGTGGTTCCAACTCGATCTGGTCGACGTCGATGCCGCGAACAAGGCGACCGACGCCGGACTACAGGTCGTCATGGACCGCTGCACCGAGATCGAATTCGCGCGTATCAGTTCGCACTAGCCCTTTGCGGTTGAGCGCCGATGCGGTCAATGGGCGCGATGTTGTCCACCAGCCAGCGCCCGTCACGCTTGGTGAGTGCCAGCCGCAGCGCCAACACCGATTGTTCGGGTTGGGCCTTGGCTGCGACGCTGGTGCGTCGGACCAGCGTGGCCGCCACGGCGTCTTCGGGGCCCAGGGCCTCGATACCGACCGAGACGATCTCGCCCTGCTGCGAGATGCCCTTGGCTTTCAGTTCTGCGGTGGCCCTGTCGAAATCACGTGTGAAGGACCGCTTCTGCCCCTCGGTCATGTGCTCGGTGGCCTTGCGCACGTACGTATCCGGGCTACCCGGGGCGAAGTTCACCACCGCCTCTGCCACCGTCGCGACGACCTCGGTCACCGCCGCGCGATCCGCGTTCCCGTCGCGATCGGGCACCGTCCAATGCCGGTACCCCACCACCGCAACAGCGAGCACGCAGGCGGTGGTCAGCGCGACGATTCCGGTACGCAGCGCCGGTCCGTCGTCGTCGGTACCGACGGTGACCGAATCCCGCCGGGCCAGATAGGCATTCACCGCAAGACCCTGGGCGATGAGCACGCAGGACGCAGTGCACACCACCACCCACCAGATCGGCCAGCGCAGGATCACCCCGAGCTCCACGATCGCCAGCACCGACGCCAGCGGCGCCAAAAGGTCAAAGAAGATGACCCGCAACATATTCCGGCTCATCACAGCAGCTCCAAACCGGTGACCAGCAGCTGATCCCCAACCTTGGACACCGCAAGCCGCAAATGCCATTGATTGACCTTCGCAGAGGCGTTGACATCGCGGGTCACCGAGGTGGCCACCACCATCACGCGGTCTATCCGCTCCACGGACGGCAGACCGATATCCTCACCCGGAATCTTTGCGCCGCGCCTGTCGATGGCCACCGAGTCGATCTCCCCCGCCGCATCGGCATCGACCGTGCGCGCGAGCTTCACGACGCCGGCGATCATCTCTCCCAGATGATCGCTGAGCTGACCGGCGGTGCCGTCCTGCAGTGTCTGCACACTGGCATCGATATTGTCCTTCTTCATGTTGACCAGGGCGTCTACCCAGGTCACAGCGGTGTCGAGGACACGAGCGTCGTAGCGGTCACGGGCAACCTGGCGGTGATGGCCGGTAATCACCAGCACCGAAAGCACCAATGCGACGACCGCGATCACGCCGAAAACGGCCGAGAGCACGCCGTACCGGGAGAAGACGGGTTCATCCTCGGGCGCCGGGGCGTCTTTGCTCACGGGCCTCACCCTAGCGACCCGTGCCACCATGGACGGGTGACGACAGAATCCGTGCTGCCAAAATCCGGTATCGACCTGAGCCATCGTGACGAATCCATCCGCCCACAGGATGACTTGTTCGGCCACGTCAACGGGCGCTGGCTCGCCGACTACGCCATTCCGGCCGACCGTGCGGTCGATGGCGCGTTCCGGACTCTGTTCGACCGTGCCGAAGAGCAGGTCCGCGAGATCATCACCGAAGCCGCCGAGTCCGGCGCGGCCGAGGGCACCGAATCACAGAAGATCGGCGATCTGTTCGCCAGCTTCATGGACACCGACGCCGTGGACAGGGTCGGACTGGCGCCGCTGCGCGAAGAGCTGGACCGGATCGCCTCGGCGCCCGACGCCACCGCGCTGACCGCGGTCATGGGTGCCCTACAGCGCGCGGGGGTCGGCAACGGCGTGGGCTGCTATGTGGACACCGACGCCAAGAATTCTTCTCGCTACCTGCTGCATGTCAGCCAATCCGGTCTCGGGCTGCCTGACGAGTCGTACTACCGCGAGGACCAGCATGCGGCCGCCCGGGATGCCTATCGCGCGCACATCTCCACCATGTTCGCGCTGGTCGCAGGCGAGGGCGAACATGACGCCACCGCGACCACGATTCTCGACCTGGAGACGAAGATCGCCGCGGCACATTGGGACGTGGTGAAGCGGCGCGACGCCGAGCTGAGCTACAACCTGTTGAAGTTCGCCGACCTGGAGCACACCGCACCGGGATTCGATTGGAACGGATGGATTTCCGGTCTGGGTGCCGCCACCGGCCAGGTCGTCGAACTGGTGGTACGCCAGCCCGACTATCTGACCGCCTTCGCGGCGCTCTGGGCTTCGCAGCCGCTGAACGACTGGAAGCTGTGGGCCAGCTGGCGGCTCATCTGCGCCCGCGCGCCCTATCTCACCGAACCGCTGGTGGCCGAGAACTTCGATTTCTACGGACGCACGCTCTCGGGTACCGAGCAGATTCGCGATCGCTGGAAGCGTGGAGTCGCGGTGGTCGAGTCACTACTGGGTGAGGCCGTGGGCCAGCTCTACGTGGCGCGCCACTTCCCTCCGAACGCCAAGGCGCGCATGGAGGTTCTTGTTGGAAATCTCCGTGAAGCGTACCGCGCAAGCATCACCGATCTGGAGTGGATGACGCCAGAGACCCGTGAACGGGCCTTGCAGAAACTCGATAAGTTCACCCCGAAGATCGGCTACCCGGCCACCTGGCGTGACTATTCGACGATCTCCATCCGTCGCGACGATCTGCTGGGCAACGTCCGGCGCGCCACGGCCGCCGAATGCGACCGCGGCCTGGCCAAGCTGGCCGGACCGGTGGATCGCGACGAATGGTTCATGACCCCGCAGACGGTGAACGCGTACTACAACCCGGGCATGAATGAAATCGTCTTCCCGGCAGCGATTTTGCAGCCGCCCTTCTTCGACGCGGACGCCGACGATGCCGCCAACTACGGAGGCATCGGCGCGGTCATCGGTCACGAGATCGGCCACGGGTTCGACGACCAGGGCTCCAAGTACGACGGCGATGGCAATCTGGTGAACTGGTGGACCGACGCCGACCGCGACGAGTTCGGCTTGCGCACCAAGGCATTGATCAAGCAGTACGACGAGTTCGTGCCCCGCGAGCTCTCCGACCAGCATGTGAACGGCGCGTTCACCGTCGGCGAGAACATCGGCGATCTGGGTGGACTCTCGATCGCCCTGCTCGCGTACGAAATCTCGTTGGGCGGTAAGCCCGCGCCCGTCATCGATGGGCTCAGCGGTGCACAGCGGGTGTTCTTCGGGTGGGCGCAGGTGTGGCGTACGAAAGCCCGTGAAGCCGAGGCAATCCGGCGCCTGTCGGTGGATCCGCACTCGCCGCCGGAGTTCCGGTGCAACGGCGTGGTGCGCAACATCGATGCGTTCTACGAGGCCTTCGAGCTGACCACCGAGGACGAGCTGTTCCTGGAAGCCGATCAGCGCGTGCGCATCTGGAGTTAGTCGCGCGAACAGTCCCCCGCTCGCGGGGGACTGTTCGCGAAATACCGGGCGCTAGAAGCGCTGCCAGTCGTCGTAGCCGTCGTAGTCCTTGTACGGACCACCGGGCGAGTTCTTCACGATGACCGGGTCACCGGGGTGGGACTGGTTGAAGAACCAGGTGGCGTTGTCGGTGCTCAGGTTGATGCAGCCGTGGCTCACATCGCGCTTACCCTGATCGCCGACCGACCACGGCGCCGCGTGCACGAAGATGCCGGAGTTGGACAACCGGGTGGCCCAGAACACGTCCAGCTTGTAGCCCTCCGGCGAGTTCGTCGGCACCCCATAGGTTGACGAGTCCATCACCATCTTCTGGAACTTCTCGCTGACGTAGTACGTGCCGTTCTTCGTCTCGTGCTTCTTGTCGTGCTTACCCATCGACATCGGCATGGTCCGCTCCACGACGCCGTTGCGGGTCACGGTCATCGTGTAGGTCGCATCGTCGACCGTCGACACGAAGGCGTCACCGACCTTGAAGCTCCACTTGGTTCCGCCGGCGTTCACATTCACATCGGTGTTCGCGGGCCAGAACTGCGTGGGCTTCCAACGCAGCTGCTGGTCGGTGTACCAGTAGAAATACCCCGGTACCGACTTCGACGTGGTGATCTTCACGGCGGCCTCGGCAGCCTTCTTGTCCGTCACCGGAGCGGCGAAGACGATCGTCACCGGCTGAGCCACACCGACAACCTCGCCGTTGTTGGGCTCGTTCTTGAGCAATCCAACCGGCAGCGGTGGCACATCGCCCGTAGGGGGCGCCCCGGGCGGCGGTGTGGTGGGTGCCGGAGGCGGCGGAACCTCACCGGGCGGCGGCACGTCAGGTGCCGGCGGCGGGGGCGGCAGCTCCCACGGCAGAGGCGGGGGCGGCGGGGGGCCCGGCTCTTCAATACCGGGATCGGGGGGATCACCCGGATCCGCGAGTGCAGGAACCACCCCGGCACCCAGCAGTCCTGCGACACAGATACCGCTGACGAGGGCGCGCCGGAACCAACGAGTTAAGACAAGCATGCTCACTCCTGTAGACACGACACATCCAGTGTGTCATAGGGTTCGTCGCCACCAGGCAACACGATGTTTCACCAGCTCAAGAAAACCGTGCTTGACCAGGCCCTATCGCCATTGATTAGAAAAGGTCACATTCATAACCCCATAGGGGTACCTGACATGAGGCAGTGCGCTGGATGGCTGCGGGGGACCCCCCACTCACCCACCCAGCTAAGTACTCCCGACAGGTTACCGGGTGAGGGCGCGGGCGATGAGCATCAACTGCACCTCACTCGTTCCCTCGCCGATCTCCAGGATCTTGCTGTCGCGGTACTGACGGGCGACCGCAGACTCGTTCATGAAACCCGCTCCCCCGAAGATCTGAGTGGCGTCACGGGCGTTGTCCATGGCCGCCTCGCTGGCCACCAGTTTGGCGATCGAGGCCTCGGTCTTGAACGGCTTACCGGCCAGCAGCAGCGCCGCGGCGTGGTAGTAGGCCAGACGTGCGGTGTGCGCACGTGCCTGCATCCGGGCGATCTTGAACGATACGGACTGGTAGTCGATGATCGCGCTGCCGAAAGCAGGGCGGCTGCGTGCATATCGCAGGCTCTCGTCGACGCAGCCCTGCGCGGCACCGGTTGCCAACGCCGCGATGGCAATTCGCCCCTCATCGAGGATGCGCAGGAATCCCGCATACCCTCGGCCCCGCTCGCCCAGCAGATTCTCGTAGGGCACTCGGACATCGTCGAAGCTCAGCGGATGGGTGTCCGAGGCGTGCCAGCCGACCTTGTCGTATCCTGGTTCTACGGTGAATCCCGTTGTGCCCGCAGGCACGTGAATGACGGAGATCTCCGGCGATCCGTCCGCGGCACGGCCGGTCACCGCCGCCACGCCTACCACCGCGGTGATATCGGTGCCGGAGTTGGTGATGAATGCCTTGGAGCCGTTGATGACCCAGCTGCCACCGTCCTCGACGGCCTTGGTGCGGATCGATCCGGGGATGTCGGTGCCGCCACCGGGTTCGGTCAAACCGAAGGCGGCCAAAGAACTTCCGGATGCCAACTGAGGAAGCCAGCGCTGCTTCTGCTCCTCGTTTCCAAACCGATAGATCGGCATCGCCCCCAGCGAGACGGCCGCCTCGAGCGTGATGGCCACGCTCTGGTCCACTCGGGCCAGTTCCTCCAACGTCAGACAGAGGGCGAAGTAGTCACCACCCATGCCGCCGTATTCCTCGGGGAACGGTAGACCGAATAGCCCCATGTCACCCATCTGTGACACCACCGCGTACGGAAAGGTCTTGGTCGCGTCATGGTGCGCGGCGACCGGCGCCACCACTGAATTGGCGAACTCCTCAACGGTTTTACGCAGCGAGTCGTACTCGTCGGGCAGTTCGGCGGTGCTAAACGTCATGAGCTCCCCTCCTCGGGGTTGGTGGTTGGGTGGATGGTCGCCAGCAGCTGATCAACGGCCACCTGGTCGCCGACCGCCACTGAGACGGTGACGGTTCCGGCGATCGGCGCACGCAGGGTGTGCTCCATCTTCATCGCCTCGACAACCAACACCGGATCCTCGCGCTCGACGACGGTGCCGGTGCTCATCGACACCACCCGGACGACCCCCGGCATGGAGCTCCGAATCTCTCCGTCTTCGTCTTCGCCGTCAAGATGCCGCAATCGAGGTTCGGGTGCGATGTCGGCGTGCCAGGTTCCGTCCTCGGTGGCAATCCAGGCCGCGGCATCGGTCCGCGCAGCATCCGCGCGGTGCAGTTGGCCGGCGAACTCGACACTCACGTGCCCTGTCGCACAATGCACCTTGCCCCGAACCGGTTCACCGTCTCCGATACCGACCTCGGCGACCGGGTCACCCCAGAGACGCACAAGCTCCGTCGACTCCCCGATGCGAAGCCGATACGAGCGCGGTGCATGTTCGCCGACCCGCCAACCCGACTTGCCGTCCCATAGTGTTCCGCCTACGGATTCACCGTCGAGAAGGACCGACGCGGCGACCCACACCCACGGCGGCGTGACCGGCGGGTGGTACTCGGAGGCGATCTTGTCCAGCAACGTGGTATCGATATCACCCGATATCACAACAGGATTCGTTACCAACGCGCGCAAGAAGTCGATGTTGGTGCCCACCCCGAGTATCCGGGTCTCGGCCAGTGCCCGGTCGGCATCGGCGAGCGCGGTATCGCGGTCGGCGGCATGCACGATGACCTTGGCCAGCATCGGGTCGAACCGGGAGCCCACCACCGATCCCGTGGTCAGTGCGGTATCCGTACGCGCGCTGTCCGAAAAGTGCGCCAATGCAACGGTTCCACCAGTGGGGAGGAATTCACGCGCAGGGTCCTCGGCGTACACCCGTGCCTCGATCGCGTGTCCGGACAGCGAGATCTGTTCCTGTGTCAGCGGAAGGCGCTCGCCCGCCGCCACCAGGATCTGCCACTGCACCAGGTCGATACCGGTCACCATCTCGGTGACCGGATGTTCCACCTGGAGGCGAGTATTCATCTCCATGAAGTAGTACGACTCGGGCGCATCGCCGTCGAGGATGAATTCCACGGTTCCGGCGCCGAAATATCCGACGCTGCGCGCGATCTGACACGCGGTCTGCCCCATCGCGGCCCGCAGTTCCGGGGTGAGCAAGGGCGATGGCGCCTCCTCGATCACCTTCTGATGACGCCGCTGCAGGCTGCACTCGCGCTCGCCCAGGTGCACGATGTTGCCGTGGGTATCGCCGAACACCTGAACCTCGATGTGCCGGGGGCGGGCGAGGTAACGCTCGACCAACAAGGTGTCGTCGCCGAAGATCGCGGTGGCCTCGCGTCGCGCCGCGGCCAGCGCCTCGCGGACATCACTCAGGTCATGCACCACCCGCATGCCCTTGCCGCCGCCGCCCGCGGACGGCTTGATGATCAACGGCGTTCCGATCCGCTCGGCCACAGCCACCAGCTCGGTATCCGCAAGTGCGCCCACGCTGCCCGGCACCACCGGCTCGCCGGCGGCCGCCACGGTGTCCTTGGCCCTGATCTTGTCGCCCATCGCGTCCATGGCCTCGGCAGGCGGCCCGATGAAGGTGATCCCCGCAGCCTGGCAGGCCCGCACGAAGTCGGCATTCTCCGACACGAATCCGTACCCGGGGTGAATGGCGTCGGCGCCGGTCTGTTTGGCCGCACTGACAATCGCATCGATGTCGAGATAACCCGACGAGTCCGATCCGAGGCGCACCGCGGTGTCGCAGGCCCCGAGGTGATCGGTGTCGCCGTCGGTGTACACCGCGATGGAACCAATTCCCATGGCCCGCAGTGTTGATGCGATACGGACCGCGATCTCCCCGCGGTTGGCGATTAAGACGTTGTGCACTGTCACCTGGTCACATCCTGAAGACGCCGTAGGAAACCGGTTCGAGCGGCGCATTGGCGCAGATACCCAACGCCAACCCGAGCACCGTGCGGGTGTCCGCGGGGTCGATGACCCCGTCGTCCCAGAGGCGCGCCGTCGAATAGTACGGATTGCCTTGCCGTTCATACTGTTCGCGTATCGGCGCCTTGAAATCCTCCTGCTCTGCCGCGGTGAACTCCTTGCCCGACGCCGCGCTCTGGTCCGCGCGCACCGTGGCCAGTACCGATGCGGCCTGCTCACCACCCATCACCGAGATGCGGGCATTGGGCCACATCCAGAGGAATCGCGGCGAGTACGCCCGCCCGCACATCGAGTAGTTGCCGGCCCCATAGGAACCGCCGATGACCACGGTCAACTTGGGCACACGCGCGCAGGCCACCGCGGTGACCATCTTGGCCCCGTGTTTGGCGATGCCCGCGGCCTCGTAATCACGGCCCACCATGAATCCGGAGATGTTCTGCAAGAAGAGCAGCGGAATGCGCCGCTGATCGCACAACTCGATGAAATGTGCTGACTTCATGGCACTTTCCGCGAACAGCACGCCGTTGTTCGCGATGATGCCCACCGGGTGCCCGTGCAGCCGTGCGGTTCCGGTCACCACCGACTTGCCGTATTCCGCTTTGAACTCGGTGAACGTGCCGCCGTCCACGAGCCGAACTATCACGTCGTGCACGTCGTAAGGAATGCGTGGATCGGTAGGCACCACGTCGTACAACGTCCGCGGATCACGTTCCGGGGCAATGGTTTCGACAACGGGCCACGGTGGCTCGACCCTGGGCGCCAGGGTGGACACGATCCGCCGCACGATCCGCAAGGCATCCTTGTCGTCAGCGGCAAGGTGGTCGGTCACGCCCGACGTGCGGGAGTGTAGATCGCCACCACCGAGCTCCTCGGCGGTCACCACCTCGCCGGTGGCGGCCTTCACCAACGGCGGACCGCCCAGGAAGATCGTGCCCTGCTTGCGTACGATCACGGCCTCGTCGCTCATCGCCGGCACGTACGCACCGCCCGCGGTACAGCTGCCCAGCACTGCGGCGACCTGCGGAATTCCCTTGGCGCTCATGGTGGCCTGGTTGTAGAAGATCCGGCCGAAGTGCTCGCGGTCCGGGAACACCTCGTCCTGCTTCGGCAGGAACGCGCCGCCGGAATCCACCAGGTAGATGCAGGGCAGCCGGTTCTGTAGCGCGACTTCCTGAGCACGCAGGTGCTTCTTGACCGTCATCGGGTAGTAGGTGCCGCCCTTGACGGTGGCGTCGTTGGCGGCGATCACGCATTCCCGCCCCGAGACGCGGCCGATGCCGGCGATCATGCTCGCGCCGGGAGCATCGTCGTCGTACATGCCGTTGGCCGCCAGTGGCGACAACTCGAGGAACGGGCTACCCGGGTCCAGCAGTGCGTCGACGCGGTCACGCGGCAGCAGTTTGCCCCGGTCGACGTGTCGCCGCCTGGACTGCTCCGTGCCGCCGAGTGCCGCATGCGCCAGCCGCTGCCGCAGCTCGGCGACCAGCCGGGCGTGCTCCGCCCTGTTCTGCTCACCCACCAGAGTCATACCCAGCTCCGAAGTTTGAATTTCAGTTAATGACGATTAACTATGTTTAGGCTAATCTCGATTAACTGTTTTGTCTATAGCGGGCCATGGCGGAGGTGTGATGACCAACCTGATACCCGAGTCGGAAACCCCGAACAAACGCGAACGCGCCAAGGCCGACCGGCGTGACCAGCTGTTGCAGGCCGCCGCCCGCCTCCTCGCCATGCGCGGATATGCCCGGGTACGGCTGGAGGATCTGGGCTCGGCGGTGGGAATCAGTGGTCCCGCGATCTATCGGCACTTCCCCAACAAGGAAGCGCTGCTGGTGGATCTGCTGACCGATATCAGCCGTCGGCTATTGGACGGCGGGATGGCCGTCGCCGAGGCGGCAAGCACGGCGTCGGCGGCGCTAGACGGCCTCATCGACTTTCATCTCGACTTCGCGCTCACCGAGAGCGATCTGATCCGGGTGCAGGACCGCGACCTGGACTCGCTACCGGAGAACGCCCGTCGTCAGGTACGCCAATTCCAGCGCCGTTACGTCGAGGTCTGGGTCCAGGTGCTGTGCCGCATCGACGGGAGTCTCGACGAATCGGATGCGCGCATCAAGGCACACGCGGCCTTCGGCCTGATGAACTCCACGCCCTATAGCGCGGGCCGCTCGGCGCCTGCGCAGACGAGGGCTGTGCTGCGACAGATGGTTGTTGCCGCGCTGGACTAGCTGCGCACCAACCGGGCGATGGCCGCCGAGGCCTCTGCCAGCTTCTCGTCCGCATCCGCACCGCCGGAGGCCACGGCGTTGGAGACGCAATGACCGAGGTGCTCATCGAGCAGACCCAGAGCCACCGAACGCAACGCACTCTGAGCGGCACTGATCTGGGTCAGCACGTCGATGCAGTACTTGTCCTCGTCGATCATCTTCGCGATGCCACGCACCTGCCCCTCGATACGCAGGAGCCGCTTGGCGTAGTCATCCTTCTTCAGCGAGTAACCGTGTCCAGTCGAAGTCTTGGTGCTCATATCCATTTATCCCTTGAGAAGGCCCTGCATCGTGTCGATCTCAGGCTGCTGATTATCGATGATCTGTTGCGCCAACTGCTTTGCCGCAGGGTACTGGCCCCCGGAGAGTTCCGCATTCGACATGGCGACGGCACCCTGGTGATGGGCGATCATCGACTGCAGCCACAGCTGGTCGAAGACCTCGCCGTTGAGGGTCTTCATCCGGTCCAGTACCGGCGTGTCCACCATGCCAGGCATATGACCCGCCGGATCATGCCCCTCCGGCATCAGCGGCTGACCCCAGGCCTTGAGCCACCCGGTGAAGGTGTCGATCTCCGGCTGTTGCGCCGTCTCGATGTTCTTCGCAAGTTCGAGCACCGCGGGGTTGGCGGTGCGACCCTCGGTCAGCGCGGACATTTCGACGGCCTGCTGGTGATGCATGATCATCTGCTGAGCAAATGTCACATCGGCATCGTTGTGGTCGGACACCGGTGCCGCGGCATTGGTATCCAGCGTCGTCGTCATCCCGGACATGCCGGCATGGCCCGAATGCTCTGACTTCGACTCATCACCCTTGTCGCCCGAGCTACACGCGGAGAGAACCAGCACCGCAGCGGCAGCGCCGGCGAGAATGAGAGTCCGAGTTCGGTTTCGCATGCCCCCATCGTAGCTCAGATACCCCCGTAGGGTACGAGATACCGGTGGGTATACCCCTCGCGGGTACGAGTGCTCTAGCCGACGGACTCTTCCAGCTCCGTCAGCGCCTCCTCCAGATGCATGAGGATGCGCTGCAAATGCGGAACGCTGGTGCGGCATCCGGTCAGCCCGAAGTGCATGGACGAGCCACTGCTCGTGCAGGTGATATTCAACGCCACTCCGTCGATCGGG
The DNA here is from genome assembly GCF_001456355.1 of Mycobacteroides saopaulense. NCBI lineage: Bacteria > Bacillati > Actinomycetota > Actinomycetes > Mycobacteriales > Mycobacteriaceae > Mycobacteroides > Mycobacteroides saopaulense. The sequence continues at coordinate 4,307,401 of NZ_CP010271.1, forward strand.
ATGGATGCGGGGTAGCACCCGTCCATCTCGAAGCCGTTCCAGAACATGTCGGTGCGCGGCCCCGGCACGTTGGAAATGATCACGTTGAATGCAGGAGCAGCCCGATCCACCAAACCCGGGACGGCTCCGCTGAGTACGGGTGCGCCGTTGAGCGCGCCGACGAGCATCCGCTGCAGCGGCGTCATCTCCGAGAGCACCGACTTGGCGGCCTGCACCGAGTCGCGAATCGCGCTGAACCGCTCCAGGGGATCGGGCTTGTCGGTTGCCAGGTTGGCCAGTAGCGCGGTGATCGAGTTCCCCGCGTTCTGGTCGCCGTCTGCCCTGATCGACACCGGACACATGGCGACGAGCGGCTTGTCCGGCAGCGCGTTCTGCTCCTCCAGGTAGGTGCGCAACGCACCCGCGCACATCGCCAGCACCACGTCGTTGACCGTTCCGCCCAGCGCCTTCCCGGCCTCCTTGATCCGACCCATCGCCCAGGTCTGCGCCGCGAATCGCCGCGCCCCTCCGATCGACACGTTCAGCATGGTGTGCGGCGCGGACAGCGGCCTGACCAGCTGAGGGTCCGACAGCGCATGACGCCCGTACTTGAGCAGACCGGGGGGAATCGACACGACCTGGCGCACCGCGCCAGCCGCGCCCTTGACCAGGTCCAGCGCCGAGGTGTTGGTCGTGCTCACGATGCTGCTCTTGGCGCGCCGCTTGGCCGGGGCCCACACGGCCTGGCAGTCGCGCGCATCGGGATCGTCCGAGAGCGAGCGCATCATCATCCGCAAGGCGCCGACGCCATCGATCACCGCGTGGTGCATCTTGGTGTAGACGGCCAGGCGCCCGTCCGAAAGGCCCTCCACCACATGCATTTCCCACAGTGGCCGGTGCCGGTCCAGCGGGGAGCTGTGCCACCGGGAGGTGACGGTCAGCAGCTCACGGACCCGAGCCGGACGGGGCAGCGCCGAGCGGCGCACGTGGTACTCCCAGTCGATCTCGTCGTCGATGATCCAGGTGAGGTTGCCCATCACCGCCAGCGGCTGGCCAGGCCGTTTGCGGAAGTCCGAGGACACCTCGGTGGTCGACATCAGCTGTTCGTAGAACACCTCGGCGTAGTCCGGACCGGCGTCGACAGGCGGCTTGAACAGCTGCAATCCGCCGACGTGGAAGGGGTGTTCCCGCGTCTCCCCGATGAGGAACATCGAGTCGCTGACCGGCATCAATGGCATACCGGCCATCATTGCTGCCGACACGCCGTTTCGCGGCGGTTTCGTAGCGCACGTTTTGCCACGAGAGGCCGTGTCGACGCCTGTGGAATCCCGGTTGCACCGCCGAGGGATACTTAACCCCATGTCAGCCCCGCACAAGCCTGATTCTCTTCGCGCAAGCGGCTCATCGCAGCCCGATATCAAGCCCCGTAGCCGCGACGTCACCGACGGCCTGGAGAAGACCGCCGCCCGCGGGATGCTGCGCGCGGTAGGCATGGGCGACGACGACTGGGTCAAGCCGCAGATCGGTGTCGGTTCGTCGTGGAACGAGATCACCCCGTGCAACATGTCGCTGCAGCGACTCGCGCAGTCGGTCAAGGACGGCGTGCACGAGGGCGGCGGTTATCCGCTGGAATTCGGCACCATCTCCGTCTCCGACGGCATCTCCATGGGCCACGAAGGCATGCACTTCTCGCTGGTGTCGCGCGAGGTCATTGCCGACAGCGTCGAGACCGTCATGCAGGCCGAGCGCCTTGACGGTTCCGTGCTACTGGCCGGGTGCGACAAGTCCATTCCCGGAATGCTCATGGCCGCAGCACGTTTGGACCTCGCCTCGGTGTTCCTCTACAACGGCTCGATCATGCCCGGCAAGGCCAAGCTGACCGACGGCACGGAGAAGGAAGTCACCATCATCGACGCCTTCGAGGCCGTCGGTGCCTGTGCGCGCGGCCTAATGTCGCGTGAGGATGTCGACATCATCGAGCGCGCCATCTGTCCGGGTGAGGGCGCCTGCGGCGGCATGTACACCGCCAACACCATGGCCAGCGCCGCCGAGGCCCTCGGAATGTCGTTGCCGGGCAGCGCCTCGCCGGTCGCCATCGACAAGCGCCGCGAGGACTACGCACGCAAGTCCGGCGAGGCCGTCGTCGAAATGCTGCGCCGCGGGATCACCGCGCGCGACATCCTCACCAAGGAGGCCTTCGAGAACGCCATCGCCGTGGTGATGGCGTTCGGCGGGTCCACCAACGCGGTGCTGCACCTGCTGGCCATCGCCAAAGAGGCTGAGGTCGAACTGTCGCTGGCCGACTTCACTCGCATCGGCAACAAGGTGCCGCACCTCGCCGATGTGAAACCCTTTGGCCGCCACGTGATGAAGGACGTCGACGAAATCGGTGGCGTCCCGGTGGTGATGCGTGCGCTACTGGACGCCGGCCTGCTGCACGGCGAGTGCCTCACGGTCACCGGCAAGACCATGGCCGAGAACCTCGCTCACATCGCACCGCCGGACCCGGACGGCAAGGTGCTGCGCGCCATGAACAACCCGATCCACCCCACCGGCGGCATCACCATCCTGCACGGCTCGCTGGCGCCCGAGGGCGCGGTCGTCAAGTCGGCAGGCTTTGAGTCCGATGTCTTCGAAGGCACCGCCAGGGTTTTCGAGCGGGAACGGGCAGCACTCGATGCGCTGGAAGACGGCACCATCACGCACGGCGACGTCGTCGTCATCCGTTACGAGGGCCCCAAGGGTGGCCCCGGCATGCGCGAGATGCTGGCCATCACCGGCGCCATCAAGGGTGCGGGCCTCGGTAAGGACGTGCTGTTGATGACCGACGGCCGCTTCTCCGGCGGCACCACCGGACTGTGCGTGGGTCACATCGCACCCGAGGCCGTGGACGGCGGTCCCATCGCATTCGTCGAGGACGGCGACCGCATCCGGCTCGATGTCGGCAACGGAAAGCTCGATCTCCTGGTCGACGAGGCGGAAATCGCCAAGCGCCGTGAGGGATTCGAACCGCTGCCGCCGCGGTACAAGACCGGGGTTTTGGCCAAGTACACCAAGCTGGTCCAGTCGGCGGCCGTCGGCGCGGTCTGCGGCTAGGGCTTATCTACCCTCGTCGCGTAGGTCCCGGGCCCGTTCGTGCTGGGTGACGCTCGAGTTATCCAGCACGATATTGAGCATCATCCCGAAGAAACGTCCAGGCTCCAGTTCCTCGGGTACCAGCTCATGGCGCAGCGTCACCGCGGGCAGCGCGGCCAGATCCGCGGCCGTATCGGCCGAGGCTTCCTGGTCGATGTCTTCGATCTCGACCTCATCGGGTTCGATGACGACGTCGTCCGGTTTCTCCTCGCCGCCACCGGGCGCACTACCTTCCCATTCCGGAACGACGAGGGCGCAGGCGTTGTAGGCGTCTTCTTCACGTCCCAGCTTGATAAGCAGGTCAACGATCCACCTGAATGTGCGCGGTTCATCCGTGTGGGCCGTGGAGCGCAGGCCGTAGACGAAGCCGCGTGCGGCCAGCGGGTGACGCAACGCGAGATTCTTGGCGTCGCCATAGGACTCTTCCACCCGATTGGCGGCGTTCTTACCGAACGAGGAATCCATGCGTTTGGTCGAGATGAGAAGTTCGGGCCCGGTCAGCCAGGACGACATGACGACGTCGACCTGCTTGAGGTAGTTCTTGCCCGCAATGACCGCCGACGCCGTTCCCACACCTCCGGTGCCCTTGCCTGCCCGCAGCCGCTCAAGGAGCGCGTGCTTGCCCATGGTCACCGGGACGGCGTTGAGGAACTTCAGGACATCTCGTTCGACGACACGCGGCGCTTCGGCGCGCGGCCACACCGCATCCGGATCCAGCCCCGCTCGCCGTAGCTCGTAGGCAACCCATACGTCGAGTGCCAGCGCGGGAACACCGGATTGGGTCTCCGCGCCGAGATAGAGCGGCACCGCCAGCAGAGTTCTGAGCGTCTGGTAATCCGGGTGGAAGCGCTTCGACGCCCACGGGTTGACGTCCTTGAGCGCCGCCCCCGCGACGATGGCGTCGAACAGCGGCCAGGCCGCGGCCTTGGCGTTGGGCTTACTGGCCACCGGTCGACCTGCCCCGCGCGAACCGCCGCGCCGTGAGATCGGCATGATCCTGGCGCAAGGCACCCAGGTGCTTCTTCTTCATCTTCATTGCGCCGATCAACAGCACCTCGTCCACCATCGCGACAGCATCCAGGAGCTGGCCCGCACGTAGTCGCGCTGCCACCGTGGGCCGCAGACTGCGCAGATCGGCCGCGACGCGGCGGACAAGCGCCGGGGAAGGCACGGGCAGCGCGTCGGCCTCTCGGGGCTCGATCTTGAGCATGCCGCCACCGTACGACCGTCCTACCGTCTCGGCTCCGACGAGTGTCACCGAGTTCAACGCCGCAATCGGCAGCAGGGCCATGCCGTCCTTACGCACCTCGTTGCGCAGATAGACACCGTGGACCGAGTTGAGATGATGTACACCAACATGATTGGAGGCAAGGCGCGGCGTGTCCGCGTTCATGTAGGTCAAGAACAAGTCCGCGGGGCGCAGATACGGCACGCGCCACCACGGGGTACGCACTCGGCATTTGTAGGCCAGGTGCACATCAAGGTCCTCCCCGGAATGGATATAGCGCCACGCCGCGCGCGACGGAGTGTCCGCGGGTCGAAACAGATAGCTCGCGCGGCCCTCTGCGCCAAGCAGATCGAACGCGTTCTTGGTGAGCGTCAATGCCCGTAGATGTCGCGAACCCGGTGGAGACAAGGCCAACACATCCGAGGGGGCCAGGCCGAGATCCTTCACCTTGGCCGGTGGCAGGGTGAAGAATCGGTTATTGCCTGTGACCATGCCCAAGGTCGTGTCGCCCCAGGCTTCCAGGCAGGTGAAGTCACCGCCTACAACGGCGGAATTGAAGGCCCCCAAGCCGATTTCGGACATCAATCCGGCAGACCATTTGCCCCCCTTGCTCGGTGGGGTCCAACGCCGCGAGGCGGTCAGTTGCGCGAGCCCGAGAATGTCGCGCACCTGCCATAGCGTCATATGGTCGGTGCCGATGTCACCGTCAGGTGAAAACCCTTCTGCCAGTAGGAGAACGACCTCCTCCTGGACATCCGGAAACACGCGCTCCTGGAAGAGCACCAGCCCTACCGACCGAAACCGCTCCAGCAGGAACTGCCGTACCTGCGCCGCATAGTTGACCGTCAGCAGTTCGGCCGGCAGCACCAACGCCAACCGCCCGCCCGCCTTGAGGTGCAACGCCGAATGCACGGTAAACGCGGCCCAAGATGATGCGAGGTTGGTCAACGACACCCCCGCGCGAAGAGCAGCGCGTCGCGCTCGGGAACGAGACTCGCCGACGAAATCCTGGTAGCGCACATAGGGCGGGTTACCGACCACGGCGTCATACGTCCCGAACTCGGAGTGCAGGAAGAAATCACCGGGATGCACGGCAGCGTCTACACCGTTGGCCCGCAGGCTTCGCTGGGATTCAGCGGCCGAGCCGGGATGCAATTCCACGCCCACCAAACGGCCAACATGGTTCCCCCGCCGCCCGACCTCGTGCAGGAAGACGGCCTCGCCACAGGACGGCTCCAACACAGCGTCCTCGGGGTCACGCACCGCCCAGTCAACAAGAAATTGGGCAACCGGGGCCGGGGTGAAGTAAGCGCCGCGCGCCTTTCGCAGCGCTGCGCTGTCACCGGGGAGCATACGCATATCGTGCCCGAACACACCGACACCGCGGTGCTGCCCCGCCGGGCTAGACCACCCGGTGTGGATCCCGGTAACTGTCTGCCATCCGGGCGATCTCCCCGGGTTCCGGCAACGGCTCGTCGGGAGCTATGTAGACACCCCCTGCACGCAGCGTGTCGTCGAGCAGCAGCCATATCCACCGGACCTGATCGGCGATCAACCGTTCTTGCGACGTGCCCCCCGGGTTATCCAGCCAGTGGCTGGTCGCGGTTTCGATCATGCCCACGATGCCCATCGCCAGGATGTCACTTTCTACCGCGATCCCGAAGGCGCCCAGATACACGGCGAAAACCTGCCCGAGGTGCGTACCGACCGACAACTTGATGTCGGTGATCGCGTCCGGCGCATTGGAGTCCTCGGCCATAGAGCAATGCGCCAGATATCGATAGAGGTTCCGGTGCTCGACGAGGAAACGTGCGTGCGCACCAACCCCCGCCTCGATGATCTGGGCCATCGACCCATGCGGCTCCCACAACGGCGCAAGGTCGCCGATGAGCATCTCGCCGGCCCGCTGTGCCACGGCGCGCTGCAGATCCGACGCGTCGGTGAAATGACGGTAGAGCTTGGTCCGGGTGACCCCGACATAGACGGCGATCTGTTCGGTCGAGGTCTGCGGGCCGTGCTCGGCGATGGCCGCAAGTGCGGCGTCCACGAATTCCGCGCGCCGACGTTCGCGCTGGCCACTCCACCGGCCGGCGGCGCATTCTTCGACATCGGGCTGCACGAAGCTCACTCTAGCAATGGTGTGGTACGTCACGTACCATGTGACCCACCGAACACATCGGCACCCGACTTCGACAAGAGCGCGAGCTGACATTCATGACCGACGTACAGATCGAATCCCCGGTAGACCAGGCACTGCAGGACCTGACCGAAGGCGAAAAAGCCTGGGCCAAGACCTCTTTGACTCAACGTCTGCAGCTACTGGCCGAGACTCGGCAAGCCGTGATCGACAACGCGCAGCAGTGGGTGCAGGCCGCCGCGTTCCAGATCAAGAAGCTCGACCCGGAATCTCCGCTGGTCGGCGAGGAATGGATCTCGGGCCCGTACGCGGTGGCGGGCGCCATCGCCGCCCTGTCTGCCAGCTTGGAGCAGCTGCAGGCCGGGCACAGCCCGCTGCGTGACGCCAAGTTCGGTGTCACCCCCGGCGGCCGCACGACGGTTTCGGTCTTGCCGCTCAACATCTTCGACAGCCTGCTGCTGTCGGGTTTCAGTGCCGAGTTGTGGTTGCAGCCCGGGGTGGATCAGGCCGAGGCGCTACGCACGGCGGGCCTGGCGCAGCGCGACCCCAGCAAGACCAATGGGGTCGGCGCGGTGCTCGGTGCCGGCAACATCACGTCGATCGCGCCGCTGGACACCCTCTACGAACTGTTCGCCAACAACCGCGTGGTCGCGCTCAAGCTGAACCCCATCACCGATCCGCTGCTGCCGGTGTTCACCAAGGTGCTGCAGCCTTTCATCGCGATCGGCGCGGTGCGGATCCTCACCGGTGGGGCCGATGTCGGCACCTATCTGGTGCACCACCGGCTCGTCGACCACGTTCACATGACCGGCAGCTCGGTCACCCACGACGCGATCGTGTTCGGCACCGGCGAGGAGGGCGCGCAACGCAAGGCCGGTAATCAGCCGGTTCTGGACAAGGCCATCACCAGCGAGCTCGGCGGCGTCTCACCCACCATCGTGGTGCCCGGCGAGTGGAGCTCCTCGGATATCGAGTTCCAGACCCGGCACATCGCCACCCAGCGGTTGCACAACAACGGCTACAACTGCATCGCCTCGCAGGTCGTGGTGCTCTCGAAGGCCTGGCCGCAACGCGAGGAGTTCCTGACCGCACTGCGTAAGGCCGTCGACGAGGCACCTCCGCGACCCGCCTACTACCCCGGCTCCGATGACCGGGTGGCCGGCGCGCAAAAGTCCTACCCTGGTGCCGAGCGCCTCGGACAAAACGGTGCACGCGTGCTCGTGGTCGATCCCGACGATCGGACGGCGCTGCTGCGCACCGAGTACTTCGGACCGGTACTGGGAGTCATCGAACTCGATTCCTCCGGATCGCAGTTCATCCAGGAGGCGGCCAGGGTCGCCAACGACGAATTCGTCGGAACCCTCGGCGTGAACGTCCTGGCGCATCCGGACACCATCAAGGCGCTCGGACCGACTTTCGACACCTTCATCGAGGATCTGCGGTACGGCACGGTGGCCATCAACGCCTGGACCGGCGTGGGCTACCTGACCCCCGCTGCCACCTGGGGCGCGTTCCCCGGTCACGTCCTCAACGACGTGCAGAGCGGAATCGGCGTGGTGCATAACGGCTTCCTCGTCGAGAAGCCCGAACGCACCGTGGTGCGCGGCCCCTTCCGTCCGTTCCCGCGGTCCATCGTGCACCGAGAGTGGGCACTGTCCCCGAAGCCGCCGTGGTTCGTGAGCAACGCCACCGCCGCGGGCACGGGCGAACTACTGGTCGATTTCGCCAGTAAGCCCAGTCTGCGGAAGGTTCCCCGGATCTTCATCTCCGCGCTGCGGGGCTGACGAACCAACAAGGCCAATACTCAGGAATCAGGCGTACCCTCACGGAAGTGACTCTCTCCCAATCTGTGTGGGCCGACATCGACGACTATCTGGAGCGCACCGTCGCACCCGACGCCTCCGAACTGGACCATATTCGACAGGCACAGGACGACGGTGGCCTACCGGATATCGCGGTATCGGCGACACAGGGCAAATTCCTGTACCTGCTGGCCACCATCGCCAAGGCTCGGCGTGTGCTGGAGATAGGCACACTGGGCGGGTATAGCACCGCATGGCTCGCCAAGGCGGTCGGACCCGACGGCACCGTCGTGACGCTCGAGTACGAACCCAAGCACGCGGCCGTCGCTCAGGCGAGTTTGGAGCGCGCCGGGCTGGCCGAACAGGTCGAGATCCTGGTGGGGAGCGCCCTGGACAATCTTCCGTCGGTTCAGGGGCCGTTCGATCTGGTCTTCATCGACGCCGACAAGGCCAACAATCCCAACTATCTGGGCTGGGCACTGCGACTGAGCACGCCGGGATCGGTCATCGTGGTGGACAACGTGATTCGTTGGATCTCCCAAGAAGGGCCGAATGCCGACGGTACCCGGGACGCGTTGGAGCTGCTGGGGTCCAATCCGCGACTCGATGCCACCGCGCTGCAGACCGTCGGCGTCAAAGGCTGGGACGGATTGGCCATCGCCGTGGTGCGCTAGCGCGCCCCCTCGCGCGCATACACGGTGCGCAGCACGAATTCCACCTCAGGACCCATCGCCAGCCCCGCCAACTCCGGATAGAGGGTGACGAACTCGTGCCCGTGCGCCGGGCCGTCCTGCGGGCATAAGTGATGCGCCAGCTCGTGCAGGATCACCAGTTCGCGCATGGCCCAGGCACTCCCGTTACGGTCATCGGGAACGGCGATGGTGGCCCGGTCTCCGTCGCACTCGTAATGCGCCGCCGTCGCGCCGCGCCGGGCACGCACCGTGACGGGTCCGGCCGGCCATCTGTTGTCGACGAGGGCCAGCACCTCGTCGACATAGCGCTGCACCGATTCGACCGAAGCGAAGCGGGCCTCAGGAGGGAGCGTCAGCCTGGCGCCGAAGAAGTCGATATCGCGTTGGCTGTGACTGGCGGCCCGTTCGAAGATGGTCCGCACAAACTCCTCGGCCGCGTACACCTTGGCGCGCTGAGCATCACGGGGGCGCGGCTGATCGCTCAGTTTCTATCCAATGCTGTTCGCGCGCCCGCTAGTTCAGGACTGGCGCCGAGCCTGGCCCGCCGGCCCGCGCGATCACCCGCACGCCGGGCATGCGAGGAGTAACCCGCCTGCGCGCTCACCGCGCGCCATCGCCCGCGCGCTGTCGAGGTGCCCTTGTAGAAGTCGCGTAGCTCGATTTCCTTGTCACGTAGCACCAGTTCGGTTCCCGTGCCGCGCTTCTCGGTCTTGACGGCCTCGGCACGTGCCTCTTGACGGGCATCGGTCAGCCGCTGCCCCACCCGCGTGCCGAACGCCAGCTGGAAGTTGAGGCGGGCCGTGATGGTCGGAGTGGGACGGTGCGCCCCGGAGCTGATGTAGGCGTCCGACGCCCTGACCATCTGGACCACCAGGCTGGCGTAGAGCGCGTGGACCGCGTCGATATCCTCCGCGAAACCGTAGGCGTACACATAGGTCGAGTTGGAGGCGACGTCGCAGGTGACGTCGTTGGCGCCGGCGATCAAGGCGAACAAGTTGACGTAGGTCCGCAGCCCCCGCGTACCCGCCTCGCCGATGGTGATCGTGCGCTGGGTGGGCCGCGCCTGGGCATCTCGTTTAGCCGAGTGTGCCCGAGCCACCGCGAGGTCGATGGAGGTAGCGGTGGCCAACCGCTGCGCCGCCGCCATGAAAGCCTCTGCTTCGTGGGCGTTGTCGGTGCCCTCAGCCTGACGGAGCAGGGCGGCGATCCGCGAGAGCTGCTTGTCCTCTGTCACGAAGGCCAGATTAGGCGAGGACTGGGACATGCCGCCGGGCCAAGCCTCGCCTACGCTTCTGACAACACTAGTTGTCAATTAGGTCACGCTGTGTTTCGATAGCCCGGTATGAGACATGCGCAGAACGGTGGAGGCCGCGTGACCGTGCTAGAGAATGCTGCGCTACCTGCGGCGTACGCCGAGAATCTGGAAAACCCGGCACCGGTGCACACCGGCGTGCGAAACGCCCTGCGCCGCTGGGTCGGCTTCGATCTGAGCCCCTCCGACGAGGTGATCCGGCAGTACGGGGCCGGCCTGTGGATAACCGATCCGGTCGCCGAGAAATTCGTCGAAGAGGTCTACTACGGCGACATCGGCCCGGAGCGCGGCCGGGAACTACTCGATCGCGCCCTCAGCGAGGGAATCGACACCGTCGACGCCCCGGAATCGATGCGGGCATTGTTCGCCGAGTTCGACACGCTGCCGCCCTGGGCCGACCCTCAACTCATCGAGTCCGGAGCTGCCGTGTGGAGACGATGGGGCTACGACATGGGCTCCATCGCCAACGCGGGCACCATGGACACCTATACCGAAGGCTGGCTGGCAACCCCGCTCTCACTCGCGGGTGGTTACGCGGGCCAAGGCGCGATGCACCGCCACCTCGAGACCAGCCGGTGGTGGCTCGAGTGCGCGCGGCCCGGCGCCGCCCTGGACCGGTATTCGGTGGCCCGGCAGATCACCATGAAGATCCGCGTCATGCACGTCTCGGTACGCCGCGGGGTCCGCAAACACCCGGAGTGGCGCCGCGAGCAATGGGGCGAGCCCATCAGCCAGTCGGAGATGCTGTTGACACTCATCGCCGGCAGCGTGGCGCCCGGACTCGGACTGTGGGCGGTCGGATATCTCACCACCCGATCGGAAATGGTTGCGGCCCTGCATTTTTGCCGATACCTGGGCTACCTGCTCGGGGTGCGGTGCGATGACATCTACCCCGAGACGGTCGCCGACGCGGTGCGGATCCTGTACCACTTCGACGCCACCCGCGCCTATGACGGCGGGAAGGCCTCACGTGAGCTCGTGGAGTCGTTCGTCCCGTCGTTTACACCTAATCCCGGCTCGTCACCCGCCAATCGGCTCCGGGGACTGTTCCATCTGCAACTACAGGCAGGTTTCACGCGACTGTTCATGCTGCCGTGGAACCGCAAGCTCTACCGGATTCCCAACGGCTGGCTCGGCACCGCGGCGCTCGTCGCCCGGGCGCCGTTCGTGGCCGCGATAGAACTTGCTCGCCATGCCGTTCCGGCGGTGGACCGCCGTTGGCAGCGGGGCAAGATGCGGCGCTGGGAACACTGGATCGACTGGCAATCCGGTGCGCACACCCACGAATTCCGCGACCTCTCGGCCATGCGCCGCTAGCAGGCTCGCCCCTCGCCTCGCCGACACGCCGTCTTCCGGCGAACACGTGCGATACGAATCCACCGCCACGCGGCGTGTCGGCGTCAGGAAGCGTCAGAGGCGAGCGTCGATCCAGCCCACAACCTCGTCGAGCACGAGTTCCTTCTCGAACTCGTTGAAGATCTCGTGGTAGAGGCCTTCCCAGATCTTCAGCGTGGCATCGGGCGCCGATTCGGACAGCCACACGCTTCCTTCGGGGGCCGTCAGGCGATCGTCGCTGCCGTGCATCGTCAGCACCGGACGGTTCAGCCCGGCCGCCCGCTGCCGCATCGTCTTGCCCACACCCAGCAGCGCCCGGCCGATGCCCGCAGGCACCCGGCCGTGATGCACCAGCGGGTCGGCGTTGTACGCGGCGATGATCGCCGGATCATGCGAGATCGCGTTGACATCGAGCTTCTGTACCGGCAGCCCGGGCGCCAGCCGCCCCACCACCGGAGCCACCAACGTCAGCACGTACGGCAGCCCCACCTGCGCGGCGATCGCCGGGCCGGACAGCACCATCAGGTCGTAGCGATCCTGGTGGTCCACACCGTAGGCGAACACGATCCCGCCGCCCATGCTGTGGCCCAGCACAATGCGCTTCAGGTCGGGATGCTCGCGCGCCGCGATGTCCACCAGCGTGCCGAAGTCATCGGTGTACTCCGAGATGTCCCGCAGGTAGACGCGCTTGCCTCCCGACCGTCCGTGGCCGCGGTGATCCAGGGCGTACACCAGGTATCCGGCGTCATTGAATCGCTGGGCCACATGGTCGTACCGGCGGGCGTGTTCACCGAATCCGTGCGAGAGCACCACCACCGCGCGTGGTGTGCCCTGCGGCGTCCAGGTGTCGTAGACGATCCGCACGTTGTCGGCGCCGTCGAAGGCGCGTTGCACCCGGCTCGATGCTCTGCGCTGACGCTCATCGCTAGATCCACTCACCCCGGAAACTCTACGGAACCGCCGAACCGGCCATCATCAACTAGAACACGTTCTAGTGTGTGCGCATGGGATTCCTCAAGCCCACGCTGCCCGTCGTCGATATCGCCGAATGGAGCAAGGGCACCCGCGCCGAGAAGATCCGACCGATGGCACGCCATTGGGCAGAGGTGGGCTTCGGGACCCCGGTGGCCTTGCACCTGTTCTATGTGCTGAAAATCGGTCTCTACATCCTGGGCGGCTGGTTGTTCGCCATGGTGACGACCGAAGGAATCGACCGATGGGCTGATTTTTCCCTGCCCATCGTCTTCCAGAAGGTGGTGCTCTACACCATGCTGTTCGAGGTCGTCGGCCTCGGCTGCGGATTCGGCCCGCTCAACAACCGGTTCTTCCCGCCGTTGGGCTCGATCTTGTACTGGTTGCGGCCCAAGACGATTCGGCTACCACCGTGGCCCCGCATCCCACTCACCAAAGGCTCCGCGCGCACCCCCGTCGATATCGCGCTCTACGCGGCGTTCCTGGGCATGCTCCTGTTCGCCCTGTTGTCCAGGCCCGCCGCCACCGGGCTGCTGCCCACCTGGCAGATCGCGACGATCCTCGGCCTGCTGGCCATCGCCGGCCTACGTGACAAGGTGATCTTCCTGGCGGCCCGTGGCGAGGTCTACGGCGCCCTGACGGTGACCTTCCTGTTCACCGGGGCCGACATGATCGTGGCCGCCAAGCTCATCTTCATGGTCATCTGGATCGGAGCGGCGACGTCAAAGCTCAACCGCCACTTCCCTTTTGTCATCTCGACGATGATGTCCAACAATCCCCTCATCCGTGCCAGGCGACTCAAGCGCGCGTTCTTCGAGAACTTCCCGGACGATCTGCGGCCCGGACGTCTGTCCCGTCTCGTCGCGCACGTGAGCACCGCCGTCGAGATGCTGGTGCCCATCGCGCTGTTCTTCAGCCACGGCGGCTGGGTCACCACCGTCGCGGCCATCGTCATGGTGTGCTTCCACCTGGGCATCCTCACCGCAATCCCGATGGGCGTGCCGCTGGAATGGAACGTCTTCATGATCTTCGGGGTGCTGTCGCTGTTCGTCGCGCACGCGCATGTCGGACCGGGCGATATCGAGCACCCGGTTCCCGTGCTGCTGTTGTTCGCCCTCAGCGCGGGTGTCGTGGCGACCGGAAACCTGGTGCCACGCAAGATCTCCTTCCTGCCCGGCATGCGCTACTACGCGGGCAACTGGGACACCACGCTGTGGTGCATCAAACCGTCGGCCAACGAGAAGATCGACAAGGGCATCGTCGCCATCGCGAGCATGCCGCAGGCACAGATGGAGCGCTACTACGGCAGTAAAGACGCAGCGCAGGTCTATATGTACATCGGCTACGCCTTCCGGGCCATGAACACCCACGGGCGCGCCATGTTCACCCTCGCGCACCGGGCCATGGCCGGCCAGGACGAGAGTGCGTACGTCATCACCGACGGTGAACGCATCTGCAGCACCGCCATCGGCTGGAACTTCGGTGACGGGCACATGCACAGTGAGCAGTTGATCGCCGCGATGCAGGAACGCTGCCGGTTCGAACCGGGCGAGGTGCGCATCGTGCTGCTGGACGCCCAACCCATCCATCGGCAGACCCAGCAGTACCGGCTTGTCGACGCCGCCACCGGCGAGTTCGAAACCGGCTACGTGCGCGTGGCCGATATGGTCAACCGCCAGCCCTGGGATGACGAGCTGCCCGTGCACGTCAACCGCTGACATATGTCACCGGTCAGGACTATTCTCGCGGCCGTGACGGCACAAGCCATCGATGACGAATTTCTCATTCACACCGAACAATATCGGCGTGAGATTCTGGCTCACTGCTATCGGATGACGGGGTCCATCCACGATGCCGAGGACCTGGTGCAGGAGACCTACCTGCGCGGATGGAAGGCGTACGAGCGCTTCGAGGGCAAGTCGTCGGTACGCACCTGGCTGTACCGGATCGCCACCAACACCTGCCTGACGGCGCTAGAGGGCAAGCAGCGACGGCCGCTACCGACCGGCCTCGGAGCCCCCAGCTCCGACCCCCTCGACGAGTTGGATGAGCGGACCGAGATCCCCTGGCTGGAACCGCTACCCGACGACGCCACCGACCCCGCCAGCATCGTGGGCGCACGCGAGTCGGTGCGCTTGGCGTTCATCGCGGCGTTGCAACATCTACCCGCCAAGCAGCGTGCCGTGTTGGTGCTGCGTGAGGTGCTGCAGTGGAAGGCGCAGGAGGTTGCCGAGGCGATCGGCTCCACCACCGCCGCGGTGAACAGCCTGTTGCAGCGGGCGCGTGCGCAGCTGCAGGAGGTGTCGCCGCAAGAGGAAACGCTGCTGGAGCCCGAGGACCCGATGCTGCGCGAGCAATTGCGCCAGTACATCAGCGCATTCGAACGCTACGACGTCGACGCCATCGCGAAAATGTTTACCACCGAGGCAATTTGGGAGATGCCGCCGTTCATCGGGTGGTACCAGGGCGGGCCGAACATCGCCGCGCTCATCAAGGAACAATGCCCCGCCGAGCATGCCGGCGATATGCGCCTGCTGGAGACATCCGCCAACGGGCAGCCCGCCATCGGCCTCTACATGCGCGAGGGCGACGGGGTGCACCGCCCGTTCCAGATGCACGTGCTGGATGTCACCGCCACGGGCGTGGCACACGTGGTGTGTTTCTTCGACATCTCACTGTTCGAGAAGTTCGGTCTTCCTTCAGAATTGGCCGATTAGCGCTGAGCGAGGCTCCCCGGGAACAGGTACTGGTCTGCGGGCCGGGTCACGCTGTGGAACCAGGCGGTGAAGAAACCGGACAGATCCTTACCGGTGACCCTCTGCACGTACGCCTCGAACTGCGGCCAGGTCGCGTTACCCCATTTGTGTGCGGCGGGCCATGATCGCAGGATTTCCAGGAACGCCTTGTCCCCGATGGTACGGCGCAGCGCGTGCAGCGCCAGCGGCCCCTTGCCGTACACGCCCAGCGGGTTGAACACCTCGTCCGCATCGCATTCCGCTCCGCCCGGGCACATGTCGTAGAGCAGGTTCCCCCACACCTTGTCTTCGTCCCAGATCTTCTCCACGGTGTCGCGGTAGCGCTGATCGATCGACTTGCCCTCCTTCTCTTCCGCCCACATCCACGGCAGATAGGAAGCAAAGCACTCGTTGAGGCAGATATCGCGCCACTGTTCGACGGAGACCAGATCGCCGTACCACTCGTGGGTGTTCTCGTGCACGACCGTCGAGAGACGGCCCGGCTCCTCGGTATCGCGGCTGAACGTGTAGTACGGGCGCGTCTGTGTTTCCAGGGCGCTGAACGCGATGTCCTCGCGGATCGGGTCGGCGAAGATGCCGCCCGCGGCGACATGGGGGTACTTGCCCAGCTTGGATTCCAGGAACGCGAGTATCTCCGGCAGGCGCGCCTCGGAATCACCCGATCCGGAGTCGGGCGCAAACGCGCTCAGCACCGGAGTACCGCTGGGTAGCGTCGAGCGGAACACCGAGAAGTGGTCCACTGCAAACGGAACCAGGTACATGGCAACGGGATTCGGCTCGTTCCAGATGGTGGTGGTCCAGCCACCCGACTCGGTGGACTTGCCTTCACGACCGCCGCCCACGGCGGTCCACGAGGACGGCACCGTCGCGGTGAGCTTGAACGGCGCCTTGTTCACCGGGGTGTTGTTCGACGGGTACCAGTTCTCTGCCCCGTCGGGCTCCCCGCCCTTGGCATAGCCACCGCTGGTGCTGCGAACCCAGCCGGGCAGTGCACCCAGACCGCGATCCTGCGCCTCCTGTTGTTCGTTGAACGCATAGGTGACGGTCGTGGTGAAGGACGTCCCGCTGCGAATGCCCTTCTCCGGGGTGACGGTCATTTCGTGCTCACCGCTGAACGCGGCGGCGGCCGGTCGGCCGTCCACCGACGCCGTCACGGTCCCCAGATCCGAGAAGTCCAGATTGAAGCTCGATAGATTCTGCGTGGCAGCGGCGCGGATCACCATCGTGCCGTTCACGTCGGTGGTCTCCGGGTCCAGGCGCAGCGTCAGGTCATATTGAGTGACGCGGTAGCCGCCGTTGCCGTCCTGCGGGAAGTAACTGTCGATGCCGTTGGGCGATCCGGGCGTGAACGTGTCGGTCGCGTATGCCGGAGCAGCGGCCACGCCACCGCCGACTACGAGCACGGCAACGGCAGCGGGGATCCCGAAAATCCTGTGTGTCATGTGAACCTTACGTAGAGCGAGTCGGTCTGACTCCACACAGAGACTCTACGTAAGGCATCACCGATAGTGCGTAGCTACTGCAGGTGTGCCGGATCCATCCAGCTGACCTCCCACACGTGGCCGTCCAGGTCACGGAATGACCGCCCGTACATGAAGCCGAGTTCCTGGGCGGGCATCCAATCCACCCCGCCCGCAGCCAGCGCGGCATCGGTCAGCTCGTCGACACCTTCGCGACTGTCCGCCGAAACACACAGCAGCACTTCGCGATTCTTCGACGTGTCGGTGATGTCGTCGGCGATAAAGCCGCGGAATCTGTCCTCCTCCAGCATCATCACCCAAGCTTGATCGTTGATCGCCATACAGATGGTGTTCTCGTCGCAGAACTGGTCGTTGAACGAGAAGCCCAGATGATCGAAGAACTTGCGGCTTGCCGCGGCATTGGCGATGGGAAGGTTGACGAACAGCATGCGGGACATCAGGTCTCCTCGGGACGGGACGGCGGTATTTCCACCGTTCATCTGTATCGACAATCCCGCGTCGGAAAACTCATCGGTGTCCCCACACGAAGGCAGGCACGGCGGCCAAAGTGTCCGACAGGAATCGGAGCCGATCCGCGATCAGATCCGGTCCCAGATCCTCGAACTGCCACGTCCATAGCCACGCTCCGTCGAACCGTAGCGGCAGTTCGGCATACCGCGGATCCCTCAGCATGCGCTCCATGTTCTGGGGGTTCAGCACGTCGTAGGCCAATCGAACATCCTGTGCCACAACCCGAAAACGACGGTTGAAGTCTTCCGATTCGAAGGTGATATCGCTGAGGGCTCTGGTCAGCATGTTCTCGGGGCAGATCTGTAACCATGGCAGCGGTGCGGGCATCGCAAGAGCCACCACCGCCGTCCTCTTGACCTCGTTCTCCCCCTCCGCGGCGAACCGTTCGGCCTTGGAATACGCCTCGAACGCAATGAAGGGCTCGCCCTCGTGCTGGCCGCGCACCACGTTGCAGGCACCGGGGAACGGTACGGCAATGACGGTGTTCGTATACCCGACCTGGCGCAGCACACTGTCGTCGTCGGGGACGAAGAGCCAACCCTGGCCTGCCGCATGCGCGGCCAGAGGAGAACTGGCCAAGTTCTTCCTGCGCAAGAGCCTGTGAACGAGCAGGCCCAGCCCCAACAGCGGCCATACGACGGCGAATGCGGCACCGGCGTAGGCGCCAATGTCTCCCCAGCTCATCGCTGCTCCCATGAGTACTCCGCAACGCCACGGAGAACGTCGAGCAGGCCCAGCAGCGTGCTCATCTACTGATGCGGCGGCGGGTTCAGACGATCGAAGGCTCCGCGGATGTTCGGCACCTGACGCGCCGCCGGGTCGTCCAACTCGAAGTATTCGGCATCGGTGAATCCGAACCACTTCGCGACGATGTTCGACGGCACCGTCTGCACCTTGGTGTTGAGGGCGCGTACGTTCCCGTTGTAGAAGCGACGGCCGGCCGCGATGCGGTCTTCGGTATTGGCGAGCTCACCCTGCAGCGCCACGAAGTTCTGAATCGACCGCAGCTGTGGGTAGCTCTCGGCGATGGCGAAGAACCGCCCCAACGCTCCGGAAAGCTGCTGCTCGGCCTGAGCTTGCGCCGCGACGCCGCGATGCGTGGCGGCCGCGTCGCGAGCAAGGTTGCGCGCGGCGGTCACCTGCTGCAACGTGTCCCGTTCGAACTGCGCTGCCGCACTGGCTGTTTCGATCAGATTGGGAATGAGGTCATGACGGCGCTGCAGTTCGACGTCGATCTGCTTCCACGCCTCCTGGACCAGATTGCGGATTCTGACGAACCCGTTGTACGTGGTCAGGAGCCAGAGTCCGATTATCAACGCGAAGAACACCGCGACGATGATCACGATCAGAAGTGGGGTCATTTCCTTCTCCTAGTGTTGTTCCCACGCATACGCCGGGATCGGTTCGACGGTATCGATCAGGTATTGCACCTCACTGGCGATCCGCTGCTCGTCGAGCTTGCCGCGACGCCAGGTCAGCAGTCTCCCGTTCTCGAATCGCAAGGGCTGCGAATACCTTTGGTCGGCCAACATCCGTTCCATGGTCCGCGGGTTGAGCACGTCGTAGGCAAACCGCTCCGGATGCGCCTTGACGTTGAACCGCTTGTTGAACTCGTCGGATTCGAACTCCAGGTCCGTAAACCCCACGGCACGAGCAAGTCCCGCGAGCACACCCTCGGGCTTGATCTCCAGCCGATACGGCGACGGCGGCGTGACGATGCAGGTCACCATGTAGTAATAGGTCTCGGTGGTTCGATCGTCACCTGAACCGGTGGTCACCTTGTAGAAGTACTCAAAGGACACGAACTCGTGCCCGTCGATGGTTCCGTTGAAAGCGTCCCGGGTGGTGCGACTATGCCCCTGTCCGAAGGGCTCGTCATGGGACAACGCCAGCAGGCTCTGATCATCGGCGGTGTACGTCCAACCGTGCGCCTGGGCCCAAGCGGTCAAGGTGGCGATTCTCTTCTTGCGCATCCGGGATGAGAGAAACCACACCCCCGCAAAGACCAGCACGAAGAGAGCAATACCCGCCACCATCAGCAGACTCTCAGACACAATTCCCCCCTTGCCACCCGTTGCCCCTGGGTACATCGTACCGGGACACTGGAGATTGCCTGTTAGCTCGACGAAATCCGCACCCCGACAGTTCCGAAAACGGCAGGATCGACGTATGCAATTCACCCAGTGGCTGCACCGTGCCCTACAGCAGGACCCGAACCGTCCCATCACGATCCATCAAGGGCGCGAACACAGTGTCGAGCAATTCGCCGACCGCGTGGCCCGGTTGGCCGCCGCGCTGCGCGCCCTCGGGGTTCAGCCGGGCGACCGGGTGGGCATGCTGTCCCTGAACTCCGATCGCTACGTCGAATATCTGACTGCGGTCCCCTGGTTGGGTGCCGTGTTGAACGCGGTGAACATTCGCTGGAGCCTTGCCGAGATCGGCTACTCCTTGCGCGAGTCCGGCACTCGCGTGCTGCTCGTCGACGACACGTTCAAGGCCGCTCCCGCACCCCTGCGTGCGGCGTGCGCATGCCTGGACACCGTCATCTACTGCGGTGACGGCCTGACACCCGAGGACATGATCGGGTACGAGGACTTGCTCGCCGCACACGAGCCGGCGCAGGACACCCGAACCGGCGGCGACAGTCTGCTCGGTGTCTTCTACACCGGCGGCACCACCGGAAATCCCAAGGGTGTCATGCTGTCCCACAACAACGTGCTGGCCTCCGCGATGGGGTCGCTGTCCACCGGGAACTTTCTGACGCGCGGTGGCCGACTGCTGCACTCGGCACCCATGTTCCACATGGCCGACTTCACGTCGGTGCTTGCGGGCAATCTGTCGAACGTCACGCACGTGATCCTGCCGTCGTTCACACCACAAGGAGTGCTGGACGCCATCGTCGAACACGATGTGCAAGACATGTTGTTGGTGCCCACCATGATTCAAATGCTGGTCGATCATCCGAGCGCTGCCCAGCTGGATCTCAGCGGGATTCGCGGCATCACCTACGGCGCGTCGGTCATCTCCGAGGCAGTATTGCAGCGCGCCAAGCGTGTGTTCCCCAATGCCCGATTCACCCAGGCCTACGGCATGACCGAGGTGTCTCCCGTGGCGACGCTGCTGCTTCCCGACGATCACGACGACCCGGCGCTGCTGCGTTCGGCGGGGCGGGCGGCCCCACATTGTGAGGTCCTGATCGTCGACCCGGAGGACAACGAGGTGCCACGGGGCGAGATCGGCGAGGTGATCGTCAAGGGCGACAACGTCATGCTCGGCTATTGGGAGCTGGCCGGCGAGTCGGCCGCCGCCGTCAGGAACGGGTGGATGCACACCGGCGATGCCGGGCGGATGGATGCTCGCGGATACGTCTACATCGTTGATCGCATCAAGGACATGGTGGTAACCGGCGGCGAGAACGTCTACTCCGCCGAGGTGGAGAACGCACTGGCCAAACACCCTGCGGTGGCGGCCTGCGCGGTGATCGGAGTCCCCGACGAGCGGTGGGGTGAACGCGTGCACGCCGTCATCGTCAAGCAGGCGCAATCCGAGTGCTGCGACGACGACCTGAAGGAGCACTGCCGCGAGCACATCGCCAACTACAAGGTGCCGCGCAGTTTCGAGTTCGTCGACGAACTCCCGCTGTCCGGCGCGGGAAAGATCCTCAAGCGCGTGCTGCGTGAGAAGTACTGGGAGACTCGAGACGCCGGGGTGTCCTAGCCGGGGAGGTGCCCATCGACAAGACCTTATAACTGTGCATAGATCGTCGTCAGAGGCACTGTTGGCCTCCTGACCACGCACTTTTAGAACGCGTTTCACTTTTTGCTTCGAGCCGCTATCCTCGTGCACGAGAGTGATCTGTTTCACGTGTATCTGGAAGGACTAGCCAGTCAATGAAGACAAAAGGCGCGCTGATTCGCGAGCTCAACAAGCCGATCGTCGTCGAAGAGATCACCTTCGGTGATCCGGCCGAGGGTGAAGTCCAGGTTCAGCTGCACGCCGCGGGCATGTGCCACTCCGACTACCACGTGCTGACCGGCGCCACCCCGATGGAGCTGCCGGTGCTGCCCGGTCACGAGGGTGCGGGCGTCGTCACCAAGGTCGGCAAGGGCGTCACCTCCGTCCAGGAGGGTGACCACGTCATCTTCGCGTTCATCCCCGCCTGCGGTAAGTGCCCGCCGTGTATGCGCGGCTACCGGTCGCTGTGCGACCGTGGCGCAATCCTACTGGGCGGCAAGGCCATTTCCGATGGCACCAACCGCATCCACGCGGGAGACACACCCGTCTCCGCGATGAACCTGCTCGGCACCTTCTCCCCCTACGCGGTGGTCCACGAGGACTCCGTCGTCAAGATCGACGACGACGTGCCCTTTGAGTCCGCCGCGCTGCTCGGCTGCGCCGTGCCCACCGGGTTCGGCTCGTCCACCAACATCGCCGAGGTCAAGCCCGGCGAGGACGTGATCATCGTCGGTATCGGCGGTATCGGCATGAGCGCTCTGCAAGGTGCGGTGGTCTCCGGCGCCCGGCGCGTCATCGCGATCGACCCCGTGCCGTGGAAGCGCGAGCAGGCCCTCAAGTTCGGCGCCACTCACGCGTTCCCGACGATGGCCGAGGCCCTCCTGCCCATCATGGACCTGACCTGGGGCATCATGGCGCAGAAGACCATCATCACCGTCGGCGAGATGCGCGGTGAGATGATCGAAGAGGCCATGTTGCTGACCGCCAAGACCGGAACCTGCGTGGTGACCGGCATGGGCGCCATGGTCGACGTGGATGTCAAGTTCAACCTGTTCCTCTTCACGATGTTGCAGAAGACCTTGAAGGGCAACATCTTCGGCGGAGGTACCACCCACACCGAGACCCCTCGCCTGGTCGGCCTGTACAAGCAAGGCCTGCTCAAGATCGACGAGATGATCACCACCACCTACAGCCTGGAACAGATCAACGACGGCTATCAGGACATGCTCGACGGCAAGAACATCCGCGGCGTCATCAAGTACACCGAAGCCGACTGGTAAGCCGAACCTTTCGCCGAAAGTAACGCCACGCAGACGATTCCCCGGGATTCACTGCGTGGCGTTACTGTCGATACATGGCTATCGACATCCGGCGCGCGAGTGATCGGCTCGCGACCAAGATCTCGTGGCTGGATTCCCGGCACTCGTTTTCTTTCGGCGAGCACTACGACCCCCACAACACCCATCACGGACTGCTGTTGGTCAACAACGACGACATCGTGCTGCCGGGAGCCGGATTCGAGACGCATCCGCACCGCGATATGGAGATCGTCACCTGGGTGCTCCAGGGTTCCCTGGTGCACCAGGACTCCGAGGGCAATGCCGGGGTGATCTATCCCGGTCTGGCGCAACGGATGTCGGCTGGCACCGGCATCCTGCACTCGGAGAAGAACGACTCATGGCGGCTTTCCGGCGAGCGGCACTCAGATCCGGTGCGCTTCATCCAGATGTGGGTGACCCCCGATGATTCGGGGATCGATCCCGGCTATCAGCAGCTGGAGATCGACAACGAGCTGCTCCACGGCGGGCTGGTGACCGTGGCATCCGGAATGTCGCGGCACCGGGATCAGACGGCGATCACCATCGCCCAGAAAAACGCAGCGCTGCATGCCGCACGCATCGCCGCCGGGGACGGCGTCGAACTTCCCGCGGCACTATTCGTGCATCTCTTCGTCGCCCGTGGGGCCGTGACCGTCGAGGCGCTCGGAGAGCTCTCCGAGGGAGATGCCGTGCGGCTCACCGATACCGGTGCGCTCCGGGTCACCGCGACGACCGACGCGGAGATCCTCGTGTGGGAAATGCACACGCGACTAGGCGGATAGCGCCGGCCGCCCATAATTCGCGACGCTGCCGATGTGCGATCGATCCCCACTTGTTACCAAAGTTGACTGAGTTGCTGCTGTGATTATCGTTGACTATTCAAGATCGTCACAGGAGGGACCGCCGTGGGCATTTCACGCTTTTCCCGACTTCGGCGTCCGGCTTCCGGACGTCGCCTGGTTACCACCGCCTTCGGTCTGATGCTGGTAGCGGCACTGCCCATCCCTGCGACTCCCGCCCGAGCCGAGGCCGCCCGAGACGCGGTGCTGTCCGCCATCGCCAACACCAAGGGCACCTTCCTGGTCTACAACTTCGGGGGTGGCAACCCGGCTCCATTCCGCAACGCCGAAGGCAACGAGTACACGCTGGACAACGGCGGCCACCTCATGGTCATCAAGAGCGCATCGTCACGGCTACGCGCAAATCTCTTGGTGGACACCCATTCCGGCTATCAGTCCCGGTGCGAGCGCGATCCGCGCGCGCGTACTGCCGAGGGGCTGTGGCAGGCCTCCGAGACCTACAAACCAATGGCCGCCTGGGTGACCATGGGCAAGCCCACCTTCATCATCAACGCCAACTTCTTCGACGTACGCGGTCAAAAGGGTGGCAACTGGAAGAGCACCGGATGTACCTCGCCGTTGGGTGCCTACGTCGACACCGCCAACGGCAGCGCCAACTACAACAAGCAGGTCACCGGCACCCGGGTCTACGCCGGAAAGCAGGCACTCTCCGGCGGGGACGAAGTCTGGACGGCGTTGGCCACCATGGTCTTCAGCCAAGGGGCGGCACCGGAGGTCATCGCGTCGGTGGGCCCTCAGGACTACGGGTACGCCACCGCGCCACTAGAAGGGTTGATGGACAAGGGAGTTCAGTTTGTGGCGGTGAGCGGACTAAAGCTCTTGCTGCCGGGATTTACCGAACAGCTCAACGACCCCGGCCCGGCCGCCGCCCGCACCGCCCTCGGCTACAAGTCCTCCACCGACGAACTGATGGTCTTCCAGGGCGGCAGCTACACACCCGACAATCTCCAGGACCTCTACCGCGGGCTGGGCGTCGACAAGGCCATCGCCCTCGACGGCGGCGGCTCCTCGGCCATCGTGCTGCGCCGTGACGCCGGCGGCATGTGGGCCGGATACGGTTCCCCCAAAGGCAATTGCGACTCCGCCTACACCTTGTGCGATGCCGCGGGCGGGGTGGGTCGCGCACTGCCCAGCTGGCTGGGCTTCAGTTAGGCGACTACTTCGGCGGATCGATCGGAAGCGTGGGCCCACCATAAGGCGTGGGAATCGTGAAGCGTCCCTTCGGAGTTGGATCGGCAACCTTGCCGAGATCCGCCCCCATGGGCGGGCTGGCAGTGTCGTCGTCGGCCGGCCGAGGGGCATTCTTGGCACCGCGTACCAGCACCGCGGGATCGTCATCGCGGCAATAGCCCGCGTACAGGAATGGCTCCGGGTAATCGGCGGCCGACACCGCGGTCCGCGGATACCCGTAGTCACAGGTATAGCGGGGGTAGATGTCGGCAACAGCCCACACACCATGGTCGTAGAAGGTGTTGCCCACCGCCTCGATCACCGATCCCCGGTAGGAGGGAAACAGGGCGTTGAGCGCCGGCACACGGACGTAAGACAACTGCGCCACCGTGGTGAGGTTCCCCAGGAGTTGCGCCATATTGTCCGAGTTGTCGGCGATCACCGCATCGGTAGTGGCCAGCGGTCCGGGGACCCTGTCGATCAACGTGCGGAAACCGCCGTCCATCCGTGCCACGCCGTTCAGAGACCGGTTCAGTCCCTGCGTGGTGGTGACAAGGCCCTTGTTCATATCCGCGAACGAAGACAACGTGACGCGACTGTTCTTGAGAACACTCACCGTCTCCGGGAGCACGGAGTCCAACGTCGACAGCAGGAACACGCCTCCGTCGATGATGTCGGTCATCTTGCGTGGCGCCTCACGCGAGAGATGAAGCTCCTTCTTGATGATCTCCAGCTTCTTCGTATCCGCCTGCGCGAGTGCACCATCGGCATCGGCGAGCAATCGCGACAGTGATACCGGCACCGTGGCCTGGCCGCGCGCGATCACGCTGCCGTTGCCCAAGTACGGGCCGGCGGTCGTCACGGGCGCGAAGTCGACATACTGCTCACCCGCCGGAGACAGGCCGGACACTCGCACCGGAGTCCCCACCGGAATCTTCACCCCGGATTCGATATGAATCTGAGCGACCGGCCCACGAGGTGACGGCGTGACCGAGTCGACACGGCCGATCCGCATGCCGCGCAAGGCCACATCCTGGTCGGGGATCAACCCGCCGGACTCGGGCAGCTCGATCGATACCTCGTAGGTGGACGCAAAGGCCCTGGCGCGCAGCGCCCCTACCAGCAGATAGGCGCACGCCACCAGCAAAGTGGCCAAGAGAGCCAGCCCGGACAGCCAGAAACGGTTGCGATGCCCCATCTTCACGGCATCCACGACCGTGTTCGCCACTGTGTTGATCATCGCGGCGGCTCCTGAGGTACGGGCACGGCACCCGGCACCGGCTCGATGACTCCCGGCTCGGTCGGGCTGGGGCGCATCGGAATTGCCGGGGCATCGGGTCCCTTGCCCACGACGCGCTCCTGCAGGCGCCACAGCGTGTACTTGAACGAACCCACGAGTTTGGCCCAGTCATAACGCTTCGGCCCATGGAGCCCCGGATCGCCCTTGTACCCGATGTCGGGAATGGAGCCGAGCGCGATCTTGTCGATCGACACCCGAGCGGCGAATGCCGATCCGGCCATGATCTTCACGATCGGAGGCATCAATCGATTCAGTGCGGCAAGGCTGGTGTCGGGGCTGACAGCGATGTCGTTGAACGAGGCCGACAAGGTGTTGAAGTCGGCGATCACGCTGCGGCCACTGGTGTCGGTGCCGCCGATCGACGGGAACTTGGAGAGCTGCTTGGTCACCGCGCCCACCTGGTCGGCCAGGTCCGCGATATGCGACGCATTGGCCGAGAGCGTGTCGGTGGCGGGCGCAGCCGCGACCAGCAGCTCCGAAAGCGTGTCGTGGCGCGTGTTCATCTCGGCCGCAAGCTGGGCCGTATCACGCAACGCCGAATCCAGCTGGCTGGAACGGGCATTGATCGTGCCCAGCAGTCGATTCGACTTGCCGATCAGATCGCCGAACGCCTGACCGTTGGTTCCCGTCGCGCGTCCCAGCCCATTGACGGTGCCCGTGAGATTGCGTACCGCACCACCGTTGACGATGATCGCCGCCGAGCTCAGCACGGCCTCCACGGTCGCGGCGGCCGTGGTCGCATCCAGGCCGATGGTGTCCCCGTCCCGCAGCAGCGGTGCGTTGGGGTCGGCCGGTCTCGGCGGTTTCAGCGAGACGAAGACGTCACCCAGCGGGGTCGCGGTACGCAGCTCCACCGTCGTGCCCTTGGGGATCTCGACATCCGAACGGATCCGCATCGTGACCACGGCGGTGTAGTTGGCGGTGCTCATGGAGTCGACCTCGCCGACATCGGCGCCGCCCAGTTTCACCTTGGCACGCGATGGCAGGTTCAAGATGTTGGTGAACAAGGCCGTCAAGCCGTACGAACCACCGGACATGCCCGGCGCCGGAAGCGGCAGGCTGGCAAGACCATTGGTGCTGCATCCGCTCGTCAGCAGCACGGCAACGACCACCGACGGCCCCGCGAGTCTTTGCCATCGATTCATTTCTGCCCCATCGCCGCGAGACCGTCGAGTACGTAGGTCAACCCGAAGTCGGGTCCGTAGTCCTGCAGAGTTCCTGTGCTGCATCCCAATTGGCGCAGGCCCATGAGGTTGCAGATTTCCTTGGCGGCCTGGGTGTCGAACAACAACCGGTCCGCCGGCACATGGGCACGTACCACGTTGTTGACCGGATCGACGATGTTGTAGACGTTGTCCGCCATCAACGGAAGCAGGTCGAACCCCTCGGACAGCTCCCTGCGGTTGTCGTATATCGCCTGCGCGATCTGGTTGGAGTTGCCCACCGAGTCCTTGATGGCGTCGCGGTTCTGTTCCAGAAGTGAACCAGCTTGCAGCAGAATGTTGTTGAGCTGCTTGCCGGTACTACCCGATCCCAGCTGCTCCTGATCGAGCACCTGAGACAGCTGGCGCACCGTGGAGGAGAACTCGCGGATGTTCTGGTCGTTGCGTGCCGAAGCCTCGAACAGGGAGCTCAGCCGGGTGATGATCTTGGTCAACTGGTCGCGGGTCAGGGCGCCGCCGTCGGCACTCAGCCGAAGCGCCTTGGACAACTCGTCCAGGGACGACCGCATCAACTCGCCGTTCCCGGACAGCGCGTCGGTGCTGTTGTTGATGACATCTGCCAGCGGGCCGGCGCCCTTCCCGTCGCCCTTCATGGCCTTCGAGAGCCTGTCGATCATGGCCAGCACCCGGTCGAACTCCACGGGCGTCTTGGTGCGATCCAGCCCGATGATGTCACCGCTCTTGAGCGTCGGCCCACCCCGGTAAACAGGCGTCAGTTCGATATGGCGGTCGGTGAGGATCGACGTGGACACCGTGACGGCCTTGGCATCGGCCGGCACCTTGACCTTGGAGTCGATCGTGAACTCCACCTCCATGTAGGTGCCGCGCGAGGTGATCTTGGTGACCTTGCCGATGGGCATACCCAACACCGACACCTTGTTGTCCGGGTACAGCCCGGAGACCGACTCGAATTGAGCCGTGATGGTGAGCCTGTTGCTCCGCTCACGCAAATAGGTCCACCCCACCGCAGCGACCACTATCGCGGCCACCACCGCCAGTGCCCCCGCGATCCATATCGCTCGTTTGGTCATCGCGTTCATTGGCAGTCCTTGAAGTACGGGATCATGTTGAACTGCTTGGCTCTTCCACTGATCGCACACATCCACGAATCCACAGCGAGACCGCCGGGAGCACTCAGCTCGAGTGCATTGCCGTAGCCCGTGAGGTTGGTGAAGTTTCGCGCGGCGACCGCCGTCACCTGCAGCAGGCTCCGGAACAAGTCGTCGTGACCGCCGATCAAATTGCTGAAGGTCTTCACGTCGGCGATGAGCGCGTCGACCGCACGTCGGTCCTTGACCACGATCTTGTTCAGGACGTTCACCAGCTCGGTCACGGCACGCATCATCGAGTGGAAGCTCGCCTGCCGAGAAACGAATTCGCCGAGCAGGTCACGCCCCTGGACGATCAACTTGCCGATATCCCCCTGCTGGCGTTGCAGGGTGCCCGCCACCAACTCCGTGCTGGACAGCAGCGTGCCGAGTTGATCGCGGCGATGCGATATCACCGACGACAGTGTCTGAATGTTCTCCATCGCCTGCGGCAGCACTGCGGGCAAGCCCTCCAGCTGCTTGCCCAATATCGCCGTCGACTCCGCGATCTTGTCGGCGTCGACTTGTTCGAAGGTCGAGGTGGCGTCCTGCAGCGTGGCCTGCAGGTCGTACGGAACATCGGTGTGGGCCAGGTCTATTCGGCGGTTGGGCAGAGTGCCGTCGCCACCGTTACGCAACTCCACGTACTGATTGCCCAGAATCGTGGTGATCTTGATCGATGCCTTGGCGTCCTTGCGCAGTTTGATGTCGTCGCGAACCCGCATACCGACTTCGATACGGTCGCCCGCCAGCTCGACGCTCGTGACTTCCCCCACCGACACGCCCGCGTAAGACACGTTGGCCCCCGGCTGTAGCGACGCGGCCTGTAAGAACTCGCCGGTGTAATGGCTGTACCCGATGCCGATCGCCTTCACCAGCAGCATCGCGCCCACCAGGGCTCCGATGACCGCCAGCGCTATCGCACCCAGCCATATCTTGTTGTACGTCTCGACGGGACGACGCGAGATGCTCCGCCATAACGATTGCCACACGGTAGGTTCAGCCATCTGCCAGGTTCCTGCATTTCGGGGTGTATTGAGCCTTGTTGCCAGGTGTGGCGGCATTGACGATGATCGGAACGACGTCGTTGAGACCCGGGAAAAACCCGGTTATGTTGAGATCGCAGACGTATCCGTTGATGAAGGCGCCCTCTTGGGTGGTACGTGCGACGCCCTTCAACAGCAGCGGCAGATTGGCTCCGGCGAAGGCTAGCTGCGGCTCGACGGTGTTCAGGTGACTGACGAATCCCGGTTCCCGGTGCAGTATCTCGTTGAGCTGCGGATACACCGTGTCCGAGATCTTCGACAGCCGGCGCACGGCGAATCCCGTCGACCCTACCGAATCGACCAGTGCGGCGCGCCGATTGTCCAGAATGGCCACCATCTCCCGGGTGTGCGTCAACACGCTGTCCAGATTCTTGTTCTGCCCGGCAAGAGTTTTCGTCAGCCCGTTGAGGTTCGTGATCACATCGTCGAGAACTTTGTCGCGGCCCGCGAAGGTCTCGGTCAGTTGTGAGGTCTGATCCACCAACCCGACGATCGAGCCGGTATCCCCTTGCAATGACTTGACGACTCCGTCGGTGAGATTGTCGACCTCGGTGGGGTCCAGCACGCTGAAAAGCGGCTCGAATCCGTGCAGCAGCATTCCGATGTCGAAGGACGGCTCGGTCTGCTCCACCGGAATCACGCTTCCCGGCTTGAGCCGATCCGTGCTGCCCGTCTTGCCCATCGACAGCCCCAGATAGCGCTGACCAACGATGTTCTGGTAGGTGATCGTCGCAATCGTGTTGCCGTACAACGGTTGCTCGGTCTGCACCCGAAAGTCCACCTTGGCTAGGTCACCATCGATCGCAACCGATTCGACACGCCCGACGCGCACGCCGGCGATGCGGACATCGTCCCCGTCACGCAGCCCGGTGACATCGGTGAACATCGCGGCGTAGGCATTGGTGGACCCGGCCACCTCACGGCGCAATGTGGCATAGACCAGCCAGGTCATGGCCAAGGCGATCACCATGAAGACCGACAACCCGATCAACGGACCACGAAACTTCATCGCGCACCCCCTGCCGAGGCCTGCTGAGCTACAACGGGTTTGGTGCCCCTGGCGACGGGACCGAGCAGAAGCTGCGTGGATGAGTTCGCCTGGCCACCGGTGATCATGCCCAGCTGCTCACGTTCGACCTTGCTGCCCACGGGACCAACGGCCCCACCGAACGAGGCCGGCGCCGTGGCCGCTGGGGCGGGGGCGCCCGGACTTCCGGGGGGTGGTTCGGTGTCACCGGGGTCGACCGTGCCCGGAATCCGCGGAGACGGGTTGGGCTGCCACCACGGCAACGGAGGATTGGGGTCCTGCAGATTCGGGTGCGGGTTGTACAAAGGCGGCCCGGTGACGATCAGATTCCCATCCGGCCCGACCTCTGTTCCCGGTGGCGGCGCCAGATCGGGCGGTGGCTTGTAGTTCTGCGGAAGCAACGTTTCGGGAAGGTCGGGCCGTACCACCAACTCGGGGGCGGTGAAGCAGCTCGGGCCCTTCAACTCTCCGTACTGCGGGCAATCGGCGCGGGTGTACATCGTCGACGGCGTGAAGGAGAGAACTCCTCGGATGTTGACGACGTCCTTCTCCGGATCCCACACCTCGTTGAAGAACTTGTCGGAGAACACCTTGAGCCGGCTCGCGATCGGCAAGAAGTGCACCGAATTCTGGGCGAGCACGCCCACGACGGGCGTGAGCTTGGTCGTGATGTCGATCATCCGGTCCGTCTGATTGTCCAACGATTGCCGAACGGTTCCCGTGGTGTGCAGCCCCGCGTTGAGCAGAGTCTGCAATTGCTCACGCTTTTCAGCCAGGGTCTGCATGGGCTTGATGGCCTGATGCAGCGCATCGACAAGCTCGGGTGCCGTCGTTTGCAATCCCTTGGTCGCGTCCAGGAGCGCGGAGAGGGTCGAGGGACCCGTATCGGTGGCCACGATGTCATTGAGCTGATCGATGATTCGAGTCAACTGCCCGGCCGCATTCAGGAGGGTGGCACGGCGACCCTCGGTCGCCGCCGCGATGACGGCGAAGATACCCACCGAATCGTCATCGCGACCGCGCCCGTTGGCCAGCAAGATGTCGCGCAGCTTGCTGATGGTGGTCTGGAACAGCACCGTCGGCAGCTCGGTTTCTTCGGGGATCACGGTTCCGTCGGTGATCGCGGCGCCCGGACCATGATCGACCAGCTCCACCGAGGAGACGGCGAACACGTTACTGGGAACCACCCTGGCGGTGACCGATCGCGGAATCGTATGCGCCAGATTGGGCTTCAGATCGATATGAACGACATTCGGCTTGCCGCGCTGCGAAGGGGTCAGATCGTTCACCGAGCCAACCAGCACGCCCTGGTATTTGACGTCGGACTTGGCGGGCAGGCCGTCGCCGACGTTGGTGAGTTCGGCGGCCACGCGCACGTAGTTGTTGAACCGGCCGGTTGACTTGATGATCAAGGCGGTGCCGACCAGGGCGGCCACCACGGCGATGGCTACGCCACACAGGAGTAGTTGTCGGTCCGAGGGGCCCCGGCCGTCGGTCTCAAAGGAGTTCGGCACGCAAACCTCCTCCGATATCACCTGGACGTGTGTCGGTGCAGCGCCGCAGCATGATCCGAAGCACCACCTGAGTCCCTTTCATCAGCAAACGCAGCCCACCAGCTCAGTGGCTTTGGTCACGTGGCCCCTCCGTTGTGACGCCAATTACTGGAATGTACAGTGCGTGCAGTTCTATGTACTGCGCTTCACCAAATTTTTCTGAATCCAGATTCATATTTGCTGCGGCTCCCCCCACGGCATTACGCCTCGGTGCCGTATCGCTGCCGCAGCTCGGTCTTGAGCACCTTCCCCGACGGATTGCGCGGCAGCGCATCCACGACCACGAGGTCCTTGGGATGCTTGTACCGCGCCAGTCGTTCGGTGAGGAAGACGTCGAGTTCGCCGATGGTCAATCCCTCGCCGTGGATAGCCGCCACCGCGACCGGCACCTCCCCCCACTTCTCGTGGGGCCTGCCGATCACCGCAACCTCGGTGATCAACTCGTGCTCAGCAAGCACGTTCTCCACCTCCGCGCAGTAGATGTTCTCTCCACCGGAGATGATCATGTCTTTCTTACGGTCCACTACCCACACGAAACCATCTGCGTCCTGGCGCACCAGGTCCCCCGAGTGAAACCAGCCACCCTCGAAGGCCTCTGCGGTAGCCGCCGGGTTGTTCCAATAGCCCTGCATCAAGGTGGGCGCCCGGTACACGATCTCTCCCACCTCGCCGACCGGTACATCATTCATGTTGTCGTCGACAACCCGCGCCGAAACCGTGGGAATCACCCGTCCGACAGAGCCCATCTTTCGGATTGCGTCCTCCCCCATGAGCATGCAGGTCACCGGCGACATCTCGGTCTGCCCGAACGCGGCCAGGATCCGGGCATCGGGGAACGTCTCGGACATCGTCCTCAGCAACACATCGCTGGCCGGAGCGGCGCCCCAGGACAGGGTTTTGAGCTTCACTTTGCGCGGGTTTGCTCGTTGTGCAGCGCAGACCGCCTGCCACTGCGCCGGAACCAGGAAGATCCCGGTGACTCCCTCGGCCTCCAGCACATCCAGCAGAGCACCGGGATCGAAAGCCCCGAGCGGATGGATGACCGTAGGCAGTCCCAGCAGCAACCCCGTGATCATGTTGCCCACACCCGCGATGTGGAACATGGGCACACCGATGAATCCCACATCCGTATTCAGGTCGACGGTGGTGCTCAGCAGATAGGTCATCGCCTGGCCCGAAAGGTTGAGGTGGGTCAGCACCGCGCCTTTGGGTCGGCCGGTCGTTCCGGAGGTGTACATGATGAGCGCCGGGGTATCGCCGGGTAGATCCACCTCGGGGTGTGCTTCGCCTTCCTCGGCGACGACCTCCTCGTATCCGAGCGCACCGTCCTCCGACTCCGAACCGGCGACGATGACCGTCTCCAAGGCCGCCACCTGCTGACGCACCGCGGCGGCCACCGGCGCCAGCACCGTCTCCGTGATCGCCACCTTGGCCCCGCTGTCCTGGACCAGGAACGCGATCTCGGGCGGGGTCATGCGGAAGTTCACCGGGATCGCGATGGCACCGAGTTCGTTGATGGCAAGCCATGATTCGACATACTCCGGGCGGTTGAGCATGAGAATCAGTACGCGGTCCCCGGATCCGACGCCGCGCCGGGCGAGCGCGTCGGCCAGGGATTGCACACGCTGACTCAGTTCACCCCAGGAGATGCTGCGGCCCAGATAGCGGATGGCGGTGGCATTGGGTTGCATGAGTGCGTGCCGCGCCAGCTGGTTACACCAGTTCTGCCGCCGCGCGCGGTACGGCTGGTCGAGTCCGGCGGACTGGGTGATTGCGTCGATCATGTCGGTCACAAGCTCTCCTACTAACTGAAGTTGGGGCGTCGGCCCTCAAGGAACGCGGCGAAGCCTTCCTGGGCATCGGGCGAGGTCAACAGCTCGATTTGCCCCTCCCGCTCACGGGCGATGGCCTCGTCGAACAGCTTGAGCGACACCGAGTTCATGGCTTGCTTGGTCAGCTGCATTGCACGCCTCGAGCCGCGAGCCAGCCTGCGCGCCGACTTATCGACGCGCCCGCGTAACTGGTCTCCGGGCAACACCTCGTTGATCAGCCCGGCCGCGAAAGCGTCTGCGGCGTTGAGAGGTTGGGCCAACAGCGCCATGGCGTTGGCCTTCACGCGGCCGATCGAGGCCGATACCAGCGCACTCGATCCGCCATCGGGCATCAGCCCGATGTTCGCGAAGGCCAGCAGGAAGAAGGCCTTGTCCGCCGCGTAGATCAGGTCGCACGCCAACCCCACCGAGGCGCCGATGCCGGCGGCCGCGCCTGTGACCTCCGCGATGGTGGGTACCGGGCAATTCAGCACCGCGCGCACCAGGCGCTCGGCGTTATCCATCGTCAGTTCGGCCGCCTGCTGCGGGGTCAGCTCGCCGGAGCCCGCCGCCAGCTCGGCCACATCGGCACCCGCTGTGAAGGCATTGCCCGCCGCGCCACCGCTGATGACGACGACACGCACTTCCTCACGCCCGGCGACAGACTCCAGCGCTTCGATCAGGCCCGCCGTGGCCGGCCCGTTGAGCGCATTCATCCGATCGGGCCTGGTGAACGTGATTCGCATGATGCCGTCGTCGACGGATACATCGGGTGCGCCGACAGGTTCATCGGAACTCAAATCACTGCCTCCTGGATTGTCGCTTCGTCGCGTCCGCACAAATATATTTGATATGACTTTAGATGCAAGGGCGTCACCACAAATGGAAATGGCAGGCAGATCGGATGAAATCTCCCCGGGTGCAGACCCGCGAAATCCGTAGGCCGCAGCTGTCCGAGGAAGTTGCCGGCCGGCTCCGGGCCGCGATCATGACCGGTGAGCTGCGCCCCGGCGAATACATCCGGATGGATGAGACGGCCGCCCAGCTGGGTGTGAGTGTCACCCCCGTCCGGGAGGCACTGCTGACGCTGCGCGGAGAAGGCCTGGTTGAGGCCGTCCCTCACCGCGGATACATGGCCGCCGCGTTGAGCCGGGCCGATATCGAAGACATCTTCGCGCTGCAGGCTCACCTCGCCGTGGAGCTGGCCAAGTCCGCGGCCCGACGCATAACCCCGGAACAGATCGATACCCTGGCAGATCTCAACGACACCCTGCGCAATGCCGGTTCACCCGAATTGATCTCGGTCGCGGAGTTCGAGTTCCACCGATTTCTCAATCATGTGGCCGATCGCCCCAAGCTGGCCTGGTTCTTGCTGCAGGCCACCCGGTACACACCACACATGATGTTCGCCTCGGCCGACGCGTGGGCGCGGCACGCGGTGGACGCGCACGACAAGCTCATCGCAGCACTGCGCGCGGGCGACCTGGCCGAGGTAGTTGCCCAAACCGAGGTTCAGTTCGTCGACGGCGCACGC
The DNA here is from genome assembly GCF_001456355.1 of Mycobacteroides saopaulense. NCBI lineage: Bacteria > Bacillati > Actinomycetota > Actinomycetes > Mycobacteriales > Mycobacteriaceae > Mycobacteroides > Mycobacteroides saopaulense. The sequence continues at coordinate 4,342,406 of NZ_CP010271.1, forward strand.
CGCCTGATCGAATACCTAGACGGCGCCGGGATGTGGTCCGGGGGGTAACACCGGCTCGACCGGCGCGGACGGCTGCAGCTGACCGGAGGCGATGGCTTCGGCACGACCCTTCAGACCCTCGGCCAAATGTTCGAGGACCTGATTGGCGAGCTTCTTGACCATCGGCTTCGGGATCGGCAGCTTGGTCTCGACATCCATATCAACAGTGAGCAGGCATGTCGGCCCCATCGGGACGATCGAAAACGTCTGTTCCTGCTTCTCGAAGATGTCACTCTCCAGCAGGCGCGTCGCCACCTGGGCGGCGTTGAGATACGCGATCTCGGCGACGTTGGTCGTCGACATGCCCGTCATCTCCACCTTCAGCCGCACGATGTGGGGGCGTCCATCCGGAAGACGGTTCAGGATCTCGACGCTGGTGATCTCCTTGTTCCACTCGGGGTAGGCCTCGTAGTTGGTAACGATGGAGACGATCACCTGCGGCGGCGCGGCCACCTCGACGGTCTGACTGACGACTGGCATTGCCTCACTCTACCTTTGCAGTTGGCGAACCCAGGAACTCACGCACGAGTTCGTACACCACATCCGGGCACTCCAGGTGCACGAAATGTCCACCGCCATCGATGATTTCAACGCTGCGGTCGGGTAAATCGGGGCGCGCAGACTGTACCAACCGCTGGGTCATGCACCCATCGTCGCGGCCATGCAGATAGAGCAGTGGGGTGCGTGCTCCGTCCAGCAGGGATCGCTGGGTCTTCCAGTACTTGCGTGACGGGAACAGAGCTCGCCGAATGTTTGCGCGGTAGTAGCCGATCACCGCCCGACGGTTCCCCTTCTGGAGCATCGCCTCACTGGTGTACAGCACGTCCGCGTGCGCCTCGTATCCCGGCGACCATCTCCGCCAGTACAGACGCAATAGCCAGGGCAGCAGCAATTCGGGCAGCACCGGAACCTGGTGGAACAACGTGTACCAACTCATCAGCAGCTGCCGTCCGGCCACACCGGGCCATCCGGCCGGCCCGATCGACGAGAGGTTCGAGCCGAGGACTTCGAACGGCGGGACGGCCATCGTGACCATCCGGGCGAACGGCGACCGGCTGCTGCGAGCGAGAGCGTTACCCACCAGCGCGCCCCAGTCATGGCCGATGTAGATCGCCCGTTCGTCGCCACCCAGCACCGCATGGATGTCCAGGATGTCCTGCATCAGGGCGCCCAGGCCGTATTCGGCGTCGGCGGGTATTTCACTGGGTGCGTAGCCGCGGGTGAACGGCGCCACCACACGCCATCCGTCTGCGGCCAACCTCGGCCCCAGCAGACGCCAGGTGTGGGCGGAATCAGGGAAGCCGTGCCCGCAGATCACCAGCGGTCCGTCCGGCGGGCCCCAGGACAACGCCTGCAATCTGACGTTGGGCAGATCCAAGGTCAGGAGGGAGTCAGCGGCCACTACCGGTCCGCCGCTACGGGGTGCCGTCAACGGACGCCGCCGATGCGACGCCCAACGGATCGTTTATTCGCGTGGCTTCGTCCCGGATCAGCCCGCGCAGCAGCGTGGTACTGAACTCCACGGCGATCTCCTGCGCGCTGCGACGCCCACTCGGGTTGAGCCAACGATAGGAGCCCAGCACCATTCCGATGTAGCCGAGCGCCATCACGTGCGAGTCGCATTCGACGAACTCTGAGCTGGCGATGCCGCGCTCGATGATGTTCTGAACCCGCTCCTGCACCATGTCTTCGCGCTTGCGGATCTCGGCGACCTGCTCAGGTGAGAGCCATTCCGAGAGGAACGGATTCTCCTGGAAGTACACCGCTCCCTGCTCGCGGTTCGAGAAGATAAGCGCGAGCATGCGGCTCGTGCATTGATACAGCGACTCACGCGCGGACCATCGTGGATCGTCCTGCAGACAGGCCAGGGTCTCCTCGGCCGCCTTGAAGTAGATCTCGTACAGGATCAGCGCCTTGGACGCGAAGTAGTGATAGACCGTCGCCTTGTTCAAGCCGGCGACATCGGCGATATCGTCCATTCGGGTGCCGTGGTAGCCCCGAGCGGCGAACAACTTGGACGCCACGGCCACCAGTTCATCGCGGCGGCCCGCACGGCGCTGCGATGAGCTGCCTGCCTTTGAGGCGTCGGGGACCGGTTGCATGGTGCCTCACTATATGCGCAGGGTTTCCACGCGCGGACGAAATCCCGATCAACTGGTTGGATTAGTACGCCCACATGTTCGCCGGCTCTGGCGCCCTCGGCACGTTAAGCTGCCCACGTCCGCCGCCCTTTCGACACCGGTAGGTAACCACATGATCAGTGGCCTGCGTGCCATGGTGGCCCGCGATCCCGCGCAACCGCACCGCGCGGCCACCCCGCTCGAACTCCTCTTCGACCTAGTCTTCGTGGTCGCCGTCTCTCGCGCGTCCGGCGCTTTGCATCACTTCTGGGCCGAGGGACATTTCGTCGAGGGACTCACCGGATACGCGATGGGTTTCTTCGCGATCTGGTGGGCCTGGATGAACTTCACCTGGTTCGCGAGCGCCTTCGACACCGACGACTGGCTGTACCGGTTGATGACCTTCGTGCAGATGGCCGGCGCGCTCACCATCGCCGCAGGCGTCGAGCGCGCGATGACTGGGGCCGACTTCGGCGTCGTCATCGCCGGATACGTGTTGATGCGCCTCGCGGCGGGCAGCCAATGGCTGCGCGCGGCGATCAGCGATCCCACCATGCGCGCCACCTGTCTGCGCTACGTCGCGGGCATCGCCATAGTCCAGTCGGCCTGGGTGTGGTGGGGACTCTTCGCACCCGAGCATCTACGTTTCGGGCTTTTCATCGCGATCGCGCTGGCCGACGTGTCCGTCCCGCTGTTCGCCGAGCGCACCGCACCGACGACATGGCATCCCGTACACATCGCGGAGCGCTATGGCCTGTTCACACTGATCGTGCTGGGCGAGTCCATCCTGGCCTCGGCGAATTCGATCATCGGTGGCGCCGAGGAGGCAGACCACGCCGGCACCATGATCAGCATCGCGGTATCCGCCCTCGTCATCGTCGCCGCGGTGTGGTGGATCTACTTCGACGAAGAGCAGGAGTGCAAGGACTCCTCGCTACGCGCGAGCGTGCTGTGGGGCTACAGCCATTACTTCATCTTCGCCTCTGTCGCCGCGATCTCGGCCGGGTTCGAGGTAGCGGTCGATGAGGGGCTCGGCAAGAGCCATCTGAGCCCCACCACCGCGGCGCTCACCATCACCGTCCCGTTCGCCATCTATGTCGTGCTGGCGTGGCTGGTGCTGCTGCTGCAGCGCCGCGACACCATACTGAACGTCGGGCTACCGACGATTGCCGTTGCCTCCGTGGCGATCTCATCGCTACCACATGCGCTCTACTGGCTCGCCGGGTTGGCGGCATTGGCGGCAGCGCTGGTGACCTGGCGACGCGTCGAGGACACCGAGCATGCACCCGCCGCCCCTTAACGGACAGGGCACACCCGATCCAGGGCCGCCATGGTGTTGACCGCGGCGGCCACGTCTTCACCAGGCGGCGCCAACACCCCGTCCACCGAGGTCTGAGCGGCCATCGCGTCCGCGTAGTGCTCCGCGGCCCCCGCGGCCTCCAGTGCGCGGTCTCGCACCGTCAGGTCTGAGGTCTCCCCCGCCGCCGTCCGAAGCAAGACGGCTATCGCCCGGTTCCGTGCGACAGCGGTCTGGCGAACCGCCACCCCGTTCTCGTGCGAGAGCTGCCGAATCTGCGTCCGCGCGCGATCGACAGAGGCGCAGTCGTGAGAGTCCGCCGCGGCCGGCGCCGGGCTCAGCAGGACGCACAGCCCGGCCAGTACGGTCAGTGGCCCACGCATAACCCCTTCATACGCCGAGTGGGAACCTAACGAGGATTTCCGGCCGGATTCCACGCGAGGTCCCACTCGGTCGCACAGAGTTTGCGCTACAGCGCCTTCAGCTCTTCGATGACCGCGGACACCGACTTCTTGGCATCCCCGAACAGCATCGAGGTCTGCGGTTGGAAGAACAGCGGGTTCTCGATGCCGGCGTAGCCCGAGCTCATCGAACGCTTGAGCACGATGACCGAGCGCGACTCATCGACATTCAGGATCGGCATGCCGTGAATCGGGCTGGACGGGTCGTTGCGTGCCGCCGGGTTGGTGACGTCGTTGGCGCCGATCACGATGGTGACATCGGTCCGGTTGAACTCGCCGTTGATGTCGTCCATTTCCTTCATGGCGTCGTACTCGACATCGGCCTCGGCCAGCAGGACGTTCATGTGGCCGGGCATCCGACCCGCAACCGGGTGAATGGCGTACTTGACCTCGACACCCTTGCTCTCCAACAGATCCGCCATCTCCTTGACGGTGTGCTGAGCCTGCGCGACGGCCAGACCGTAGCCGGGCACCACGATCACTTGGTTGGCGTAGGCCATCTGGATCGCGGCGTCGGAAGCCGACGTGGCCTTGACCGTGCCCTGCTCGGCCGAACCGCCCGCGGCGGCGGTGTCACCGCCACCGAACGAACCGAACACGATGGCCGGGATCGACCGGTTCATCGCGACGGCCATCAGATTGGTCAGGATCGAACCGGAGGCGCCGACGATCATGCCGGCGACAATCATGGCGGTGTTGTTCAACGCCAGACCAGCTGCGGCAGCGGACAAACCGGTCATCGCGTTGAGTAGTGAGATGACCACCGGCATGTCGGCGCCGCCGATCGGGAAGACCACGAACAGACCCATCACACCGGCGAACACCAGCACCGCGACGATCCACCACTCCGGCAGGCCGGGGTGCAGCCCGATGTAGACGGCGGTACCGACGGCGGCCAGCAGCAGCAGGATGTTGGAGGCCTGGAAGAGCTTGGCGGAGGCCACCAGCCGCTTCTCGACGTTCTTCGGGATGGACTCCTGCAGTTTGGCGAAGGCCACCAGCGAGCCCCAGAACGACACCGAACCGATGATCGCGGCGAACAGCGATCCCACCACCAGAGCGACGGTCGGCGACTGGTCCGGCTTGAACTCCGAGAAACCCTTGGTCTCAATGAATTCCGACCAAGCGATAAGCGCGACGGTGCCACCACCGACACCGTTGAACAACGCTACCAGCTGCGGCATGGCGGTCATCTTGGTCTTCAGCGCGGGCGGGATGCCCAGCACGACACCAATTCCCAGACCGGCACCGATCAGGATCCAGTCCAGCGTGGTGGCGGTCTCGCTGACTTTGATCAAGGTGGCGAGGACGGCGATACCCATACCGACGGCGGCAATCCAGTTGCCGCGCACCGCGGTCTTGGGTCCGGTCAGCCCGGACAGGCCGTAGATGAAGAGGGCGAACGCGGCGATGTAGAGAACATCGACGACGTAGTTGAGGCTTTCGCTGCTCACTTGGCCGCCTCCTTCTGCTCAGGCTTCTTCGACTTGAACATGCCCAGCATGCGATCGGTGACCAAGAAGCCACCGATCACGTTCAGGGTTCCGAAGATCAGCGCGACGAACGCGATGATCCGTGTGCCCCAGCTGGCGTCGGCGGGCAGGTTGCCCAGCACGATCAGTGCACCCAGCACCACGATGCCGTGAATGGCGTTGGTGCCAGACATCAGTGGCGTGTGCAAGGTGTTGGGCACCTTGGAGATGACGGCGAATCCGACGAACCCGGCAAGCACCAGGATCGCGATGTTGGCCAGTAGCTGTCCGTACATGTCTAGGAGACCTCCCGGGTGACGCAGGAGCCCGCGACGATTTCGTCATCGAAGTCCGGCGCCAGGGCACCGTCCTTGATGAGGAGCTCGAGAACGGACGTGATGTTCTTGGCGTACAGCTCGCTGGCGTGCTCCGGCATGGTGGCCGGCAGGTTGAGAGGCGAGGCGATGGTGACACCGTGCTTGACGACGGTCTGGCCGGGCTCGGTCAGCTCGCAGTTGCCACCGGTCTCGCCCGCGAGGTCGACGACCACGGAGCCGGGCTTCATGCCCTCCACCGCCGCGGCGGTCACCAGGCGCGGCGCCGGGCGTCCGGGAACGAGCGCCGTGGTGATGACGACATCGAATCCCTTGATGGCCTCTTCGAGCGCCTGCTGCTGCTTCTGGCGCTCCTCGTCGGTGAGCTCGCGGGCGTACCCTCCGCCGCCTGCGGCGGTGACGGTACTGCTGCCCAGATCGAGCCACTGGGCACCCACCGAGCGGACCTGATCGGCCACCTCGGGGCGCACGTCGTAGCCGGTGGTGCGCGCGCCGAGGCGCTTGGCGGTGGCTAGGGCCTGTAGGCCGGCCACGCCGACGCCGAGGACCAGCACCAGCGCGGGCTTGACGGTCCCGGCGGCTGTGGTGAGCATCGGGAAGAAGCGGGTCGATTCGGACGCCGCTACGAGCACGGACTTGTACCCGGCGACGTTGGCCTGAGACGACAGCGCATCCATGACCTGTGCGCGGGATATACGCGGAATGGCTTCCACTGCAAAGGCTTGCACACCGGCGCTCTTCAGTGCGCCGATGCTGTTGTCGGCATTGCGTGGCGCCAGGAAGCCGATGAGGGTCTGCCCCGAGCGCAGGCGGGCGACCTCAGCATCCGAGGGCGGCGCCACCTTCACCACGATGTCGGCGGACCATGCGTCGCCCACGGTGGCACCGGCTTCGGTGTACAGCGCGTCAGGCAGCAGAGCACGCTCTCCGGCGCCGCTTTCTATGACGACGTTCACACCCTTGCCAATCAGGCCGGCGATCGCCTTCGGTACCAGCGCGACGCGGCGCTCGTCCTCACCCGACTCTCGGACAACTCCGATAGTGACTGGTTGATCGGTCATCTACTCGCCCTTCACCCTGTGGTGCAGCATGCCGACGGATACTAAGGAAAGGCATGCTTGTTAACAAGTCTTCCGTTTTTGTAAATACTGCAAAGGTCGTTAACCAGGGCAATGACCCTGATCTGGCACGCGTTCCGACTCTCTTGGCGGACCCGGCGGCGTGCCCTCACCGAACGGATTCCCGCCCAATTGCTCGCGGCCGTGCGGGGTGCGCCAGCCACTCAGATCCGGCCCCTTCGGAACCACCCTTGTGGGGTTGATATCAGTGTGCACCACGTAGTAGTGCTCCTTGATCTGTCCGAAATCGACGGTGTCGCCGAAGCCCGGCGTCTGGAACAGATCGCGCGCATACGCCCACAGCACCGGCATCTCGGTCAGCTTCTGGCGATTGCATTTGAAGTGACCGTGGTACACCGGATCGAACCGGACCAGTGTGGTGAACAACCGCACATCAGCCTCGGTGATCGTGTCGCCTACCAGATAACGTTGCCCGGCAAGCCTTTCCGACAGCCAATCCAATGCGGTGAACAGCCGGTCGTAGGCGGCGTCGTACGCGTCCTGTCCACCGGCGAATCCGCAGCGATACACGCCGTTGTTCACCTCGGTGTAGACGCGACGGCTCACCTCGTCGATTTCCGGGCGCAGCTCCACGGGATACAGCTGGGGCGCACCGGGCCGGTGGTATTCGACCCATTCCGTGGAGAAGTCCAGGGTCATCTGCGCATAGTCATTGGTGACGACCTCACCGGTGGACTCCTCCACCACCGCCGGCACGGTGATGCCGCGCGGGTAGTCCGGGTATCGCTTGAGGTAGGCATCGCGGAGGAAGTGGATGCCCAGGACGGGGTCCAGGCCACCCGGGTCCAGATCGAAGGTCCAGCTGCGCTTGTCATGCGTGGGGCCGCAAAGCCCCAGGGATAAAACGTCTTCCAGTCCGAGGAGGCGCCGGACGATGAGCGTCCGGTTCGCCCACGGACAGGCACGCGCCGCGACCAGACGGTACCTGCCGGGTTCCACCGGGTAACCGTCACGACCGTCCGCGGTGATCCGGGTGTCGATGTAATTGGTGTCCCGCTTGAACTCACCGGGCTCGACGTACTTGGTGTTCTCCGGGTTCTGGCTCACACACTCCAGTCTGGCACCGCCTGCGATTGAGGCAACGGCCTTCAGCGGGCCGATCCGTCAGGTTCACCCTTCTCATTCAGCGGCTGGCTACGAGACAGGCCCTCAACCACCCCGTTGGGGAACCCCGGAACATTCTTCTGACCAGAGGCTCCTGCCTGCCGATCCGTCAGGCAGGAGCTCTCCAGGGGCACGCTGGGCAAATCTGGCCAGCCCCTATCCGAGTGATAGGCAGGATAGGCACTGATCCGGGTAAGCAGCTTGAGCGGTCCGCCGTCGTCCTGCGAGTCGGAGACGTATGCCACCAGTTTGGCGTAGGCAGCGTGGTCGAGGTCTTTCGGCGATTTTTCCAAGTTGGCCTCTGCCACAAGACTTTCGCTGTCACCGCTGGGGCTCCAGGTGAATGGCCCCGGCTTGGCAGGTCCACACCGCACATATGTGGGGGTCCATCCGTTCTGCGTGGCTTTCACTATCTCAGCGAGCACCGACGCCTCCGGCGTACTACTGATAGCCTTGGCGCTCTCGCGCGTAATCTTTTCTCGTTCAACGATATTGGTCCCACGGAAACCGCCATGCTTGATTTCGGCAGGCGCCAGCCACGGATCAGCGGCAAGGCTTGCGGAACGCTCAGAGTCGACGCCATTGGCATCGAACTTGCCACGATCACTTGGGCACGAAGCAGCGGTGACGAACACCAGCGCCATCAACGAAGCGGACTTCAGATACTTCATTTGGGAGTCACCGAACCCCAGACACTCCAGCCGGTCGAACCACCGAGGGAGAAGTTTCCGCTCTCGAACTGGGATCTCGGAATCGTCATCATCTGGCCCGAGCTCGGTTCATAGATTCGCATGTTCTCACCCTCCATACCGGTGACCAGGACGACATGGCTCGGATAGGCACCAGTCCCGATGAACAAAGGCACCGATTGACCCGACTGGACTGCCGACGCAACGGATCCGTAGTCACTCGCCCCCGAGAAAGGCGGATGCAGACTCCAGTCGTAGCTAGTCCCCGGCACTCCCGGGCCCCCTGGGGTCCCCATTTCCTCCGCAGCTCCCCACGGCGGAGTACCAAGCCATTCCGGCCAATTGGTCCCGATGCTGGGCCCGACCGCGTTGTTGGTCAGATCGTGCATCTCCTTGGCTGCGGAATGGAACCTCCCCTCGGGAGTCGGCCCTTCCGGCGAGACGACATACGCATCCGTGTGGGGGTTGTAGCCGGTGATGATCTGCATGGCGTACATCGGATCGTTGATCATCTTCGCTACTACCAGCGATGACGACCCACAGGTCGTACCGTCCGGTTGAGCAAGGACACCCGGATTTTTTTGCACGAATACCGTCGGGTCCAGCTCGGCGAGGTCCCCATCACTCATCTGGTCGATCTTCGTCGCGAAACGCTGCAGTGACTCGACGTCGCCTCCCCGCGCCAGAGCCGAGATGATCCAGTTGCGCCGGGCGTCGTCCTTGGCGTTGTCGAGCATCGCCTGCGCCTTGGCACGATCCTCCGGACTCATCGCCGCCAGGTTTGCATCGGCACGTTCTTGTACACCCGGCCGCAAACCGGTCCCGTCCTTGTGACCGTCTGGATCGTTCTTGACGTCCGACCAATTGTTCACCGAGCCGATCGCGCCCGCGGCCACCGAGGTGTGGTCGGGCAACGTGATGCCCTCCACGGCCTTCCCAAGTTCACCCTTGGCGGTGTTCACCGCCTTGTCGGCATCTCCATACGCGCCCGCAAGTTCTTCCACGCCGTGTATGACGTCGCCCACCAGCTTGCGCACATACGGAATCGCATCAAGTGGGTTCTTCGGGATATTGCCCCAGTCGACGTCGTCCTTGAGTGCGGCAAACGCGTTGTGCCACCGATCCCGCGCCTTCTCCATCGCTCCGCCGAAGGTGTCGAGTGAGCCCGCGACGCCCGTGGCGGCCGGACCGATCGTGGTGGACCGCGTCTTGAAATTCGCGATGCTGGTGCGCGCCTTGTCCCCGGTTGTCTCGCCGTACGGATCTCCCGGGGTCCGTCCCCACACGGTGTCCGGGATCGTGTTATGTGCTTGCTGAACGTCGTTGGCGTGCCATTCCCCCATCGCCGGCGCCATTTCCCGCCAACGCGCGGCCACCTCCCGCACGGTCGCGGGGTCCGGCGGAGGGGGCTCGGTGGCCACGGCGATCACTTTCCGGACCGCCCCAACGACCTTCCTGGCGATCGGCCACACCGTGCTTATGCTGATTTCACCGACCTGGCGCAGGTCGGCAATCACCTGCTCAAGCTGTTTTTGTGTGTCGCCCAGGGTCATCGCGCACCGGCCTAGTTGAGCACCGGGAACTTGATTCCGGCGTCACTTAGGTTGCCTGCGTTGCGTTGATCCATCTCGACCAGTGCCTTGGTGCACGTGCGGATGTTCTGCGAGATCTGCTTCTGCACAGCCTCAACCGTGCCCAGCGCACCCGATACCCGGTTGCGTGCAGCGTTCATCGCATCGGTCAAGTCACCGAGGTCCTTGCCTTCGGTGGCGCGCAGCTTACCCTTGGCGAACTCGACGTGTGTATTGGTCGCATCCAGCTGCGACGCGCATTTTTCTGTCGCTACCGGATCGATCCTCATGCGTTCCCCCTCTGAACATGCCCCTTGCGCATGTTAGCCCGGAACGCAGGACCCAGCCAGCCCCTGGGGATAAGCGGACTAGCTGGGTAAAACGGCGGTGAGGTAGTTCCCCTGCTTCACCAGTTCGACGACTTCGTCCGGCAGCTCCGGGATCTGCACCCCGTAGGCCGCGGCCAGTTCCAGAGCATGCGCGCCCCGGACGGTCCACCCACGCGCGGCAAACCAGTCCTGCACGTCGGCTCGGTCTTCGTCGTAGAACAGCGAGCTGATGTCCACCTTCGACATGGGATGGCTGTCGTCGGCGTACTTCTTTTGGACCTCACCCCATTTGGAGATGTCCGGCCGACCGCGAGTCGCCTCGACGGCGATCTGGCTGCCCGATGCCGACAAGGCGACAACCCTCTCGAACAACAGATCTTGAGCGGCGGACGGCAAGTAGACGATCAGCCCCTCCGCCGACCACGCCGTCGGAGCCTCCGGGTCGAAGCCGGCCGCAAGCAATGCGGCCGGCCAATCGTCACGAAGATCCACGGCGACCTCACGGCGGTCACTGGTGGGTGTGGCGCGTTGTTCCTCAAGCACGCGATCCTTGAATTCCAAGACTTTCGGTTGATCCAGCTCGAAGACCTTGGTGCCCTCCGGCCACGGCAGTCGATGCGCACGAACGTCCAGCCCGGCCGCGAGGATCACCGCCTGCTTGCAGCCGGAATTCGTGGCACTCACGAAGAACTCGTCGAAGAATTTACTGCGCAAGCCGATCTGCCGAAATGCCGTCGTGGGGCTCAGGGCCGCCGTCTCAGGATTGTCCAGCAGTCCTATCAAATGCGGTTCGCCGGCGGCACGTACGAAATGTTCCGCGTAGCTGTCCCGCACCAGGGGATCGGTCTGCGCGTTCTCCACCGCGCGTGCCGCGGCCACTCCCAGCGCCGTGAATCCAACGCTCGACACGATGTCCCAGGAATCTCCCTCGCTGCGCGACCAATCCTTGTCTGCGATGTCGGTCATTGATGTGTCCTTTCAGGCCGGCAGGGTGCAGGTCAGGTAGTGCATGGCGCCGGCCAGCTCTCTGATGTCATCGGGGACGTCCGGATATTGCACGCCGTACCGGTCGGCCAGCTCGAACATGTCCAGCCCCTGCGTGTTCCATCCGCGTGCGGAGAACCATTCCACCGGTGGCGTCTTGTCCTCGTCGTAGAACAGTTCGGTGATGTCGATCTTGCCAAAGGTGTCCTTCTCGGACCGATACTTCTGTTCCACCTTGGCGAATTGACTCATGCCCAGCGTGCCTGTCGGCCCTTCGATGGCCGCCCGGCTGCCGGGAGCCGATAGTTCGACGACGCGCTCGAACAGCAAATCTTGTGCCGCGGCAGGAAGATACGGCAGTAATCCTTCCGCCGACCATGCGGTGGGCTGGCTCGGATCGAAACCGGCAGCCGTGAGCACAGCCGGCCAATCATCGCGTAGATCGACCGCCACGGCCCGACGATCACTGGTCGGCTCGGCTCCCTGCTCCGCGTACACACGGTCCTTGAAGGCCAGCACCTCCGGCTGATCCAGCTCATAGACCGTGACACCCGCCGGCCACGGGAGCCGGTGTGCCCGCGCGTCCAGTCCCGCTGCCAGGATCACCACCTGCCGAATACCAGAAGCGGCGGCATCCTTGAAGAACTCGTCGAAGAACCTGCTACGCATACCCATGCCGCGCAGGTATTCGAATGGAGATGCCTGCGGGGCATCGCGTTTGGTGATCGTCTCGATCAAATGTGGCTCGCCCGCCGCAAGGACGAAGTGCTTGGCGTACGGATCCGCGATCAACGCGTCGGGGCGCTCGCTTTCCACGGCCCGCTGTGCGCTGACACCCAATGCCGTGTACCCCACACTGGACACGATGTCCCAGGAGTCACCGTCGCTACGGGTCCATTTTCCTTCGTCGGTACTCGTCATCTCGGCCTCTCAGCGGTCTCGAACTGCGGTGAAAAACTTCTCGCCCATGAGCTTTTCGAATGCCTGGGGTAAATCGTGGAACGGGCGCCCGTAGGACACCGCGGCATCCATCAGGTTGACCTGTGTAACCGTCCAGCCGCGCTCCCCCAGCCAGCTCTTGGTGTCCACCCTAGGGTCGTCGAACCACAGATCGCGCAGATTCGGTTGTGCCTCACCGTCACTGGTGCGCTCCATAACAGTCTTCATGGAGGCCGCAAAGCCGTCCAGCTCGCCAGGTTCGGGGCCCAGCTCGGCGGCCACCCAGCTTCCGGGGGCCGACAACTCGTTCAGCCTTTCAAAGAGCGCATCCTGCGCCCCGCCCGGCAGATAGGGCAGCAGCCCCTCGAGAATCCATCCCGTCGGCGCGTTGGCGTCAAAACCCGCCGCACGCAGGGCACTCGGCCAGTCATCACGTAGGTCGATGGCGACCGTCACGCGCTGGGCGCTGGGCTGCGCTCCAGACCTTCGTAAAACCTCGTCCTTGAACTGCAGGACCTTTGGTTGATCCAGCTCGAAGACGGACGTCACGGCGGGCCACGGCAATCGGTATGCGCGCGAATCCAATCCCGCGGCCAGAATCACCTGCTGCCGCACTCCGGCACCCGCCGCGTCGGCGAAGAAGTTGTCGAAGAAGCGCGTCCGGACACCGACCCACTGCGCATTGAATGCCACGGAGCTCGTCATGTCTCCTGTGGCCACCGCAGCGGCCAGCTTCGGAGACCCTGCGGCGGCAACGAACGCGGCCGCGTGATCGTCATGCGCCAGTGGCGGATCCAACTTCGCGTCGAGCGCACGCGCGGCGGCGACCCCGAGCGCCGTGTAGCCGACGCTGGTGACGATGTCCCAGGTATCTCCGTCGGTGCGCACCACGTCTACGCGCCCAACACCGCAGTGAAGTACCTGCTCTGCCCGATCGCATCGGTCAATTCATGCTGGCCGGCCAGCGGCGCCCGGTCGTAGCGCTCCAACAGTTCGCCGGCGGTGCTCACATCGACGGTCCATCCATGACCGGTCAGCCATTTCGCCGGGTCCTCACGCTCGTCACCGAACCACAGGCTCGACGGCGGCGCGTCCTCCTCCACGATGCTCTTGAAGATGCGCCGCAACACACCCTCCTCGTTCTCCATCGCACTCGACATCCGATCCGCCTGATTCCCAGGAGAGCCGAAATCCTCTACGGCAACTCGGCTTCCGGGCACGGATAGAGCGGCGATGCGCTGGAACAACAGGTCCTGGGCGGCACCGGGCAAGAAGGGAAGCAGCCCCTCGGCCAGCCACGCCGTCGGCTGTGCGGGATCGAATCCCGCGGCCTTGAGCGCTACCGGCCAATCGTCGCGAAGATCTACGTGCAGATCATGAACGGTGGCCGTGGCCTGCACGCTGTGCTTGTCGAGCACCTGCTTCTTGAACTCAAGCACCTTCGGTAGGTCCAGCTCGTACACCGTGGTGCCCGCCGCCCACGACAGTCGGTACCCGCGCACATCCAGGCCGGAAGCCAGGATCACCGCCTGCCGGATCCCGGCGTTCCCGGCCGCCAGGAAGAACTCGTCGAAATACTTCGTCCTCGCACCGAGATAGCTCGAGAACAGCTGCACATCGGGCTCCGCCGCGACGGTCGGATCGTCCAGCAGCTCGGAGAAGATCGGTGCCTCGACTGCCGTCGCCGCGACGAAATGCTGTGCGTAGTCGTCCCGCGCGAGCGGATCGGGCTTGCGCGCCTCTACGGCACGCATCGCGGACACAATGAGCGCGGTGGCACCCACGCTCGTGACGATGTCCCAGGTGTCACCTTCGGTTCTGGCCACAGAGGTCTCCCATCAAACGCGCATGTCAGGCGTGCGTACATATAAATATGCAGGTCAGAGGGTTTTACCAATGACAAGTTTGCACAACTAACTACAGTACGCCGATTGGCTGAGAGCGCCACCGGTCCTTTTTCGGGACTCCCGCAGCTACTTGCCCTTCCATACAGGGGCACGCTTCTCGGCGAATGCCTTCGCGCCCTCCTTGGCGTCCTCGGACACGAAGATCGGCATCAGGATCTCGCCCTGCTTGGCAAATGCCTCCTCGGGTGCCCAGCTCGCCGACTCGATGATGATGCGCTTGGTGGCCGCGACAGCCAGCGGACCGTTCGCGGTGATCTTGGTGGCCAGCTCCAGCGCGGTGTCCAGGGCCTGCCCGTCGTCGACGAGCCGGTTGATGAACCCGTACTTGGCGGCGTCCTCGGCGGTGAAGGAGTCGCCGGTGAGCGCAAGCTCCATGGCGACCTGATAGGGGATGCGATTCGGCAGACGCAGCAGGCCACCGGCCCCGGCCACCAGGCCGCGCTTGACCTCGGGGATACCGAACTTGGCGCTGCGGCCGGCCACCACCAGGTCGCAGGACAGCACCAGCTCGGTGCCACCGGCCAGGGCGAAGCCCTCCACTGCCGCGATGATCGGCTTGCGTGGCGGTACGTTGGTGAAGCCGAGACCGCGCTCGGACAGTACCGCCTCGCCACTCACGAAGGCCTTGAGATCCATTCCGGCGCAGAAGTTCCCACCCGCACCGGTGATGATGGCGACGGACAGGTCATCGGAGCTGTCCAGCTGATCCGCGGCCGCGGCAAGCCCCTGGCTGACGGCCCTGTTGACCGCGTTACGCGCGTCCGGTCGGTTGATGGTGATCAGTAGGACACGGTCACGCTGTTCGATCAGGACTTCGTCGGCCATGGCATTCCTCCGGTAGTGAGCGAGTCGGTGAATTTGTACTTGATGCTAACCAGCAGTCGGAATCAGGCTGCGAGCCACCGAAAGCAGCCTGGGCACTCCCTCTTCCAGCTCAGCGAAGAACGGGTCGTCGGTGGTTCCGGCCAGATGCCGTTGGTAGGACACCTCCAGCAGCGTGGCGAGCTTCCATCCACCCAGCACCTGATAGTAGATCAAATCCTCTGGTGTCCAATAGCTTTGGTCTCCAGTACGCGCTGCTCGGTAGGCCTCGGCGATCTCGGCGTGGGAGGGGCAGCCTTCCTGCGCCGTCACCGAACCCGTGAGCTCCGTCATGGCGATCGGGCCACCCGGCTCAGGGGTCATGTACAGCAGGTACCCCAGATCCGCCAGCGGGTCACCGACTGTCGCCATCTCCCAGTCCAGCACCGCGGTGATCCGCGCCGTCGCCGGATCGACGAGCACGTTGTCCAGCTTGTAGTCGCCGTGCACCACAGCCGACGGCCGATCTCCCGGATAGTTCTCGGTGAGCCATGTGGTGATGGCTGTGTGGTCCTCCAGATCGCGGCCGGTAGGCAGCTCTTTGATCGATTCCCATTGCCCACCCCATGTCTTCAATTGCCGTGCTAGGTAACCGGATTCACGGCCCAGTTTGGCCTCGACCAACCGCATGGAATCGGCGTTGTGGATCTCCGCCAGCGCAACGGCCAGGTCGAGCACCAGCTCGTGGCGCGCCGGGCCGACGAACCATTCCGGCGAGACGTCCCTGATCACCTCGCCTTCCTGACGCTCCATCAGATAAAACGGAGCGCCGAAGATGTCGGCATCGGTGCTGGCCAGGGTCACACGCGGCACGCGTACCGGCGCCGCGCTGAGCGCATCGAGCACTCGGTACTCGCGCATCACATCGTGGGCCCCGGCCTGTAGCCGCCCGAACGGCGGGCGTCGCATGATCCACTGCGTACCAGAGCTTCCCGTGACCACATAGGTCAGATTCGAATGCCCGGCCGAGAGCCTACGGATGCTGACCTCCTCCCCCAGCTCGCGGTTGAGGTACTCCAAAAGGCTCGCGGGAATGGCATCGGCATCCAGCGATTCCTCGCCGGCGGGACCATCAGAGTCAGCGGACACATCTTTGTGCATGGGTCATGTTTACCTGACTCACCAAAGCCCGAGACAGCCACTATCGCGTTCCTTAACCGTTCGCGCTGCCAACTGGGCCGATGTCCCCCAGTATGAGAACCCAATGAACCTCTCTGCCCGCCTCGTCGTCATGAACTTCCTGCAGTTTTTCGTGTGGGGAGCATGGCTGCTGACGCTCGGTGCCTACTGGTTCAACAACAAGCACTGGTCAGGGGCACACTTCGGCGCCACCTTCTCCACGATGGGTATCGCCGCGATCCTCACGCCTCCGATCATGGGCGTGATCGCCGACAAATGGATCAACGCCGAAAAGCTCTACGGCATCGTGCATCTAGGCGGGGCAGCCGCACTTTTCAGCCTTCCCCTGGTGACCAGCCCCACCGTGTTCTTCTGGGTTCTGCTCCTGAACATGCTGTGTTACATGCCGTCGCTGTCGCTGGCCATCACGGTCGCCTTCAACGCCCTCAAAAGCGCCGGCAAGGACACCGTCACCAGCTTCCCTCCCATCCGGGTGTGGGGCACCGTGGGATTCATCGCCGCACTACATACGGTGAGCCTGCTGGGGCTGGAAACCTCGACGGGCCAGTTCTACGTCGCCGGGACGGCGGCGCTGCTCCTCGGCCTCTACGCCTTCACCCTGCCGCCCTGCCGTCCAAAATTGGGCTCGCCGACGCTGGATCGCGCACACACCGCGGTCGCCGACAGATTCGGCCTCACCGCCTTCACGCTCTTTCGTGAGCGCAAGATGGCGGTCTTCTTCATCTTCGCCATGCTGCTTGGCGGAGCCCTTCAACTCACCAACGCCTACGGCGACACGTTCCTGCATGATTTCGCCAACGTCGAGGAGTACAAGAACCTCTTCGCCGTCGAGCATCCGGCCATCATCATGTCCATCTCGCAAATCTCCGAGACTTTGTTCATCCTGGCCATCCCATTCTTCTTGCTCCGCTTCGGAATCAAGACGGTCATGCTCATGAGCATGGTGGCGTGGACCTTGCGTTTCGGACTGTTCGCCTACGGCAATCCCGGGGACGGGCTCTGGATGATCGTACTGTCCTGCATCGTCTACGGCATGGCCTTCGATTTCTTCAACGTCTCAGGCCAGCTGTTCGTCGAGGACCAATGCGACCCCGCGATCCGGGCGAGTGCGCAGGGCCTGTTCATGCTCATGACCAACGGCGTAGGTGCCATGTTGGGCAGCCTCGTCAGCGGGGCTGTCATCGAGTACTTCTTCACCTACCCCGATGGCAGCAAGGATTGGCACGGCATCTGGCTCAGCTTCGCAGGGTACGCATTCGCCGTCACCGTCGCGTTCTTCGTGCTGTTTCGCCACAAACCGGGCGAAGGCGCCGACGAAAAGTCGACCGCTACCGTGGGGGTGTGACGATCTCCAGCGCCGCGACGACGGCGTCCTCCGAAAACAACCCAGACAACCCCGTAGAGGGCATCTGGAACTTCCGGGACGTGGGCGGCGCGGATTCCCCCGTCACCATCCGGCCCGGAGTGCTGTTCCGATCCTCCGAGCTCAGCGGCCTGACCCCGGCAGGCGCCCAGACGCTACGAGCCTTCGGCGTCACCGACCTGTACGACTTGCGCAGCCCCACCGAGATCGCACGCACCGGATCGGACAGGGTGGACAGCGGAATCCGGGTACACGAAGTCCCGTTCGCCACCCCCGCGGCCGGCGAGGAGCGCGCCCCCCACGAGATCGCCTACCGGCAGATGATGATCGAAAGCATGACCGCGGGCCGCAGCCCGGACCCGGCGTCGCAGGTGAACTTCATGCTGGCCGAGTATCGCCGGTTCGTCGAACTCCCCGGCACACTGGTCGCCCTCAAGGCGGTAGCCAGTCAACTCGCCAGCGGTGCAACGGCTTTGGTTCACTGTGCGGCGGGCAAAGACCGAACCGGGCTCCTCGTCGGGTTAGTGCTGCACGCGGTGGGCGTCGACTACACCGACATCGCCGCCGACTACCTGCGCAGCAACGCGGCGATCGGTGCCATGCGGGCGCACATCTCGGCGCAGATGGAAGCCGCCGAACCCGAGCTGGCGCAGACCATGGCGGCCATGCTCTCCGATGAGGTGCTCGGTGTCCGCGAGGAATACCTCGATACCGGATTCAGCCAAGTCGCAAGTGTTTTCGGCACACCGGAGGCGATGCTGGTCGCGGCCGGGGTCGACGCGACAGGCCTCACGACGCTACGCGCCGCGCTTACCTAAACTCTCGCCGCCTGCTCAGACCAGCACAGCGCCGAGCCAGATTCCCGCCGAGACCATCGCACCCACCATCTCGATGCCGATCGACGTGGCCACCGCCTTCACCGCGGTGACGGTCGCTCCCCATGCCTGTTTCTGGCTGCTGCGACGAATGAACTCGGCGAGGTAGATACCGAGCACAAAGCCGATCACCAAGCCCACCACCGGAATTACGAAAAAGCCGACAATCGCCGCGATCCCGCCCACCACCAGACTGAGCGTGGGCACCCCGGCCTCGCGCATGCGCTGCGCGGGCCACACGTACTTGACCACCGTGGTCGCGGCGGCCAGCGCGACCACAATGCCGAGGACCACCCAACCCTTCGTGGTGGATTCGACAAGCGCCCAGACGCCGATGGACAGTACGACCAGTCCCGTGCCGGGAACCATCGGCACCACGATGCCGACCATTCCGATGGCGATTCCCAGGCCGACGAGCAGCAGCCCACCGATAGTCATCGGATGAGGTTCTAGGTCAGCTCGACATCACTGGCAAGCCAGCGGCCATCGACCTTCTCCATCGTTATCTGAACGCGGCTGCGATCCATGCGCGCATCCGGAATCGCCACATTGGAGACCGCCTGATCGATGAACAGCAGCACCTCGACCTTGTCGGCGGTCGCCGACTTCACCGCGGAATCCACCACGACGCCGGTGGCCTTGGCCTTGTTCTCGATCATGACCTGGCGCAGCGTGGTGCTGGACTCGGAGTACTTCTTCTTGAAGTCACCGGTCGACCTGTCCAAGGTATTGCTGGAGCTCTCGTCAAGCTTGGTGCTGTCCACGTTGATCATGACGTTGGCGAATTCCTGTGCCGCGGCCAGTGCCTCACGCGAGGACCGCTCCTCCGTACGCTGCTCTTCGTAGAGCCGACCGATGACGGCCGTTCCGGCGGCGATCGCGATCACCACCACCGCAGCAGCGGTCAAAGCCCAATGGCGCCCCTGCATGCGCTTCGGGCTCTTCTCCTCTTCATCGGGCTCGAGGCTGATGTCTTCGTCGGCATCAGCAGAATCCTCCGGCTCCGCAGACTCCGCGGACTCCTTGGCAGCCGACTCCGCATCGACATCGGTGACTTCTTCGGCGGCGGCCGCTTCGGTTGGCGCGTCGGCCGTCGATTCGGCCTTCTCCGCGTCCGAAGTCACCGCGGACTCATCCGCCTTCTCGGCGTCCTTGCCGGCAGCGTCATCTGCCATGGTTGTTGCTCCTTGCGCGTCTTGCTGATGCCTATCCGAACGCGCCTAGCGTCCGGTAGGTGGAGTATTGCCGAAACCGGGCGGCGGTGCAGGCGCCTCGGGAGGCAAGGGTGCGTCGCCTGGAATCGGGAGAGGCCACTGCGGTCCACCATACGGCGTGGGAACGCTCCACTTGCCGCGCGGCGTCGGATCGGACACCTTGGCCAGGTCCGCGTTGGGCGGCGGGCCCGCGGTGTCGTCGTCGGCGGGACGCGGCGCGTTGCGCGCACCACGAACCAGCATCGCCGGATCGGGGTTGGCGCAGTAGGTGGAGTACAACGCCGGTTCGTAGAAGCTGGCGTCCGAGACCGGCTTGCGGGGCGTGGCGTAATCGCACGTGGGTCGCGGATACAGCAGGTCGGCAAGTGCCCAGACGGCGCCGTCGTGGAAGATCGACGCCGCGCTTTCCAGCATCGACCCACGCACCTCAGGCCCGGGGAACAACGCGTTGAGGGCCGGGACACGCACGTAGTTCAGCTGCGCGACCGTCGCGAGATTGCCCAGCAGTTGCACCATGGTGTCGGAGTTGTCGGTGAAAAGGTTGTCCACACCGTGAAGGGTCTGTGGAGCCCGCTCCAGCAGAGTCCGGAAACCGCCGTCCATCTTCTTCAGACCGGCGAAGGTGCTGCCCAATTGCTGACCGGTGGCGTCCAGACCCGAGTTGAGGTCCACCAACGTGGAGAACGTCACCTTGCTGGACTTGAGCAGCGTCACCGTTTCCGGCAGTACGCCATCCAGGGTGGTGATCAGGAAGGTGCCGCCGTCGAAGATGTCGGCGAGCTTCTCCGGCCCCTGCGCACTGACCCCCAACTCCTTGCGCAGAGTGCTCAGCTTCTCGGTATCCAGCTGCGCCAGTAGACCATCGGAATCCGCCAGCACCTGCGCGAGCGTTATCGGGGTGGTCGCCTTGCCCAGCGCGACGATGCTGTTGTTCCCCAGAAAGGGGCCGTTGTTCGTCGTCGGCCGGAAATCGAGATACTGCTCGCCGGCCGGTGACAGGCCGGAAACCCTGACCTCGCTGTCGACCGGAAGCTTCACCGAACCCTCGATGGCCGCGGTCGCGACGACGCCGCCCTTCTCCAGTTTGACCGATTGCACCCGGCCGATCGGCACCCCGCGCAGGGTGACTTCCTGGTTCGGCAGCAACCCACCGGATTCGTGCAGCTGCACCTTCACCTGGTAATCGGACTCGATCGGGTTCACCTTCAATGTCCCGAACATCACGTAGCCGACGCAGACGACGAGGATCGCCACCAAGCCGACAACCGACAGCCATTTCCAGCTGCGCTTGAACACGTCACCTATCGACAGCAGACCGCGCGATATCGATTCCAGCACGCCACCGGACTGCACGGGGGCGGTCATCGGCCGGGTCCTGGCTCAGGGGCGGGAGCAGGCGCGGGTTGTGGTTCCGGCTGCGGTGCCGGGGCGGGCGGATTCGGTCCCTGACCCACAACGCGCTCCTGCAACCGGTACAGCGAGTATTTGAAGCTACCGACGAGATAACCCCAGTCAGCCTGCTTGGGACCGTGGAAAGTCGGGTCGCCCTTGTACCCGGCATCGGGCCAGTTACCGAGCGCCAGCTTGGCCATGTTGACGTCGACAGCCAGTGCACTGCCGGCATTGGCCTTGATCAATATCGGAAGCAGACGGTTCAGCGCGACCAGGCTCGTGTCCGGGCTCACCGTGACGTCGTTGAATCCCTTGGCGACCGTGTTGAAGTCGGCGATCATGCTGCGGGTGTCGGTGCCCTGAATCGACGGGAACTTCGCCAGCTGATCCGAGATATGTCCGGCCGTGTTCGCGAGGTCGGTGACCTGATGCGGATCGATCGCCTTCAACGCGGGTGCACCGGACTCCAGCAGATCGTTGATCGTCTTCTCCCGTGCCGAGAGCGTGGAGGCCAACTGCGAGGTCTTGTCCAGCGAGTTTTGGATCTGCGCGGACCGGCCGTTGAGCGTACCCATCAACTGGTCAGACTGCTTGACGATGTCACCGAACACGATGCCGTTACTGCCGTTACCGCCGGAGGACTTTCCTAGCCCGTTCACCACATGTGTCAGGTTCCGGATCACCCCACCGTTGACGAGCACGGCCGCGGAAGCGAGCACTCCCTCGACCGTCGCGGCCGACGAGGTGTTGTCCAGGTCCAGCGTGCCGCCGTCTTTGAGCAGCTGACCGCTCGGCGTGGCCGGCGGGGTGACCGCCACGAAGACATCGCCCAGCGGAGTCGCCGTGCGCAATTGTGCAGTGGTCCCGACAGGCAATCGCACACCCTCGCGGATGCGCAGCTGGACCACCGCCACATAGTCGACGGCATCCATCGACTCGACCTCGCCGACGTCGGCGCCACCGAGGCGCACCTTCGCCTTGGCGGGCAGATTGAGCGCGTTGGCGAATCGCGCGGTCAATTTGTAGGACTGCGAGCCCATGTTAGGAGCCGGCAGCGGCAAACTGTCGAGTCCTGGTGGCGTGCAAGCAGATACGGCCAGTGCGCCGACTGTGGCCAGCGCGGCCAACCTGAGCTTGGAAATCTTCACCTCGCGCATCACTGCCCCATCCTGGCCATGCCGTCGAGCATGTAGGTCAGCCCGAAGTCGGGACCATAATCGGCCATCGTCCCGGTGCTGCATCCGAGCTGCCGCAGACCCATCATGTTGCAGATTTCCTTGGTGAACTGGCTCTCGAAGAGCAGCTTGTCCAACATCGGATGCAAGCGCAGCGACCCGTTGACCGGATCGATCGATCGATCGACGTTGTCCAGTAGTAGCGGCAGCAGATCCAGAGTCTCCTTGAGCTCACGCTGGTTATCGCTCAACGACTGCAGGGTGACATTGCTGTTCCCCAGGAGACCCTTGATGACATCGCGGTTTTTCTCGATGAGCTCCGCGGTGCTCTTCAAGACCTCGTTGGCCTTGCGACCCGTGTTCCCTGTGCCGAACCGTTCGGCGGCCAACACGTCGGCAGTGCCGTGTACAGCCGAGCCGAACTGCCGAATTGCCTTGTCATTCTCATTCATTGCGTTCACCAAGGAGCTCACGCTCTTGATGATCGTGGTCAACTGATCCTTGGTCTCGGCGCCATCGGTGGTCATCTTCAACGCCTTGGACAGTTCGTCCAGCGCCGTCTTGACCTGCTCACCGTTACCGGCTGCTGCCTGAGCCCCGATATTGACCAGATCGGCGGCCGGACCGCCGCCCTTCCCGTCGCCCTTCATCGCTGAGGCGAGCTTGTCGACGGTGGCCAGCACGCGGTCGAATCCGACCGGGGTGCGGGTGCGATCCAGCGGAATAAGGTCGCCGTCCTTGAGCACCGGACCCTCGGTGTACGGCGGGCTCAGTGCGACGTGCCGGTCGGTGAGTACCGAGCTGGTGAAGGCCGCGGCGATGACGTTCGCCGGTACCTTCACGTCCTTGTCGACGTTGAACTTGACCTCGACATAGGTGCCCTTGGCCTCGACCGATTCGATCGCTCCCACCGGCAGCCCGAGCACCTCGACCACGTTGCCGACGAAAAGGCCCGAACCCTCATCGAATTGGGCGGTGACGGTGATCTTGTCGTCAACCACGCCGGCCTTGCGCAGACCCAGATAGCCACCGACAAGCGCCAGCACGACGAGCACCGACACCGCGCCGATCATGAACACCCGGCGGGCCGTGGACCCCTGCTGTGTCACGTTGATGCTCATGCGCAGTCCTTGAAGTACTCGAGCAGGCCCCACTGCTGCGCGCGGCTACTGATGGCGCACATCCAGTTGTCCACGATCAGACCGTTGGTCAAGTTGATGCCCATGGAGTACCCCGAGCCGGTCGCGTTCGTAAAGTTACGCAGCGGAACGGGCAGGATCTGCAACAGATTTCGCATGTAGTCGTCGTGATCGCTGGCCATTGCCGTGACGTCCCGCAGCTGCTGCAACAGCTTCTCGAAGGCCGGCCGGTCCTTGACGACAACCTTGCTCAGCAGGTCGACGACCTTGGTGATCGATGCCATCAAACGCTGGAATGACGCCTTGCGGGACACGAACTCTCCCAACAGATCGCGCCCCTGAAAGACCAGGTGTCCCAGGTTCGCCTGCTGGCGGTGCAGCGTCGCGGTGACGGTGGACGCGCTCTTGAGCAGCTCACCGATCTGAGTCCGCCGGGTGGAGACAATCCCCGACAAGTCCTTCAGATTGCGCATCGCCTCGGGCAGCGCCTCGGGCAACCCGTCGAGTTGCTTGGCCAGGATGTCGATCGACTGGGCCAGCTTCGTCGCGTCGACCTGCTCGTAGGTGGCTGCGGTGTCGGCAAGCAGAGCCTGCAGGTCGTAGGGCACCTCGGTGTGCGACAAAGCGATTCGCTTGTTAGGAATGGCGCCGGCACCGCGTGGCCGCAGCTCGACGTAACGCGAACCGAGCAGTGTGGTGGTCTTGATCGCCGCCTGCGTCTCGGCACCCAGCTTCACTTCGTCACGCACCCGCATATCGACCAGCACCTTGGTGCCGTCGAGGACCACACTTTTCACCTCGCCGACGTCGACGCCCGCGACGCTGACGTAGTCGCCCTTCTTGAGCTGGGCGGCCTGTGCGAATTCGGCCTGATAGCGGGTGTATCCGAAACCGATCTGGCGGTACAGCAGCATCGATGCGATGATCGCGGCGACGACGCCCACGGCGATCATGCCGATCCAGAACTTGCTGCGGTCTTCTAGCTTACGTTCACGGGGGCTCATTCGATCCCTCGGCATTTCGGTGTGTACTTCGCGACACCACCGTGCGTGGCGTGCCGGACAATGGCGGGGACCAGGTCATTGAGACCCGGGAAGAACCCGTTGATGTTCAGCTGGCAGGCGTACGAGTTGCCATACGCGCCATCCTGAGTCGTGCGAGCAAGGCCCTTGAGCAGCAACGGCAGGTTGGAGCCCAGGAAGGCGAACTGATCCTTGTTGGCCAGGATGTGCGCGGCAGTGCCGGGCTCGCGGTAGACGAGCTCCTGCATCTGCGGATAGACGTTGTCGCCGATGGTCTGGATCCGGCTGACCACATGCGTCGCGGAACCGATCGACGAGACCAGGTTCTGACGCCGGTTGTCCAGTTCACCGACGACGTTCTGGCCCTGGATGACCAACTGGTCGAGGTTGTCGTTCTGCTTGGCGACGTTGTCCAGGACGGTGTTGAGGTTGTCGATCAGGCCACCCAGCGATTGATCGCGCCCGGCAAAGGACTTCGTGATCTCGGTGGTCTGCGCCACGACGTGGGCCAGCGCGCCCTTGTCACCGGCGAATGCGTCGATGAGCCCGTTGGACAGGTTGTCGACCTGCTTGGGGTCCAGGAGGGTGAACAGCGGCTCGAATCCATTGAGCAGCGCACCGACGTCGAAGGAGGGTTCGGTCCGCTCCACCGGAATGACACTGCCTTCGGGTAGCCGCTCCGGGCTGCCATCGATACCGCGGGACAGCGAGATGTAGCGCTGACCGATGATGTTCTGGTAAGTCACCGCGACAATCGTGTTGCCGTACAGGTTCTGGTTGCTCTTGACGCGGAACTTGAGCTTGGCGAGTGAACCGTCCAGCTCGATGGAGTCGACGCGTCCCACCCGCACACCTGCGATGCGCACATCGTCACCCACCCGCACGCCGGTGACATCGGTGAAAATCGCGGTGTAGTTCTTGGTCGACCCGGTGGTGTCGCGGCGCAGGGTCCCGTACACCAGCGTTGTCACGCCGATCGCGAACACGACGAACAGCGACAGCCCGATCGCCGCGGCCCGGAAGTTCTTCATCGTCCGCCTCCCTGGGCCGAGTTGGGCTGTGCCGAATCGGGTTGGCCGGCCTCGGCATCCGAGGTGTCGCGGCTCACCGAGATCGTCGTTCCACGCGCCACCGGCCCGAGGAGTAGCTGCTGGGAAGTGCTCGCGCCTCCGCCCAGCGCCTTGCCGAGCTGCTCACGCTCGACCGCGCTGCCCACCGGTCCGACATTTCCACCGAACGAGGCAGGCGCCACCCCGGCGGGTGCCGGGTTGGGCGGCGGACCGAACGGCGGCAGCACCGGGTTCGCCGCTCTGTCGACTTCCTGCGGGTTGGGCCCCGTGCCGTGCAGCATGATGTCGGCCGCGGTCGGCGGGAAGATGGTTCCCGGTGGCGGCGCGATATCTGGCGGCGGCTTGTAACTGCCGGGCTGCAGCACCTCGGGGATGTCGATCCACTGGCGCGTCTCCGGCGCCGTGGTGCAACTCGGTCCGGCCAGCTCGCCATATCGCGGGCAGTCGTCGCGGACGTAGGTCCAGGCCGGGCTGAACGACAGGATGAGGTTCAGGCCGATGACCTGTCGCCCCGGGTCCCAGCCGTTGGCGAACGCGGCGTCCGACAGCGCCCGCACACGCGTTGCGATCGGTACGAACTTGTCCGCGTTCTGCGCGAGGACACCCACGACCGGAGTCAGGTGGGTGCCGATGCCAATCATCTGGTCGATGTGATTGTCGATGGCCGTCGCGGTGGTCCCGGTGGTGTGCAGGCCGGCGGAAAGCAGCCCCCGCACATCATTTTGTTTCTGGGCTACGGTGCGCAGCGGCACCAGGGCGTTCTCCAGGTTGTCCAGCAGTCGAGGGGAGGTGGTGCTCAGTGCGTCTGACACCTTCTCCAGCGCCGCGATCGTCGAGGGATCGTTCGGGCTGGCTGTGACCATGGCGTTGAACTCGGTGAGGATCGCCTGCAACCGAGCACCGGAGGTCAGCAGCTTGTTACCGCGGCCCTGGGTGGCCTCGCCGAACACACCGATCAGACCGATCGGCGGGTCGCCCCGTTGCCGTTCGGTAGCGGCAAGCACCTGGCGCAGCTTGTTGGTGGTCGTCTGGAACAGCACCGTCGGCAGCTTGGTGTCCTCGGTGATCACCGCGCCGTTACGGATTCCGGCCCCGTCCCCGTTGTCGACCAGCTGCACCGACGACACCGCGAACACGTTGCTCGGCACCACGCGCGCGGTGACGGTGCTCGGAATGCCGCCGGCGTGCTCGGACTTCAGGTCGATGTGCACAATGTTCGGCTTGCCGTCCTCGGCAGGTGTCACCGACGTGACGGCCCCGACCAGCATGCCGCGGAACTTCACGTCGGCACGTTCGGGCAATCCGTCGCCGACGTTCATGAGCTGAGCGTCGACCTTGACGGTGTCCTCCAAGTAGCCCTTGGACTTGGCGAGCAACAGCCCGGTCACCAAGCCCAGGATCGCCAGCACCGCGATGCCGGCGACCAGCAGGGCACGGTCGGACCAACCGCGACCGCTCGCTGAGAATGATCCACCGCTCATGTCAACCACCGAACCTTGCGCCGGCATCGACTCCCCACAACGCCATGGTGAGAAGCATGTTCACGATGATCACCACGGTGATGGCCGCACGCATCGCGTGACCGGCGGCCACACCTACACCCTCGGGTCCACCCGAGGCGTTGAAACCGAAATAGCACTGGATGGTCGACGCGATCCACACGAAGACGACGGCCTTGATCACCGAATAGACGACGTCGGTGCCACTCAACATCATCGTGAAGTAGTGGTTGTAGGCACCGCCAATCGAACCGCCGCTGGAAATCCCGACCAGCAGTCGGCACGTGATGTAGCTGATGACCAGGCACAGCAGGTACAGCGGAACCACGGCGACGGTCGAGGCCAGCAAGCGGGTGGTGACCAGGTACGGGATGGGCCGGATCGCCAACGCGTCCAGGGCGTCGATTTCCTCGTTGATGCGCTGCGCGCCCAGTTGCGCGGTGAAGCGGCAGCCTGCCTGCATCGCGAACGCGAGGGCGGCCATCACCGGCGCCAGCTCGCGGGTGGAAACCAGGGAGGAAATGAATCCGGTGGCCGGGCCCAGGCCGATGATGTTCAGCAGGTTGTAGGCCTCGATACCGATCAGGGCACCGATAGTGGCACCCAGCACCGCGGCCACACCAACGGTCCCACCGCCGGTGACCAACGAGCCGTTACCCCAGGTGACGTCGGCCAGTAGCCGGAAGAACTCCTTGGAGTAGTAGCGCAGAGCGTTCGGGATGGACGCGATGGCCTCCACGAAGAACGCCAGCATGTGGCCGAGCCGCCGAATCGACTGGGCGATCCGGTGCCCGGCGTCGATGATCGGCTGAACGCCCTTGGGGCGGTATGTAGAGATGGTCATGCCGGGGCCCCTATATCCCGTGCCTGGGGAAGACCATGACATACACCTGGCTGACCAGCACGTTGATCAGCATGAGCACCAAGATGGACTCGACGACCGCGGCGTTCACCGAGTTGGCGACACCGGCCGGGCCACCCTTGGTGGTCAGTCCCTTGTCACACGCGACGATCGCGACGATGAGGCCGTACAGGATCGCCTTGAGCAGCGCCAGGATCAGATCGTCGACACGGGTGAACGAGGCGAAGGTCGCGACGAAGCTTCCCGGCGCCCCGTGCTGGAAGTAGACGTTGAACAGGTAGCTCGCCAAGAATCCGACGAAACACGTGGTACCGGTGAGGCCGACACCGACCAGGACGGCCGCGGCGACGCGCGGGACGACGAGCCGTCGAATCACCGACACACCCATCACCTCCATGGCGTCGATCTCTTCGCGCATGGTTCGAGAGCCCAGGTCCGCGGTGATGGCCGAGCCCACTGCGGATGCCATCAGCACGGCCGCGACCAGGGAGGCGCCCTGGCGCACGATCGCGACACCGCTGGCGGCGCCCGCCAGGGAGGACGCGCCGACCTGGCCCGCCAATAGAGCGAACTGGATGGACAGGGTGACACCGATGGGGATGGCCACCAGCAGCGTCGGCACCACGGCGCTGCCGGCCATGAATGCGCCCTGGTGGATGAATTCCTTCCACGGGAACGCGCGATGAATCAGATCCGAGAACATGTACTGCATCGCCCGTACGCCCAGAACGATCTGGCTGCCTGCGGTTTCCACCGCCTGCACTGGATGCTTGCGCACGTACTCTTTGAGGGCGCCCGAGACCGCGTCGCGGGAGGGTGTGGCAGGCCGAGCCGGACTCGCCCCTTCGAATGTGGTCATCGTGCCCTCACGTTCGAACGCACCGAATACCCAGGGGCAACACGTCCGCGTGCTGGCTGACCCACGTGATGCCCTCTCGTCCAAACCTCTCGGGCACATCATCTTCGCTGGTCACAGAGAAAGCGGGGCCCGAACTGAGCAGTAACATAACACCTGACTGACGTGATCTACACATCGTCGTAGATCACGGTGAGATTTACGCCACCCTGCAATATGTGGTGTCCAATTGGTTGACAAATCGCTGGTCACGATTCCATTGGGCGAGAATGGGTATCAGGGCCCCAAGCCTGTCGCCGGTCACCCTTGTCACGTCGGGGCCGAAATACCCTGTGCCATCGTTCCCTGACACGGCACCACAAATCATTACGCGATGTAGCGCGAAATCGACTCCGCCACACAGGCTGGCTTGTCGGCACCTTCGATCTCGACGGTAGTCACGATGGTCACATCCACGGCGCCGGGCTTCTGCTCGACATTGGTCACCTCGGCCCGCGCCCGCAGCCTTGAGCCCACCCGAACCGGATTGATGAAGCGAACCTTGTTGTAGCCGTAATTGATTCCCATCGCGATGTTGTCGACGCGAACCAGCTCGAACTGAAAGTGCGGCAGCAAGGACAGGGTGAGCAGCCCGTGCGCGATGGTGCCCCCGAACGGGCCATCGGCGGCGCGCTCGGGGTCGACGTGAATCCACTGGTGATCACCGGTGGCATCGGCGAACGTGTTGACGCGCTCCTGATCGATCAGGAGCCAATCGGTGGTGCCCAGATCACCGGTGGTGACCTCGTCAATTCCGTTGAACACCTTGCCCGTCACGGAACCAACACCATCTTTCCGTAGACCTTTCCGTCGGCGAAGTCCTGCAGTGCCTGACGGCCTTCGGACAGCGGTATACGTGCGCTCACCGGTGGGCGCATCCCCTCGGCCACCAGCTTTTCCAGACCCGCCTGCGTCTCGTACAGGTAGTCCGGATGGGTCCGCAGGAATTCACCCCAGGCCACGCCGACCAGCGAGGCGTTGCGCAGAAGCAGGCGATTGACCTTGATCGTCGGTATCCCTCCGGCCGCGAATCCGACGACCAATAGCCGCCCTTCGGAAGCAAGCGTGCGCACCGCATCGTCGAATGCCGGGCCGCCGATCGGGTCGACCACCATGTCGACACCGTGGCCGCCGGTCGCATCGCGCACCTGTTTGGCCCAGCCCTCTTCCAGCGGCAGGACGACATCGGCACCGACACTCTTGACGAATTCCGTTGCCGCAGTTCGGTTGACCACCGCAATCACCTTGGCACCCATGCCCTTGGCAATCTGGATTGCTGCGGTGCCGATACCGCCCGCAGCACCAAGCACCAGCACCGTCTCCCCCGCACGCAACTGCCCTCGGCGGGCATAGGCGAAGTACATGGTGTGGTAGTTCGCGATGAGCGCGACGGCCTCGGCATCGTCGAGTTGGGGTGGCGTCGGCAAGATGTTGGACGGCGCCACCGCCACACGTTCGGCGTATCCGCCAATGAAATTGAAGGCCATCACCCGATCACCGGGGTTGATTCCGGATCCCTGCGGAGCCGAACGCACCACCCCGGCGGTCTCGATTCCCGGGACGAAGGGCGGCTCCATTTTCAGCTGGTATTCACCCTTGGTCATCAGATAGTCAGGAAAACAGACTCCCGCGGCCTTGACGTCGACGACCACGACATTGTCACCGCGCGGCTCCTCGACATCGGTGTAGACCAGCCCTTCCGGTCCCGAAAGTGACTGTGCCTGTATCGCTTTCATGCGAGTGAGGGCGGGCCGGCCTTGACGGCGTTCGACAGATCGGCGATCTGCGACCACTTCTCGGCAACCTCTTCCACGGTGGGAGGCGCGTCAAAGTCCGCGCCTGCGTTCTCGAACAGCGCGACACGTTGCACCTTGCCGCCGCCGACGACGAAAACCGAACCGTTGTCGGTGCTTTCCTCCGTGCACAGATATCCGACGACGGGCGCGACGAAGGACGGCGGCAGCTTGTCCAACACCGCCTCGGGAGCGATGTCGGCGGTCATCCGGGTGGCTGCAATCGGTGCGATCGCGTTGGAGTGGATGTTGTACTTGGCACCCTCCAACGCAAGGGTGTTGATGAGCCCGACGAGTCCGAGTTTGGCCGCGCTGTAATTGGCTTGCCCGAAGTTGCCGAACAGACCGCTGGTCGACGTGGCGACCACGATGCGGCCGTAGCCCTGTTCACGGAAATGCGGCCAAGCGGCGCGAGTGATGTTGTATCCGCCGTACAGGTGAACCTGTTGCACCGCATGCCAACTGTCGTAGGTCATCTTGTGGAATGTGCCGTCGCGCAGGATGCCTGCGTTACTCACCACGCCGTGAATCGCACCGAACTCGTCGAGGGCCGTCTTGACGATGTTGGCCGCGCCCTCTTCGGTTGCGACGCTGTCATAGTTGGCGACAGCCCGGCCACCGGCCGCCTTGATCTCGTCGACCACGCCATCGGCCATGGCCGACCCGGCGCCGGATCCGTCTCGGGCACCGCCCAAATCGTTGACGACGACCGAGGCGCCCTCACTGGCGAGGGTGAGCGCGTACTCGCGGCCCAGTCCCCCACCTGCTCCGGTCACGACAATTACCCGGTCTTGCACTCCCGGCATGCAGAACTCCTATTCACTTGACACTTCATTGGGTTGGGTGAAGCAGAAGGACGAAACCTTAAGTTACATAAGCTTTTTCATCAGCTTCAGATTCTTCTCCAGGTACGGCGGATACGGCAGCTTGAGGTCCATCTTGGTGCTCTTGTACAGCGTCGACTTGAGGTGGCTGAACTCATCGAAGCCGGCCTTGCCGTGGTAGGCACCCATGCCGCTGGCACCGACCCCGCCGAAGGGCAGATTGGGGATCACCGCGTGGTACAGCAGGTGGTTGATGACGGTGCCGCCCGCCGGTACCTCGTCGATGAAACGATTACCGATCCGCTTGGACTCGGTGAATGCGTAGGCCGCCAACGGCTTGGGACGCGAGTTGATGAAGCCGATGGCGTCATCGAGAGAATCTGCGGTCAGCACCGGCAGGATCGGACCGAAGATCTCGTTCTGCATGAGCGGCTCGTCTGCGCTCGGATCAACCACGATCGTCGGCTCGATGGTGAGCGCTGACGCGTCGGAGCCGCCGCCGGTGGCCACCTCGCCCTCGGTAGCGGCCAGGTAACCCACCAACCGATCGAACTGGCGTTGGTTGACCACCCGCAGTCCCTTGGATTCCTTGTCGGCCTGGAACTCTGCCCACGCGGCCGTGATCTTCTCGACCAGCTCATCGCGCACTGCCGAGTCGACAAGAACGTAGTCGGGGGCCAGACACACCTGGCCCGAGTTCAGGCCCTTCATGTATCCGATACGGCGAGCAGCCACTTCGATGTTGGCGTCGGCGGCCACATAGACCGGCGACTTGCCACCCAGCTCCAGCGCGACCGGTGTCAGATGCGGCGCAGCTCCTTCCAGGATGCGCTTGCCGATCTCGGTGCCGCCCGTGAACAGTGCCTTGTCGAAACCTTGGGCCAGCAGTTCCTGCGTGACCGAGCCGTCGCCTTCGACGACGGCCACCGCATGCGGATCGAGGTATTGAGGAATGAGCTTGGCCATCAGGGCCGACGAAGCCGGCGCGATCTCCGAGGGTTTGATGGCGACCGTGTTGCCGGCCGCCAGGGCGCCGACCACAGGGCCCAGCGTGAGGTACAGCGGGAAGTTCCACGCCCCGATGACCAACACCGTGCCGTACGGCTCGGCCACCGACCATGCCTTGGCGGGTTGCTGGGCCAGCGGCAGGCCACGCACCCGCTTGCGTCGCATCCACCGGCGAAGGTTCTTGCGGGCATAAACGACCTCGACGACCGAACCGACCACATCGGCGATCCAGGCCTCAGCCGAGGACCGCCCCAAGTCCTCGTGCAACGCGGTGGCGATTGCGGCCTCGTTCTCGGAGAAGAGCCGCTCCAGGCCGACAAGCTGTGCCTTACGCCAGTGGTACTCGCGAGTGCGGCCCGTCGCGAATGTCTCTCGCAGACCCCGGACGATGTCCGGGATGCGTGAGGGCTCGGACGCAGCGTGCTGGTCGGCGGGCGTAGAGATCTCGGTGGTCATATCCGTTCCTCTCGATGGCAGGCTCATCAATGAGCGCATCTCCGCAGTTCACACACGTACACACGGACTCGCGATGGCAGCTAAGTGAGCTGTATCACCGATGGTAACCAACCAGTTGGGACCTGAGAACCCCGCACCCCTGAGGGTTACGTTCCGTCAACCCTTGAGCTCGGCCTCGATCAGGGTGTTCCCTCGCACGTCCTGCTCCATGTAGGCCGGTCGACCCGCCCCTGCCATCTCCACCTCGGCGGGTATCGCCCGCACCGTCCATCCACGACCGGCGAGCCATTGAGGGACATCGGTGCGGTCCTCGTCGTGATACATCAGCGATCCGACATCGAGGGACTCGCCGTCCAACCCGGCCAGCTTGCGGGCTCGGTCGAAGTGTTGACGCATCTTGCCTCGGAACTCTTGCCGCTTGTCGTTGTCCGGTCCCACAGCCTCGACGGCGATCCTGCTGCCCGGCGCGCTCTGGTCCACGATCAGCTCGAAGAGCCGGTCCTGCGCCTCGGTCGGCAGATACATGAGCAGGCCTTCTGCCAGCCACGCCGTGGGCGATGCCACGTCGAATCCCTCGTCCTGCAGGGCTCTGGGCCAGTCCTGTCGCAAGTCGACGGGCACTTCACGCCGAAGGCACGCGGAACGCACCTCATGCTCGTCCAGTGTCTGGCGCTTGTACTGCAGCACCAGCGGCTGATCTATCTCGTACACGGTGGTGCCGACCGGCCAGTCCAGGCGATAGGCGCGAGAATCCAGGCCCGCGGCCAGGATCACCACCTGGGTGATGCCCGCACGCGAGGCCCGCTCGAAGAACGCGTCGAAGAACCGGGTGCGGACCGCCTGGTAATCCACCGCGTACTGCATGATGCGGTCGGCCTCGGGATCGAGTTCGGCGAGCTGCTGGCGCAATCCGTCGCTCGCGATCACCGACCAGGCGCCTGATCCCGCCCGCTCGACGAGAAGCTGCGCGAAAGGGTCATTGATCAGCGGTGTCCGGCTGCGGGTTTCGGCCGCCCGGGCGGCGGCCACCATCACCGCGGTGGCACCCACGCTGTTGGCGATGTCCCAGCTGTCGTCATCGGACCGTGTCGTCGTCGTGCCGGTCACCGAAGCTCCCCCTGGATCAACTGGCCGCGGAACGTGCCCTGCTGGACGTCCTCGGCAACCGGCCTGCCCAACCGCGCCATCTCGTCGTGCGCATCGGTCTTGGTCACCGACCATCCGTGCGCTTCAAGCCATTCCGCAGGATCGGCCCGGTCCTCGTCCTCGTAGATGAGGTTCTCGATCGTGACCTCGATATCGACGGCAGTCTTGAAGGCCGCGCGCACCTGTTCCCGGCGAGCCGTTTCTTCCTCGCTCTCGTCCAGGACCAACTTCCCGTCGTATCCCTCCACGGCGATGCGACTGCCCGGCGCACTCAATGCACCGACGTTCAGGAAGAGGCTGTCCTGGGCGTCGGCGGGCAGGTAGGGCAGCAGGCCCTCGGCAAGCCATGCGGTGGGTTGGGCGGAATCGAACCCAGCCGCACGCAGCGCAGCAGGCCAGTCCTCGCGCAGGTCGATGGCCACGCCGCGTCGCTGTGCCGTCGATTGATGCGCCGCGAGAGCGGAGGCTTTGAACTCCAGCACCTGGGGCTGGTCGATCTCGTACACGGTGGTGCCGACCGGCCATTCGAGCCGATACGCGCGGGAGTCCAGGCCGGAGGCCAGAATGACGATCTGCCGAATTCCCGCCGTGGCCGCGGACAGGAAGTAGGCGTCGAAGAAGTGCGTGCGGGTGGCCTGGTAGTCGACCATCCGGCCGTAGATCCGGCCCGCCTCCGGGTCCGGCCAGTCGACGTCGCCGGAGGCCAGCCGCTCCCAGCCGGTCGATTTTCCGGTCGCGTCGACGAGTATCTGCGCGAATGGATCACGGATGAGCGCGTCGGCACGCAGCGTCTCGGTGGCGCGTGCGGCTGCTACGCCGAGCGCAGTGGCCCCCACGCTGGAGGTGATGTCCCAGGTGTCCCCGTCGACGCGCATCCGGCTTCCTCTCACGGCAAACTAGACCCAATAGTGAGCAATGCTACAGATCTTCGGCCGTGGCGGGCATTGTGCAACAGGTCACATTCGCCCTGGTGAAGCCCCGGTAACTGCACCCTTCATTCATTTGCCCGTCATCTTTGTTACCCACCACACACGGGCATCGACGATCAGGACACACTTAGTCGATTTGTGCAGTTCCTCCACAAATTTCGCATAAGGTTCATGGACGAATCCGCCCGGCTACCTACCCTGACGGAGTTCGCTAGCAGACAACTCACTAAAATTCGGGCTAGCAGATAGCTCAGAGAAGAGTTCGAAAGGGGATAGAACGTGCTTGCCACGTACATGTCCATGGGGGGATGTCGACAGTGACCAAACCATCTACCGCAAATGGCGGCTTTCCGAACATCGTCGTGACCGGCATGGCCATGACGACGTCGATCGCGCCCGACGTCGAGGGCACCTGGAAAGGGCTCCTCAACGGTGAGAGCGGCATTCGTGTACTCGACGACGATTTCGTCGCCCAGTACGACCTACCGGTGAAGATCGGCGGACACCTCAAGGTCCGCGACTTCGACAAGGACATGACGAAGATCGAGCTTCGTCGCCTGTCCTACGTTCAGCGCCTGGCCGCGATCCTGGGCCGTCAGGTCTGGGAGGACGCAGGTGCTCCCGAAGACATCGATCTGGAGCGGCTGACGGTTTCGGTCGGCACCGGCTTGGGCGGCGGCGAGAAGTTGGTCGAGGCCTACGACGAGATGCGCGCCCGGGGCACAAAAGCCGTTTCTCCCCTTACTGTTCAGATGTTCATGCCCAACGGTCCTGCCGCCGTCATCGGCCTGGAGCGCAAGGCACGTGGTGGTGTCATCACCCCGGTTTCGGCGTGTGCCTCCGGTAATGAGGGCATAGCGCATGCCTGGCGTCAGATCGCTTATGGCGATGCCGATATCGCCATCTGCGGTGGTATCGAGGCTGCCATCGAGGCCGCGCCAATCGCCGCGTTCGCCAACATGCGCATCGTGATGTCCACCGACAACGACAACCCCGCAGGGGCGTCGCGGCCGTTCGACAAGAACCGCACCGGCTTCGTGTTCGGCGAGGGCGGCGCACTCATGGTCATCGAGACCGAGGAGCACGCCAAGGCGCGCGGCGCGCGGATCTACGCCCGGCTTCTCGGCGCGGGCATCACCTCGGACGGCTTCCACGTGGTGGCACCGCATCCCGACGGCATCGGCGCGGCCAAGGCCATGAACCGGGCTCTGGAGACCGCCGGGCTCGATGCCAAGGACATCGACCACGTCAACGCGCACGCCACCGCCACCAGCGTCGGTGACGTCGCGGAGGGCAGGGCCATTCACAAGTCCGGTCTGCAGCACGCCGCGGTCTACGCCCCCAAGGGCGCCCTCGGCCACTCCGTGGGCGCGGTCGGTGCCGTCGAGGCCATCATCACGGTGAAGTCGTTGCAGGAGGGCATCATTCCGCCCACCCTCAACTACGAGACACCCGATCCAGAGATCGATCTCGACATCGTCAGCAAGGAACCCCGCAAGGGCGACTACAAGTATGCGATCAACAACTCGTTCGGTTTCGGCGGCCACAACGTGGCCATCGCTCTCGGCAAGTACTGATCCACTGCCCTGTCCCGACACGCCGTCTGGCGGCGGATTCGTATCGCACGATTCCGCCGCTAGGCGGCGTGTCGGCATTCGGCCCTGCTGATTACCGGAACGCCGCGATCCCCGTGAGTGCCTGACCGATCACCAACGTGTGCATCTCGCTGGTGCCTTCGTAGGTCAACACCGATTCCAGGTTGTTGGCATGCCGCATCACCGGGTACTCACCTGAAATACCGTTGGCGCCAAGGATTGTCCTGGCGGTTCTCGCGATCTCGATCGCCTCGCGCACGTTGTTGAGCTTGCCCAGGCTGACCTGAGGCGTGGCGAGCGCGTCCGCGTCCTTACGGCGTCCGAGATGCAATGCCAGCAGCACGCCCTTGCCGTACTCCAGCGCCATGTTGGCCAGTTTCTCCTGGGTCAGCTGGAAGCCTGCGATCGGCCGATCGAACTGTTCACGGGTCTGGGCGTAATCGAGTGCGGTACGCAGACATTCACGCGCGGCACCCATCGAACCGAAGATGATGCCGAAGCGCGCCTCGTTCAAGCACGACAGCGGGGCCTTGAGCCCGATCGCCAACGGCAACCGGTTCTTCTCCGGCACTCGCACATCACTGAGGTTGAGTTCCGCGGTCACGGACGCACGCAGGGACATCTTGGAGCGGATGGTCTGGGCGTTGAATCCCGCCGAATCCGTCGACACCAGGAAGCCACGAACACCGTCATCGGTCTGCGCCCAGATCACCGCGACATCGGCGATCGACCCGTTGGTGATCCACATCTTGGTGCCGTTGATGATCCAGTCGTTGCCATCGCGTCGGGCATGGGTGCGCATGCCACCGGGGTTGGATCCGAAATCGGGTTCGGTCAGGCCGAAACACCCCAGCTCCTCCCCGGTCGCCATCCGCGGTAGCCACTTCTGCTTCTGCGCGTCACTGCCGTACGCGTAGATGGCGTACATCGCCAGCGAGCCCTGCACGCTGACCAGCGAGCGGATTCCCGAGTCGCCCGCCTCCAGCTCCATACATGCCAGTCCGTATGCGAGAGAGGATGTTCCGGAGCAGCCATAACCCTGCAGGTGCATGCCGAGTACACCTACCTTGCCCAGCTCCAGCGCGAGCTTGCGCACCGGCAGGTCACCGTGCTCGTACCACCGTTGAACATTCGGCACCACACGCGCCTGAACCAGCGCACGCACGCTGTTACGGATCGCGCGCTCCTCATCACTGAGCAGTGCGTCGATACCGAACAGTTCGTCGGGGTCGGTTCGGTGAGCGTCGGCAGCCATGTGGCCGACCCTAGCGCCCCTGAGCCGTGTGTCGGCTAGGAACTGAAGCGGTACAGCCGCTCAAGGCCACGGAGACAGGAAAGCCTAGCCATAGTCCCCTCGGTGGCGGATACACAAAAGGCCTACCCTCGGAATCATGTCCACCCCCGACAGGCCGCACCTGGTTCCCGGCCCGGACCATCCGATCGACATCGAACCCGCCGACATCCACGTTGTGGTCACGTCCGGCGACATCACCATCGCCGACACCACCGACGCACTGCGATTGCAGGAGGCCAGCTACCCGCCCGTGTTCTACGTGCCGCCTGCGGCGGTGAACTGGGAGGCACTGCATCGCAGCGATACCCGCACCTACTGTCCCTACAAGGGCGAGGCCTCGTACTACTCCGTGTGTACACCCGAAGGGACGGTCGAGGATGCCGTCTGGACATACGAAGATCCGTATCCCGCGGTCGCCCAAATCATCGGCCATCTGGCGTTCTACCCGGACCGGGTTCACGTGAGCGCACACTGACCCAGCCCGCATAGCGGGGCCGTGATTGCTCGCGTACGTTGTGGCCATGACGACGGTTCAACGGCGAGCTTTCAACGACCAGGTGACGCGGTTCTGGGGCCGCGCCGCCAAGGCATACGACTGGGCACCACTACAACAGTGGGTGTATCGCCCCGCCCAGGACGAGATGATCGCCCAGCTGCGTCTACACGAGTCTCAGCGGGTCGTGGATATCGCCTGCGGCACAGGAATTCTGGCAACGCGCATACAACAGGAGCTCGAACCCGAGCAGGTGCACGGGGTCGACATGTCCCAGGGGATGCTCGCCCAGGCCAAGGCCCGCTCATCCCTCGTCGACTGGGAGTTCGCGCCGGCGGAGAAGCTGCCGTTCGCCGATGGCGCGCTGGATGCCGTGGTGTCGACCTCGGCGTTCCACTTCTTCGACCAGCCCGCAGCGCTCGCCGAGTTCCATCGTGTCCTGGCACCTGGAGGGTTCACCGCAATCACGACGTTCACGCCGGACCGCGCCTCGGCCCCGATCCTGCGCCGGTTCTTCGGTGACCGGGTACCCGCGCACGCGCCGTCGAAGACCGAGATGCGGGAGATGTTCGAAGCCGCCGGCTTCGAGGTCGCCGTGCAACGCCCCGTCCGCCACCCCTTCACTCTCCCCTTCGTGGAGTTCGACCGTCTCACGGTGGGCATCAAACGATGACAAGTGGCTGCTACTGCGTGGCTTGAGCCGCGAGCAGCGCCACTGGGAAAAATTCCCGCAGACCTTCGCCGAATCTCTTGGTGTTCAAGTGGAATGCCTTGACGCCCCCGGATTCGGCACCGAATTCGAGCGCACCTCGCCGGCCTCCATCTCGGCGATCACGGACGACATACGGTCACGGCTCGACCGGCGTGACGAGAATTGGTCGCTGCTGTCCATATCTCTGGGTGGCATGATCGGACTCGATTGGTGCGCAAGATATCCGGACGATTTCGAGCGCGCCGTCATCATCAATTCCAGCACCGCCTCCACTCCCGTGTGGCAACGGTTCCAGCCGTCGTCCGTTCCCAACCTGATCCTCGGACGGTTCCGAGCCGACGCACCCCGTGAGCGCGCGATCCTGGCGCAGACCGCCAACAACCCCGACCTCGATCTCGAAGCGCTCTCCCGGCGCTGGGCGGACTATCTGCAGACACAACGCCCCTCAAGCACCAGCATCGTTCGGCAGATGGCCGCGGCCATCACGTTCAGAATGCCGCGACACATCGACACACCACTGCTGGTGCTCACCTCCAAGCACGATCGGCTCGTGAGTTCTTCGGCGTCCCGCGCGATCGCCGACAGGTTCGGAGTTCCCATCGCGGTGCATCCCACCGCCGGGCACGACCTTCCCCTGGACGACGGCGCATGGATCGCCGAACAGGTAAAGCAGTGGATCGGCTAGATTCGTCTCCTGTGCCACAACGTCTTACGGCCTGGCGATTTGTCACGACCTTCGGCGTGATCAGCATGCTCGCCGACATCGTCTACGAGGGTGCCCGCTCGATCACGGGGCCACTGCTGGCCTCGCTCGGCGCCACCGCCCTGGTCGTCGGGGTGGTCACCGGAATCGGCGAGGCCGCGGCCCTCGCGCTGCGTCTGGTATCGGGCCCCCTGACCGATCGAACCCGCACGTTCTGGGCATGGACCATCGCCGGCTACGCACTGACCGTGGTCACCGTTCCCTTTCTGGGGATGGCCAGCGTGCTGTGGGTGGCCGTCGCCCTGGTGATCACCGAACGCGTGGGTAAGGCGGTACGCAGTCCTGCCAAGGACACCCTGCTATCCCACGCCACGTCAGTCACCGGGCGCGGCAAGGGCTTCGCCGTGCATAAGGCCATGGATCAGCTCGGTGCCATCACCGGCCCGTTGGTGGTTGCCGGGATGCTCGCGTTCACCCATGGGAACTACCGACCTACGTTCGCCGTACTGGCAGTCCCCAGTGCTGCCACGCTTGTCCTGCTGTTCTGGCTACGTCGACGAGTGCCGCATCCCGAGCGGTACGAGGTCACGGAAGAAGCCACCGATATGCCAACGACACGCCAGAAACTCGAACTACCGGTGAAGTTTTGGCTCTACGCGGGATTCTCCGGGCTCACCGTGTCGGGGTTCGCCACCTTCGGCGTGCTGTCATTCCACATGGTCAACCGGGGCGTGCTCGCCCCGGCCGCGGTGCCGTTGGTGTACGCCGTAGCGATGGCCGCCGCTGCCGTGTCAGCTCTTCTCTCGGGTTGGGCATATGACCGGATAGGCCCGAAAACCCTTGCCGTTCTGCCCATTGTCGGGGCGGTGGTACCGATGCTGGCATTCACGGACTCGCTCACCGGTGTCGTGCTC
Source organism: Mycobacteroides saopaulense (assembly GCF_001456355.1). Classification (NCBI taxonomy): domain Bacteria; kingdom Bacillati; phylum Actinomycetota; class Actinomycetes; order Mycobacteriales; family Mycobacteriaceae; genus Mycobacteroides; species Mycobacteroides saopaulense. Next base: position 4,383,166 of record NZ_CP010271.1, read on the forward strand.
GGAGCGCTGTTGTGGGGCACCGCGGTGGGCATTCAGGATTCCACCCTGCGTGCGGTGGTCGCAGACCTCGTGCCGTCGGGGCGCCGCGCCACCGCTTACGGGGCGTACGCGGCGGTACTGGGCACGGCCACCGCGATAGGTGGCGCGCTGACCGGGTACCTGTATGGCGTGTCGATTCCCATGCTGGTCGCGGTGGTCGGTGTGATCCAGTTGGTCGCGTTGATCGCCGCCGCGCCGACGGTGCTGCGGTACACCGATCAGGTGTAGGGCAGCCGGCTGCTGGCATCCTCATCGACGTGAACGCTGCGCCCGATATAGGGAAATGCACGCTGGGCACATGATTCGCGCACGCACACCTTGCAGCCGGGGCCGATAGGCACCGCGGTCGACGGATCGTCGATCGCGATTCCCGTCGAATACACCAACCGATGGGCGTGGGCGATGTCGCATCCCAAGCCGATCGCGAACGACTTCGGTGTGCTGAGAAACCCGCCGGTCGCGGTCGACGTCGTCCTGGCGATCCAGAAGTACAGGCGACCATCCGGCATTTCGGCGACCTGCGTCACGAATTGACCGGGTTGCGAGAAGGCGTTGTGAATCACCCACAGCGGGCAGTTTCCACCCACCCGCGAGAAGTGAAATGCCGTGGCCGACTGCCTCTTCGAGATGTTTCCGGCTCGATCCGTGCGGACGAGGATGAACGGCACACCTCGGCTCGACGGTCGTTGCAACGTCGACAAGCGATGACATACCGTCTCGAACCCCACCTCGTAACGACGGGCCAGAATGTCCATGTCGTAGCGCACCGCCTCGGCATCGCGGTGGAACTGTTGATACGGCAACAGAAACGCGCCCGCAAAGTAGTTGGCCAACCCGATACGCGCGACGCCGACAGCTTCCGGGCTGAGTTGCTCGGCACCGGAAAGGATCGCCGCCATGGTCTCCGTCTGCGTCAACAGCGCCAGTTGGGTGGCCATCTGGAAGGCACGCTGTCCGGGCGTGAGCCAATGCGCGATGCGCAATACCCCGGTCTCGTGATCGAAGCGACGCTTCGACGAATCCGACAGTGCCCCAACCTTGTCCACAGTAACCGTGATGCCGTGGTCCTGTTTCAACACGGCGGCCAACTGGACGTCGAGCCCACCGATGTGCAGTCCATAGCGCTCGAAGAGATCCTCGGCCGCGGTGTCGAGCTCACCCAGGTAATTCTTGTGATCGTAGAAGAAGTCTCGAACCTCTTCGAATGGCATGGGGCGCAGCGGTTCTCGTATCGATTCGCCGATAGTCGCCGCATTCTCGGTGGCGCGATAGCTCTCCAACTCCGCAGTGGTGTCCCGGAGTCTGCGATGCATACCGACCAGCGTCTGCCCGACCGACGGCATCCGGGCGACCAGCTCCTCGAGCTGCAGATCGCTGATCTCCCCCACCGCCGCCTCGGTGAAGATCTCGCCGAGGTCCGCCACCAGCCGGGCGTCGGAGTCCGGCGAGAAGTAATGCGGTGAGAGATCGAACCGTTCGGTGAGCCGCAGCAGGACCGCAACCGTCACCGGCCGCGCGTCGTTCTCCAGCTGGTTCACGTAACTGGTCGACAGGTCCAGAACACGTGCGAGCGCCGCTTGCGTCAGGCCGCGCTCCTCGCGCAACCTCCGCAACCGCGCACCGGCGAACGGTCTGGACATGACGTGAGGATAACCCCCACAGTGTTCGCAATGTTTGCAAGATGTGCGAAGTAAGGATACAGAAATACACATTTACATGGTCTTTTGATCTATCGAGCACGTGCGTAATGTGCGGATCATGCACGTTCACTCCGTACGCACCCGCCGTAGCGCCGACGAGTTCCCCCGCGATCAACACCTCGCCTGGAAGATCGCCGAGGTTGCTGCCGACCCCGTCACCGTTCCTGCCGACACCGCGGCGATGGTCATCAACCGGATCATCGACAACGCCGCCGTCAGCGCCGCCTCGGTCATCCGGCGTCCCGTCACCGTCGCACGCCGTCAGGCGCAGGCGCACGCGGCATCCTCCGGCGGGCTTACCGGTGGGCCGGGCGCCAACGTCTTCGGTGTCAGCGGCGGTTACTCAGCCGAGTGGGCCGCCTGGGCCAACGGCGTCGCGGTACGCGAGCTGGACTTCCACGACACGTTCCTGGCCGCCGACTACTCGCACCCCGGCGACAACATCCCGCCGCTGGTCGCGGTGGCCCAACAGCTCGGCATCGGCGGCAACGACCTGATCCGCGGCCTGGCCACCGCCTACGAAACCCAGATCAACCTCACCCGTGGAATCTGCCTGCACGAGCACAAGATTGACCACGTTGCTCACCTCGGCCCCTCGGTGGCCGCCGGTCTGGGCACCATGCTGAAGCTGGACACCGAAACCATCTACCAGGCCATCGGCCAGGCGCTGCACCTCACGACGGCGACCCGCCAGTCCCGCAAGGGGCTGATCTCCAGCTGGAAGGCCTATGCGCCCGCGTGGGCCGGCAAGGTCGCCATCGAGGCAGTCGACCGTGCGATGCGGGGCGAGGGTGCGCCGTCGCCGATCTGGGAGGGCGAAGACGGCGTGATCGCCTGGCTGCTCGGCGGACCCGAGAAGCTCTACGAAGTGCCGCTGCCCGGCCCCGGCGAGGAAAAGCGCGCCATCCTGGACAGCTACACCAAGGAACACTCTGCCGAATACCAGAGCCAGGCGCCCATTGACCTGGCCCGCAGGATGCGCGAGCGCATCGGCGATCTCGACCAGATCGCCACCATCGTTCTGCACACCAGCCACCACACGCACGTGGTCATCGGTACCGGCTCGAACGATCCGCAAAAGTTCGATCCGGATGCCTCACGCGAAACGCTGGATCACTCGGTGATGTACATCTTCGCCGTCGCACTGGAGGACGGCATCTGGCATCACGAGCGGTCCTACGCACCCGAGCGCGCGCACCGCTCCGAGACCATCGAGCTCTGGAACAAGATCAGCACCGTCGAGGATCCGGAGTGGACCCGGCGTTATCACTCGACGAAGCCCGAGGAAAAGGCCTTCGGCTGTAAGGCGGTGGTGACCCTCAAGAACGGCGAGGTGATCACCGACGAACTCGCGATCGCCGACGCACACCCGCTCGGGGCACGGCCGTTCGCGCGCGAGAACTACATCGACAAGTTCACAGTGCTCTCCGACGGCGTCATCGACCAGCGTGAGCAGGATCGATTCCTCTCCGTGGCACAGGGACTGGCCGACCTGAAGGCCGGATCGCTCGGTGCGCTCAACCCGCTCGTGGATGCCGTTGTCCTGGACAAGGCGCCGACGACCCCGGAGGGGATCTTCAAATGAGTTCACTTCTTGCCTCTGCCACCGACGCGGCCACAAAACGCGCCGCGTTCCGTCAGGGCTTGTCGTCCGGTGAGCTGTTGCGCCTCCCCGGCGCCTTCTCGCCTTTGGTGGCCAAGCTGATTCAAGAAATCGGCTTCGAGGGTGTCTACGTATCCGGTGCGGTGCTGTCCGCGGATCTGGCGCTGCCCGATATCGGGCTGACCACCCTCACCGAGGTATCCGCCCGGGGCCGGCAGATCGCGTCGGTCACCGACCTACCCACCCTGATCGACGCCGACACCGGCTTTGGCGAGCCGATGAGTGCCGCCCGCACGGTAACCGTTCTCGAAGATGCCGGCCTGTCCGGATGCCACTTCGAGGATCAGGTCAATCCGAAGCGATGCGGGCATCTCGACGGTAAGGCCGTCGTGGAGCCCGCCGAGATGGTCCGACGGTTGCGCGCGGCGGTTTCGGCTCGGCGCGACCCCGATTTCGTGATCTGCGCCCGCACCGATGCGGCGGGCATCGAGGGGTTGCCCGCGGCCATAGACCGCGCCAAGGCCTATGCCGACGCGGGCGCAGATCTGATTTTCACCGAGGCACTCAGCAATATCGGCGAGTTCGAGAAGTTCCGTGCCGCAGTGGATGTCCCGCTACTCGCCAATATGACGGAGTTCGGCAAGTCGGACCTGGTGACTGCCGAACAACTGCGCGAGGTCGGGTACAACGTGGTCATCTATCCCGTGACCACCCTGCGGCTGGCGATGTTCGCCGTCGAGCAGGGCCTGCGTGAAATCGATTCGGCCGGAACACAGTCTGGTCTGCTGAATCAGATGCAGCACCGCAGCCGCCTCTACGAGCTGCTGCGCTACTCCGAATACAACCAGTTCGACACCGAGATCTTCAACTTCAGTCTCACCGGAGGTCCCCAATGAGCGCAGCGACTATTCCTCAAGCAATCCACAAAGGACTTGCCGGCGTCGTGGTGGACACCACCGCTATTTCGAAGGTCGTGCCGGAAACGAATTCGCTGACCTACCGTGGATATCCGGTCCAGGATCTGGCCGCCCGCTGCAGCTTTGAGCAGGTCGCCTATCTGCTGTGGCACGGCGAGTTGCCCAACGACGGCGAGCTGGCGCTGTTCTCGCAGCGGGAACGGGCCCAGCGTCGCTTGGACCGCTCGCTGATGTCCCTACTGGCCAAGTTGCCCGAAACCTGCCATCCCATGGACGTGGTGCGCACCGCCATCAGCTACCTGGGTGCCGAGGATCCGTCCGAGGACGACAGCACACCAGATGCCAACTACGCCAAGTCACTCCGCATGTTCGCGGTGCTGCCGACCATCGTCGCTGCCGACATGCGCCGTCGTCGTGGGCTGGACCCGATTCAGCCGCACAGCCACCTGGGCTACTCGGCGAACTTCCTGCGGATGTGCTTCGGCGAAGTGCCGGATCCCGTCATCGTGAAGGCATTCGAGCAGTCCATGATCCTCTACGCCGAGCACAGCTTCAACGCCTCCACCTTCGCCGCCCGCGTGGTGACCTCGACCCAGTCCGACATCTACAGCGCGGTTACCGCGGCGATCGGTGCACTCAAGGGCTCCCTGCACGGCGGTGCCAACGAAGCCGTCATGCACGACATGATCGAGATCGGCGATGCCGCCAAGGCAGCGGAATGGCTGCAGGGCAAGCGGTCCCGTAAAGAGAAGGTCATGGGATTCGGCCACCGCGTGTACAAGAACGGCGACTCCCGAGTGCCTACCATGCGTGCCGCCCTTGAGGAAGTCGCGCAGGCTCGCGATGGCAGCCAGTGGCTGGAGATTTACAAGGTTCTCGAATCCGAGATGAACGCGGCAACAGGCATCAAGCCCAACCTGGACTTCCCCACCGGACCGGCCTACTACCTCATGGGATTCGATATCCCGTGCTTCACACCGATTTTCGTGATGAGCCGGATCACCGGCTGGACCGCACACATCATGGAGCAGGCGGCCGCGAACGCACTGATCCGGCCGCTGAGTGAATACTCCGGGAAGCCCCAGCGGACGCTGGCATCCTAGCCCGGACCCGCGAGTGTGCGGTTTGTGTCGATAGATCAGCAGTTTTCGACACAAACCGCACACTCATCACTCGGGACGTGAAAGTAGCCCGCCCACCCACCAGTCCCTGGGCTCGCCCGCCTGGTAGGCCCGTCGTCGAAGCAGCCCCTCCAGCTCGAACCCGACGGCCTCGGCCACGGCGCGCGAGCCGTCGTTGCCGACGACGGCCCACCATTCGATCCGGTGGATGTCTAGCTCGTCAAATCCCCACTGGCACAAGCGGCGAGCAGCCTCGACCGTGAGGCCCTTACGGCGATGTGCCGGGGCAGCCCAGTAACCGAGATCCACCACACCGCGCTCCATGCGCTTGAGTACACAGGTCCCGGCGAGTTCACCCGATGTGGCCAGGTAGAAGCCCAGTCCGTACTGCACGTCCTGTGCCCATCCATCCGCCGACGCCGTGACAAACCGTCGAGCGTCCTCGGCCGTGTACGGCGAAGGCAACGGAACGAATTGCGCGATCAACGGGTCGTTGCACGCCTCGGCCAGAGCTCCTTCATCGGCCGCTGTCACGCACCGCAACACCAGCCGCTCCGTCTGCAACTCAACGGGTTCCATGCGACGAGTCTTAAGCGACACTGTCGCACAGTCAACGGAAATTCCCGGCGACCGCGCCGTTCTCAGGAAGTCCGGCGTGGTGGCGACCAGTACGCGAGCATCTCCGCGAAGGTCTCGAAGGCGGGCCGCGCCAAACCGTACGGCGCCTCGAAATGAATGCTCAACGCGAAGCCCAGGTCCGCGACCCCGTCGATGACGCGTTTGTAGAGGTCGACGAGCTGTGGCCGCCGCGCATCGGGTTCGCAGGCAGACAGCGACTTGACGAAGGCCTGTTCGCGCGCAACGGCCTCGTTTCCGGGGTCCTGGATCAACCAATCGATCAGTCCGACCTTCGACTCCAACTTGGGCACGAAACCGAACGAAAGCAGCACCTCGGGCCGGTAATCGCTGGTGTACGCGAAGTCCCGCAGGAAACCCACCACAGCATCGGAGTACAGCAGCTGGGTCATGGCGAAGGTGGCGCCCTTGTCGCACTTGAACGAAAAGCGGCCCTGCTCCCCGCCGCGAGTGGGAATCAGGATCACACCCCGGTTCTCGACGATGTCATCGAACTTCGACAACGCGTCGGTCGGCGGGATACCGGCGCCGTCACCGTCACTCATGGTGCGCGGCACACCCACGAAAATCACGCCGTCCATTCCGGCACCGGTGAGATCGGTCAGCCGGCCCCGCAGCGATGTCTCATCCGAGAACGAGGTGACCTGCGTGCACAGTCCCCGCATCGTGGGCAGCTCCGATCGGATGATCGACCAATAGTCGACGACATCCAGCTTGGGCTTCATCTCCAGCGGCCGGTCGCCGTCCTCGGCGATCATCGAGGGGATCATGACGTGCTCGATACGGCCCTCGATCCCGAACTCGGCCGAGAACCGCAACAGCTTTTGCAGCTCTTCCGATGCTCGCTCGTGGCCGCCATCGACGTTGGGAGGCACCAACTCCAACGCAACGGTATTCATCGACACCAGGTACCTCCGATTTGGCAAAGAACTGGATAGCTAATGGTTTATACACCAATCAATTTCGTTGACGGGCAGTCCCCCACATACTGAGACTGCCCGTCAACAATCCTGACCTATGCGCCCGCACGAACTTCGGTCGCGGCGGCAACCAGGTTGGCCAGCGAGGCGGTCACCTCGTCAACCTTCCGGGTCTTCAGGCCGCAGTCGGGGTTCACCCAGAGACGCTGCGCCGGAACCGCCTGCAGTGCCTCCCGCAGCGAGCTTGCCATCTCCGCTGCCGACGGCACCCGTGGCGAGTGGATGTCGTACACCCCCGGACCGACGCTGTTGGAGAAGCCGATCGCGTTGAGGTCATCGAGCACCTCCATATGCGAGCGGGCCGCCTCGATGGACGTGACATCGGCATCCAGATCGGCAATCGCACCGATCACTTCGCCGAACTCCGAATAGCACAGGTGTGTGTGGATCTGCGTCGCATCGGACACCCCCGACGTGGAGAGCCGGAACGCACCGACCGCCCAGTCCAAGTACGCAGGCTTGTCGACCGAACGCAGTGGCAGCAGCTCGCGCAGCGCGGGCTCGTCCACCTGGATGATCGCGATGCCGGCGTTCTGCAGATCCACCGTCTCGTCCCGGATCGCCAGCGCGATCTGGTTGGCGGTGTCTGCCAATGGTTGATCGTCACGCACGAATGACCACGCCAGAATGGTCACCGGGCCGGTCAGCATGCCCTTGACGTACTTGGGGGTCAGCGACTGCGCATAGGTGGCCCACTCGACGGTCATCGAGTTCTGCCGTGCCACATCGCCGTACAGGATCGGCGGACGCACGCACCGGCTGCCGTAGGACTGCACCCAACCGTTCTGGGTAGCGAAGAATCCGTCGAGTTGTTCGGCGAAGTACTGCACCATGTCATTGCGCTCGGGCTCACCGTGCACCAGCACGTCCAATCCCAACTTCTCCTGCAGCGCAATGACATCGGCCACCTCGGCACGCATCCGGCGCACGTATTCGGCATCGTCGATCTCACCCTTGGTCAGCGCCTGACGAGCCTTACGGATCTCGACGGTCTGCGGGAACGACCCGATGGTCGTGGTCGGCAATTTCGGCAGCTTCAGCCGCTCATCCTGGCTACGCCGGCGATCGGCGGCATCACCGCGTGAAACACCAGAGGCCAGAATGGAATCCAATCGGGCCCGAATCTGGCCGTTGTTCAGACGTGGGTCGGTCTTACGAGATTCGACGGCGGCGTTCGACGCCGCGAACTCGGCTGCGACGGCGTCACGGCCCTCACTCAGCGCCCGTGCCAGCACCACGACTTCCTTGACCTTTTCGTCGGCAAAGGCCAGCCAGCTGCGCAGCTGATCGTCGAGTTCGGTCTCCGGTTCCAGCGAGTAGGGCACATGCAGCGTCGAGCAGGAGGTGGACACTGCCACCGAACCCGCACTACCCAGCAGGGTCCCGAGGGTGCCCAGTGCCGACTCGAGGTTGGTACGCCAGATGTTTCGCCCATCCACAACACCTGCCACCACGGTCTTTCCGGACAGCTCAGGCACCGAGGCCACGTTCGAGGCAGACCCGTAGACCAGGTCCACCGCGATCGCCTCGATCGGAGTGCGCGCCAGCGCGGGCAGGGCCGCACCCAGATCACCGAAATAGGTAGCCACCAAGATCTGGGGACGATCGGCAACCGTGCCCAAACGGCCGTACACGCGCTCGGCCAGCTCCGGGCCATTCGGCAGGATGTCGGTGACCAGCACGGGCTCGTCGATCTGAACCCATCCGACGCCTGCCTCCGCCAGCTGCACCAGCAGCTGCTCGTATAGTGATACCACTTCGTCGAGTCGCTCGACGGGTGCGCCGGCACCATCCACCGACTTGCTCAACGCAAGAAAGGTGATAGGTCCGACGACCACCGGTCGTGCCGGAACATCTAGTGCCTGAGCCTCTTTCAGCTCACCGAACAGCTTCGCCGGGTTGAGCGTGAACTGTGTGTCCGGCCCGATCTCCGGCACCAGATAGTGGTAGTTGGTGTCGAACCATTTGGTCATTTCCAGCGGTGTGGCGTCGTCATTGCCGCGCGCGGCAGCAAAGTAGCGATCGAGGTCATCTGCAATGCCCGCGACGCGGGGCGGCAACGCCCCCAAAAGCACCGCGGTGTCCAACACCTGGTCGTAGTAGGAAAACGTGTTCACGGGAACGGAATCCAGCCCAGCTGCGGCCAACGCGGTCCAGTTGTCGCGCCGAAGCCCGGCGGCGACCTTCTCCAGTTCCTCACGGCTGGTGCGCCCGGCCCAGTAGCTTTCGGTAGCCCGTTTGAGCTCACGACGCGGGCCGATGCGCGCCGAACCGAGCGTGGTTGCCTTCAATGGTTGAGTGGTCATGCTGTCCTCTGTCTACGGCGTGGTGGCCACCGCCCAGGACAAGCAAGCCGAGCCCGAATAGCCAGCACACGCTGTGCTGGCTATAACCGATTCGGCCATACGCCCATTCCGCGAGGCGATGATCCGCCGGATGCGGCGCATCCGACACAACTGGCAGGTCTTCGGACTTGCAGGCATTACCCGGGCTCAGGTTTTCCTACGGGCCGTCGCTTCCCAGGCTTCCTCGGCGATTGACCGAGTGCATACCCCAGTGCATAAGACGGCGATCGTTCCTGCATACCGCTGCGGGACAGTCCCGGATTCTCACCGGGTTCCCTCTCGCGACGATCCCCGTAGGGTCCGCCACTCGATGCTGGTAACGGCCTCGGACGAACCTGGGTCACCACCAGCAGACCAGCTGCGCCTTACATCATATGCACGCTCGCCCATCCAGTTATTAGCGACTATTCTCTAATAATATGATCACCCTTGAACAGGCACAACAGGTTCTCGATGCGCAACCATTCAGCCGCCTGCTGGGAGCGTCGATCACGCGGGTCGACCCGTCCGGAATCCAGATCGCCCTCGACATCCGCGACGAACTCCGTCAGCAGAGCGGACTCGTCCACGGCGGGGTTCTGAGCTATCTCGCCGACAACGCCATCACCTACGCCTGCGGCCTGGGGTTGGGCGCGGACATCGTGACGAGCGGATACACCATCGAGTACGTGGCTCCGGCCCGCGACGGCTCCCGGCTGCTCGCCGACGCCTGCCTGGTCAGTGCCGGGCGCACCAAGGCCCTCGGACGCTGCGAGATCTCCATCGAGGATCACGGCGGAAACACCAAGCTGGTCGCGGTCGCGCAGGGCACGAGCATGGTGCGGCGCCATGGGGCGTAAACCGCAGTACAGCCCCGACGACATCCTGGACGCGGCGCTGAGCCTGGTGGCCTTGCGCGGACCTTCGGCCGCCACCGCCACCGCGATCGGGCGAGCCCTCGGCGCCCCCTCGGGCTCGATCTATCACCGATTCGCGAGCCGCGACGAGCTGATGGCCCGGCTTTGGCTGCGTTCCATCGCGCGCTATCAGGACGGCATACTCGCGGCACTGGCTCTGCCCGATTCCGACGACGCCCTCGCCGCGGCGATCGACCATGCCTTTGATTGGACAGCAACGAACCGCAACGAAGCGTTGCTGCTACTGCAGTACGAGAAAGCCGATTTGGTCGCACACTGGCCCGACACCCTTGCCACTGAGCTCACCTCACTGAATTCGCGGGTGCGAAAGGCGCTGCGCGAGTTCGCGAAAAGACGGTACGGAACGACGGCACCCGAATCCCTCGACAAGGTCATGTTCGCGTTGATCGACATGCCCTACGCAGCCGTGCGCCGCCATCTGCCCGACAAGGGCGAGCCCGCGCCGTGGCTGCGTCGGTTCATCCACACCAGCGCCCGCGGCCTGCTGGCGGCAAAGGGCTAGACCGTGGCGTACTTCTGCCGCAGGGCCTTTTTGTCCGGCTTGCCCAGTGCGGTCAACGGCAGTGACTCGGCGATGATCACGTGCTTGGGTGACTGCACCGAGCCCTTGCGCTCCTTCACCGCGGCCTGGATCTCAGAGGTCATCAACGACACGGCGGCCTCATCGGATGCCGCCTCGGCACGCAGCACCACGATCGCCGTCACCGCCTCGCCCCATTTCTCGTCCGGCACGCCGATGACTCCGACCTGGGCCACCGAAGGATGCTCGGCGACAACATCTTCCACCTCACGCGGGAACACGTTGAAACCACCGGTGACGATCATGTCCTTGGTGCGATCCACGATGAACCAAAAACCGTCTTCATCCTCGCGGGCAATATCGCCTGTGCGCAGCCAGCCGTTCTTGAACGTATCGGCGGTCTGCTCAGGCAGTTCCCAATAGCCGCCCGCCACCAGCGGCCCCGCCACGCAGATCTCGCCGGGCTCGCCCTGCTTCACCGGCTGGTCGTTTTCGTCGAGCAGCGCAGTGCGCAGGAACGCTGAGGGCCGACCGCAGCTGGAGAGCCGCTTCGCGTCGTGATCGCCCTTGGCCAGGTAGCTGATCACCATGGGCGCCTCGGACTGGCCGAAGTACTGCGCGAAGATCGGCCCGAAACGCTCGATGGCCTCCGCCAAACGCACCGGGTTGATGGCCGAGGCGCCGTAGTAGACGGTCTGCAGCGAGGATAGGTCGCGAGTGTGCGAATCCGGATGGTCCATCAACGCATAGATCATCGAGGGCACCAGCATGGTCGCGGTGATCTTGTGCTCCTCGATCGCGGCCAGCACCGCGCCCGCGTCGAACTTGGGCAGTACCACCATCGACCCGCCCTTCATCAGGGTCGGCATGAAAAACGCGGCACCGGCATGCGAAAGCGGGGTACACATCAGGAATTTGGGGCGCTCCGGCCACTCCCACTCGGCCAGCTGAATCTGCGTCATGGTGAGAATGGACTGCGACGTTCCGATGACGCCCTTGGGTTTACCCGTCGTCCCACCCGTGTAGGTCAAACCGTTGATGTGGTCCGGCGACAGGTTGATCGGCACCAGCGGCCGGGCATCGAAGCGTGCGGCCGCGGCGACGAGGTCGTGGCCCACCTTTGCCAACTCCGTCGGCACCGGGCCGAGCGTCAGTACGCGAGTCAACGTCGGCACCTTCTCCACCAAGGCCGCGGCGCGCTCCACGAATTGCGGGGTGGGGTCGATGACGAGCGTGGTGATCTTGGCATCGGCCAGTACGTACGCATGGTCGTCCAGTGAACCGAGCGGGTGCAGCGCGGTACGTCGGGTCCCCAGCAGCTGACCGGCGCCGATCACCAGCAGCACCTCCGGGCGGTTGAGTGCCAGCATCCCCTGCCCATCGGTGGGGTCGGGCACCAGCGCGGTGAAGGCCTGGATGTACTTGCTGATCTCATCGGCCATTTGCGCGCCGGTCAAGGTCACGTCGCCGAGCACCAACGCGGGGGCACTCGCGTTCCGCTTGAGGGCGGAAACCAGCAGGTGCCCGGAGTTGATGGACCCGTGCAACGGGTCAAATGGATCAGGCATCGCGCTCCTTGGGTGAATAGTCGCCGATCAGGCACTTCGCTCGACGTTAGAACATGTTCTAGTTTTGGGCAAGGAGGGGCGGCCCGGCCGCCGTCCAGCGGCCTCAACCGATCTCATGAGAAACACAAAACAGGCTTGCTAGCCTCGGTACATGCTCAAGTCAACGGCTACCAGCGCACTGTGCACCGCGTTGATGATGTTTGCCACCGCTTTCGCGAGTGCCGACCCGGCAGACCCCGACCCCTTCAACCCCGCTGATTGCATCGGCAATGCCAACGCCGTCTGCAATGTCGGCCCCTATGGCCCGAACAGCATGTCGAATCCGGCCAACCCCGCCAGCCCGATGAACCCGAACAACCCGGCCAACCCGGCCAGCCCCATGAACCCGAACAACCCCGCGAACCCGGCCAGCCCCATGAACCCGAACAACCCCGCGAACCCGGCCAGCCCCATGAACCCGATGAATCAACCGGGCCACATCTAGACAGGTTGTTTCTCCGCCGTGGCCCCTCCGGGCGCGGTGAATCCCTTGGCCCGCTGCGTATCCTGCGGACCCCACAGGGTGGACTTGACCTCCGCCCGCACCAGCGGAACAACCTCTTCGGCGAAACGTCGCAGGGTGTCTTGCTGCTCCGCGAAATCGGCCTCGGGGCTCAACGAGATCGATTGAAAGTCATGCCCGAACGCGTCATGCCACTCGATGATCTTTTCCGCCACACGTTCGGGCGAACCGGCAAGCACCGGCCCGCGATCTGCCGCGTCCTCAATGGACTCGAACGACGGAAACTTGCCGACGGCCTTCGGATGGTCCTTGAGCTTGGCCATCTGCGCCAGACGGGCCTCGTAGATGGGGCGGTACTGCGCGATCGCCTGTTCGGTCGTGTCCGCCAGGTACAGCCCACCCGAGCCGGCCCCCACATAAAGCCGTGCCGGGTCGTGTCCGTTCTGTGCGTACAGCTCGCGATACCGGTCGATGAGGACCTGGTAATTCTCCTTCGGCTGCAACGCATTTGCGGTAACGATCGGGTCACCCCACTTGGCTGCGAGTTCGACCGCGAAGGTCGAGGTCGCCGACCCGTGCCAGATCCGGAACGGGCCGTCGAAGGGACGGGGCAGCGTGGTCGCATCGGTAAGCGGATGCCGGTGCCTACCGGTCCACTCGACGTGCTCCTCGCGCAACAGTCGGCGTAGCAGCTCGTAGTTCTCCTGCAGGTATTCGTACTGCTTGGCGATGTCGAGTCCCATCAGCGGGTACTGACGATCCTCATTGCCCTTCCCGATGACGATCTCAAGCCGGCCCCTGCTCAGCTGGTCGATGGTGGCGAAATCCTCCGCCGCACGCACCGGGTCCAGCAGGGACAACACCGTCACACCGGTGGACAGCAGGATGCGATCGGTCGCCGCGGCCACCGCCCCCAAGAGCACCGTCGGCGCCGAGGACAGCACATCTCCCGCGTGCCGTTCCCCCACCGCGAAGGAGTCAAAACCCAGACTCTCCGCCAGCACCGCGGTCTCGACCACGCGGTTCAGCCGGTCCGCGGCCGGCGCCAGCGCCCCCGTTGCGGGGTTTGGCAGGTGGAAGACAATGTCGAGAAGCTGGAAACGCATACCGCCAGTATGCCTAAACGGACCCCGGTCCGGCAGGGAGGAAATGCTCTGATGATCACCGAACTGGACTCGGTGCTTCTGGACATCCCGAATCTCGCTGACGCAAAGGACGCCTACTCGCGACTGTTCGGGACGTCGACCCCACATCCACAGCTGCAGCTCGGGCTCCCCGAATGGGCCCCGTACCCCGGGATGCTCTTTCGTGTCGAAAACCAAGCGTCCGCGGCCAAGATCGTCGATCGCCGTGGTCTGACGCTTACAGCTCACGCAGACCTCGCGGCCGGACAGGCGGACGGCCTCACCCTGGGGCTGACCGAACGAACAGCGGCACCGAGTCAGTCAGGGGGCGACAGCGGTCACATCGATCATCTGGTGCTGTTCTCCCCCAATCGCGACAGGATCATCGCGACGTTGTGCGGACGGCTCGGCTTCGACCTGCGCTTGGACCGCGTGCAGTCCTGGGGCGTGCACCAATTGTTCTTCCGGTGCGCGGGCCTGGTGGTCGAGGTCGTGCTGCGCGACGAGGACCCCGCCGGTCCGGACTCGCTATGGGGAATCGCTTGGCGGACAGAGAACATCGACGCCACTCACGCCCGCCTGCAGCAGGCTGGTGTCGCGCTCAGCGATATCCGCAATGGCCACAAACCGGGAACGAGGGTCGCGACCGTCAAAGATCCGGCGCTGGCAGTGCCCACAATCCTGATCGAACAACGCTAGCTTGGAGTCATGACGACTCCGAATCCCGGCAGCTGGCAACCAGACCCCGACGGACGCTTCGAATTCCGTTGGCACGACGGACACCGCTGGACGGACCAAGTCGCGCACCAGGGCACGGTCAGCACGGCCCCGCTGGGAGGTGCGGCGGCGGCCGAGCCGCAGCGCACGCCACAGGTCTCAGCGGCACAGCCGGCAGCGCAGGCTCAGCCCGTGGGCGACCAATTCTCCGGTATCAGTGGAGATTTGGTGGACGGTCGGTTCAGCGAGAATGAAGCCAAACCGATCTCCAACCAGAACGCGAAGCTGTTGCGCGTTCGCCTCGGGGAACCGTTCCTGGCACGCCAAGGATCGATGGTGGCGTACCAGGGCAACGTCGACTTCGCCTTCGAGGGCGGCGGGGCAGCCAAGTTCCTGAAGAAGGCGCTGACCGGTGAGGGCCTGCCGCTCATGCGCTGTTCGGGCCAGGGCGACGTTTTCCTGGCCGAGCGCGCCTTCGACGTGCACCTGCTGAATCTGAACAACGCGGGCCTGTCCATCAGTGGCAAGAATGTGCTGGCCTTTTCCTCGGGCCTGAACTGGAACATCGAGCGGGTCAAGGGCGCCAGCATGGTGACGGGCGGCCTGTTCAACACCACATTGCGCGGAACCGGTTGGGTGGCGCTGACCACCGACGGACCTCCGGTGGTGCTCAATGCGGCCGAGGCGCCGACATTCGCCGATACCAACGCGGTGGTGGCCTGGTCGGCCAACCTTCAGACTCAGCTCAAGACGAGCTTCAAGGCCGGCGCCCTCATCGGCCGGGGTTCGGGCGAGGCCCTTCAGGTTTCGTTCCAGGGCCAGGGCTTCGTCATCGTGCAACCGTCCGAGGGCATCCCTGTCGTCACGGCCGGCTAGCTCGCCGTCATTCCGTCAGCAGCCCGGAAAGCTCTCCAGCGCCCCGCGTGACCGTCGCGATCAGCGCTTCCCGCTCTGCACGGGTCGCTCGGGGCAGCAACGGGCCCAGCTGAAGTTCGTAGTTCGCGTCGGCACCCTCGAATATCGGTGCCGCCAGATAGCTGATGGGCAGCACGTCATCGGAAGTTAGTTCGTCACGCGAATAGGGACGTGAAGTCAGACGGGACAGCTGCCGCAGCAGCCGCTCGCGCAACGACGCCTCCATCACCTCCGAACCCACGGAACCGAGCAGGTCCGACAGCAGGTCGACCATTCCGGTGTCGTCGTGGTCTGGACGGTAGATCACGTATCCGCAGTCGAAAACCTGCTGCACGAGTCGTTGGCCCGAACGCGCGCTCAATCCTCGTGCGGTATCGAGCCACTGCGAGCGCTCCTCGTCCGGACGCCACGGCATGACTGCCGACCCCGCGGGAAACGCCAGCGGGATGGTCTGGCCTACTGCGAAGCCGGCAACGGCCCTGCGGCCGGCCTGCGCCTTGGCGACGATGGTCAACGTCTTCGGGCTGATACGGCTGACCGTCGCTCCCGCTTGCGCCTCATCGGCGATTCGGGCCAGCGCCTCCTGAACTTCCCGGGGCATGGTGGCCTCGACCGCGCGGGGCAATGCCGAACCGATCCGATACCGAAGCTCGTCGTCACGGGTCACCCAACCCGCGGTCTCCAGCTCGCTCACCACCGCGGTCGCCGTGGCGCGAGAAATGCCGGTGGTCGCGGCGATCTCACTGACGGATTTGGGTTGTGTTGTGGCAGCGAGCATTTCGACGATCTGCACGACACGAGCCGTCGGTGGTGAACTGGCCGGCATGGGCACTCCCCTCTTGCGTGATGCACAGCCCAGGTCTAGAGTGCATCGACTATTCGCCCCAAGATAGTCGAATATTCGACACGGAGGAAGACGTGATCCTGGACCGATTCAGACTCGACGGCAATGTCGCCGTCGTCACGGGCGCCGGCCGCGGACTTGGTGCGGCGATCGCGGAGGCCTTCGCCCAGGCGGGCGCCGACGTGTTGATCGCCTCGCGTACCGAGTCGCAACTGCAAGAAATCGCCGAGAAGGTGCAGGCCGTGGGACGCCAGGCCGAGATCGTCGTGGCCGACCTGTCCGACACGGAAGCATCGGCCTCCCTGGCGCAAAAGGCGGTTGACCGTTTCGGACGACTCGACATCGTCGTCAACAACGTGGGCGGCACGATGCCGAAGCCCTTCTTGGACACCACCAACGAGGACCTGGCCGAGGCATTCTCCTTCAATGTCCTCAACGGGCACGCACTGCTGCGCACGGCCGTGCCACACCTACTCAAGTCCGACAACGCGTCGGTCATCAACATCACCTCAACCATGGGACGGCTGCCGGGACGTGCCTTCCTGGGCTACTGCACCGCAAAGGGCGCGCTGGCCCACTACACACGCACGGCCGCAATGGATCTGAGCCCACGTATCCGCGTCAACGGCATCGCGCCCGGCTCCATCCTCACCTCAGCACTCGAAGTGGTCGCGGGCAATGACGAGGTGCGCGGAACTCTGGAGAAGAACACGCCTCTGCACCGGCTGGGAGATCCGACAGATATCGCAGCGGCCGCCGTCTATCTGGCATCACCGGCAGGCAGCTTTCTGACCGGCAAGGTGCTCGAGGTCGACGGCGGACTCATCGCGCCCAATCTCGACATCCCGCTACCCGACCTCGCCTAGAAGGGACCTGAGTTGACAAAGACACGTGTAGCCGTTTGGGGCACAGGCAATGTCGGGCAGCATGCGCTCGCCGGAGTGATCACCGATCCGAACATGGAGCTCGTCGGGACATGGGTCTCGGGAGCCGACAAACAAGGAAGAGACGCCGGAGAGCTGGCCGGGCTCGACGTCACCACCGGGGTCACCGCGACCACCGATGCCGCCGCGATCCTGGCGCTCAAGCCCGACTGCGTGGTGTACACGGCCATGACCGACAACCGGCTGATGGAGGCGATCGAGGACCTGCGCTCGATCCTGGCCGCCGGCATCAACGTCGCCGCCAGCGCACCGGTGTTCCTGCAGTACCCCTGGGGTGTGCTGCCAGAGAACATGCTGGAACCCATTGAAACGGCAGCGCAAGAGGGAAATTCATCGATATTTATCGGCGGCATCGATCCCGGGTTCGCCAACGACCTGCTACCGCTGGCGCTCATGGGCACCTGCCAACGGATCGACCAGGTGCGCTGCATTGAAATCGTCGACTACGCCACCTACGACAGCGCCACAGTCATGTTCGATGTCATGGGTTTCGGTAAGCCGATGGACGAAACACCCATCCTGCTGCAACCGGGAGTTCTCTCCCTGGCCTGGGGCTCGGTGGTACGCCAGCTTGCCGCGGGCCTCGGGGTCGAGTTGGACGAAGTCACCGAGACGTACGAAAAGCTCCCCGCGCCCGAGGACTTCGAGATCTCGTCGGGGCACATCCCTGCCGGGACCATGGCCGCGTTGCACTTCGAGGTGCGCGGCATCAAGGACGGCAAGGTGGTGACAGTCCTGGAACACTTCACCCGCCTGCGCGAGGATCTGGCCCCGGACTGGCCGCAACCGGCACACGCGGACGGCACCTATCGAGTCGAAATCACCGGCGAGCCCAGCTACATCCTGGACCTCGGCTCATTCAGCGCGCGGGGCGATCACAACTACGCCAACCTGATCGCGACGGCAATGCGCGTGGTCAACGCGGTCCCGGCCGTCGTGGCGGCCGATTCCGGCATCCGCACCACCCTGGATCTACCGCTGATCACCGGCAAGGGTCGCGCGGGCTAGAGCCATGGCTTAATCACCTCGCCGAGATGACATCGACGCCGGGGAATTCCGCAATTCACCCGCATAGATGTCATTTCGGCGGGAGTGCGGGTCAGGCCTGCGGCGTGGTGCCCGCCGGAACGTACAGCCGAACGAGCTCCGCGAGCCGATGGCCGACATCGTCGAGGGTGTCGGTCGACTGGGCGGCGATCGACATGATGACGGCGCCCTCGATGGCGGCGATCATGGTCCTGGCCAGTGAGCGCGCGTTGTCGGCATCCACCCCGTAGCGCGCCAGCCGGTCGGTGAGAATCGCCTGCCAGCTCTGGAACGCGTCCGCGGCTACCGCGGCGGCCTCGGGCGCCTCGGTCCGGCCCAGCACCGCCGCCACGATGGGACATCCCGCTTCCATCTCTGTCTCGGCGAGTTGAGCCTTCCAGAGCTCGATGAACAGCTGGATGCCGCGAGCGGGATCGATGTCGTCACCGGCGGCCTTGATGATGGACGTGAGTTCGTTCCCCGCGAGCCGAGTTGCCTCGGCGACGAGTTCCTGCTTTCCGCCCGGGAAGTTCAGGTAGATGGTGCGACGTGAGACGCCGCTGTCTTCCAACAGTGCGTTGAGTCCGGTTCCGGCCACACCCCTGCGCCTCACCAGGCCCGTCACGCTGGCGATCAAGGTGTCCCGTGCCGACATTGCGTACTGCCCTCCAAAACGTGTCAGGTGTTAACTATACCGCTCAGTCTACCTACACGTCCCCGACGTGGGGCGATAACTGGAACATTGCAGTACACCAATCGGTGTACTACCGTCGCTTGCGTGGCAGACCTACACGATCCCCTTCCCCTGGCCTCTGGCCAGGTTCTCCGCAATCGATTCATGAAGTCAGCCCTGAGCGAGGGTCTCGGGGATCTCTCCCAGGGCC
This sequence comes from Mycobacteroides saopaulense, assembly GCF_001456355.1. Taxonomy (NCBI): domain Bacteria; kingdom Bacillati; phylum Actinomycetota; class Actinomycetes; order Mycobacteriales; family Mycobacteriaceae; genus Mycobacteroides; species Mycobacteroides saopaulense. Next base: position 4,402,468 of record NZ_CP010271.1, read on the forward strand.
CCGACCACCGGCTCGTGGAGTTATATCGCCGCTGGGGCACCGGCGGGTTCGGCCTCGTCGTGACCGGCAACGTGATGGTGGACCGCAGTCATCTGGGCGAACCGGGGAACGTCGTCATCGAGGACGACCGGCATCTCGACGGCCTGTCCCGCTGGGCGAAGGCAACCAAGGACGGTGGCGGCCTGATCTGGATGCAGGTCAACCACCCGGGCAGACAAGCCAACCCGCTGGCCACAGCATCCCAGCCGGTGGCACCGTCCGCGATCAAGATGAACGTCCCCGGGTGGCAGGCCCCGCGCGAACTCACCGATGACGAGATCGAGAACATCATCGACCGGTACGCCACTACGGCCTCGGTCGCCGACGCCGCCGGATTCGACGGCGTACAAATCCACGGCGCGCACGGCTACCTGGTGGCGCAGTTCCTATCTCCGCGCACCAATCAACGCACCGATCGCTGGGGAGGTGACCCCGAACGCCGCATGCGCTTCGTGCTTGAAATCGTCCGCCGCACGCGCGCCGCGGTGAGCCCCGGGTTCTCGGTCGCCATCAAGCTCAACTCCGCGGACTTCCAGCGGGGCGGCTTCACCGAGGAAGAATCGCGGGCGGTCATCGCGGCGCTGGCTTCCGAAGAAGTGGACCTCATCGAAATCAGCGGTGGTACCTACGAATCTCCGGCGATGGAGGGCCGGCCGTTGGTGACGTCGGCATCCACCCAGGCCCGCGAGGCCTATTTCCTGGAATACGCGCGCACCGCCCGCGAGGCGGCCGGTGATGTCCCCATCGCTGTCACGGGTGGATTCCGCACGGAAGCGGCGATGTCGGAGGCCATCCGGTCGGGTGATTGCGATGTCGTGGGCCTCGGCCGCCCGACCACCGTCAATCCGGAAGCCGCCGACAACCTGCTCACGGCGCGACAGGACACACTGACAGTCCCGGACGCCTCCTTGCCCATGCCCGGATGGCTCGCACGAACCGGCAGGGCGAAGTCGTTCCTCAGCGCGCTGGAACTGCAGTGGCACAACACCCAACTGCACCGCCTGGGCGCGGGCACCGAACCGGATCCCACCATCGGGCCGTGGATCACGGCGCTTCGTCTCCTCAAAAACAACGGTGTAGACGCATTTCGCAGAAGGAGAAGTTCATGACAGACAAGACACTGCGCAAGTTCCGCAGGGAACGTGCCATGGGGCGCTATCTGCTCAATCCGGCGGTTGCGGCCTTGACGAAGCTGGGCGTGCGCACCGCCCTTGCCTCCGAGCTCGAGACCACCGGGCGCAAAACCGGACAGCTGCGAATCGTGCCGGTCTCGGCACAATTCGATTCGACCGGCGCCTGGGTGATCTGCCAGCACGGCACCCGCTCCGGCTGGGGCAGCAACATTGCCGCCAATCCCAATGTCCGCATACGGCAGGGAAATCGGTGGCGCGTGGGCACCGCAGAGTTCCGGCCCGATGACGATGTCGTCGCGCGGGGTCGCGGTTTCGGGGCAATCGGCGCCCGCGTCGTGAAGGCTCTGGAAACCACTCCCGTCTCGGTGCGCATCGACTTCATCGACTAAGGACAAGGACTACGCGATATGCCTCTCTATCAGTGCACAACGCGCGCGGGAAGGGTCACCGACGAGGTGCGGCAGGCCGTCGCCCAGGAATTCACGCGTATTCACTGCGAAATCACCGGCGCTCCGGCGGTATTCGTGCACGTCGTCTTCAACGAATACCAGCCGGGCCACCACTATCTGGCGGGAAAGCCAGAAAGCGACACCGCCTTCATCGCGGGCACTATCCGTTCAGGGCGTTCCCTAGAACAACGTCAACGACTGCTCCGCGAGCTCTCGTCGGCCTGGCGCGAGCTGACGGGCCAGTCGGAGGAGGAACTCGTCCTGGGCATTTCCGAACAGGAGGCCTCCGCAGTCATGGAAGCCGGGCTCATTTTCCCCGAGGCGGGTGCCGAAACCGCCTGGTTTGAGCAGAACCGAGAGAAGCTGGGCTTCCTCCTCAACCAGTAGAGCCAAACCCGATATTTGGCACACTTGCGCATTTTTGTGCCATTGAGTTAGCGTGGTGCTCATGGTTGATCAGAGCGCCATCACACTTGACGAAGGGCTCCGGGAAGCAATTCCCATGCCCGTCGATGACGACATCACGCCGGAGACCCCGCGCCTGGGCGCGGACTCCCTGGTCTGGAAGTTCTACGGCGATGTCCGCGGCGTGCTCGGATTTCAGCGTCTGGCCGGCACCGAGAACTGCATCGAGCAACTGGGTAAGGCTGTCGAGGATCACTCGGTGATCTTCACCGACACCATTGGCCGTGCCCGCCGCTCCGGCCCGCCCATCATGAAGACCATCTACTCAGCGGACCCCCAGAAGTGGGGTCGGATGGTGCGCGACTTCCACAAGCCGATCAGCGGAACCATCAGCGACGGCTCGCGTTACCACGCGCTCAATCCCGAGCTTTTCTATTGGGCCCATGCGACATTCGTCGACCAGGTGCTGTACATCACCGACACCTTCATCCGCAGGCTGTCCTACGAGGAGAAGGCGCGGATCTTCGAAGAGAGCAAGGTCTGGTACAGCCTTTATGGGGTCAGCGCCCGCAATCAGCCCCAGACGTACGACGAGTTCGTCACCTACATGGAGGGCATGTTCGACCGGTTCGTACCCACCAAGACGATCCTCTACGCGACGGGGTACATCCGTCAGGGGCTGCCCGGGCCCCGACAGATTCCCAAGCCGGTATGGCGGGTGCTGTCGGCACCATTGAACGCCTTCATCCGGACGGTCGTGGTCGGAACGCTTCCGCCACAGATGAAAGAGGTCTGCCGACTAGAGTGGAACGACAAGAAGGAGCGCAACTTTCAGCGTTTCGCCACGTTCATGCGGGCAATGAATCCGGTGTTCAACAGGCTTCCGGTGAGCTGGCTGTACTTGCCGTGGGCCGCCGAGGGCTGGAAGCGCGAAGGAGTGGACCCCCGGCCGCTGCATAACCGGGCAGCATGACCACACTCATGGGGGTGACAACCAGCGCGCCCCCCACCGATGCGGTACTCGATGCCGCACGTACCGAGTTCGAGCGGCACGGGATGCGCCGGGCCAACATGGATGCCATCGCCCGGCGGGCCGGGGTGAGTCGGCGCACCCTCTACCGCCGTTTCCCCACCAAGGAAGCGCTGTTCGAACACCTCATCGAGGCCGAGAGCCTGGTCATCTTCGGTCAACTCGCTGTCGCCGCCAACGGCCAAGACGCGCAGGGCGCCATTGTCGAGTGCTTCACCCTGGCCATGCGGCTCATCACCGAAAGCCGGCTGGCGGGCACCATCATCGAGAACGAGCCCGAACTGGTCATCGGCCTCAACACCCCCTCGGGCGAAAAGGCCATCGTGCGTGCCAGCGCGCTGGTGGCGTCCAGCCTGCGCCACAGCGGTGTCACCATGCCCGACGACGCCGTGCTAGCGGTGTCGGAAATCCTTGTGCGTCTGGTCGGTTCACTGCTCACCAACCGCGCCGGCGTCCTCGATATCACCGACACCACGGCGGTAAGGCGCTACGCGCAGACATACTTGGCACGCCTGGTCTGGTGAACTCAGGTCCGTCCAGCAGTGCAGAAACTGACCATGGGTCGGGGTTTGACTAAACTGCCTGCATGGCTACCCGGCGGCAGATGTATGCAGAACAGACACGTTCCGACCTCCTGGACTCCGCACGCCGGCATTTCACCACCACCGGCTACAACAGCGTGACCGTCGACGACATCGTCAGCAGCATCGAGGTCAGCAAGGGCACGTTCTACTACCACTTCTCCGACAAGCAGGCGATGTTCACCGCCCTGCTCACCGAATGCCTGACCGAGACCGCCGATACCGTCACCACCGGCATCCGGCTGCTGGACAAGCCCGGCGCGAACGGTCCACAGGTCGCCGCCACCTCCGCCTGGGTCTATCTGTCCCGATCACTCAACGACAGGACATACCGGGAACTCATGCGCCAGGCACCGATGGTCCTCGGCGAGGAAACCTACCGCCATATCGACGAGACCATCGTGCTGCCGCCGCTGGTCAAGCTCATGGAAACCCTCGCCGCCCGTGGCGAGCTGAAAGGCGGCGTACACACCCACATGGCCGCACGGATGCTGATGACCATGTTCGTCACGGCCAACAGCATCATCGCCGAATCCGACAGTCCAGCAACGACAATGACTGAAGTCGCCGATACGATCGCCACCATGTTCAGTGGGATCGTTCTCGGCGACGTACCGCTCTCGCGTGCGGCCGCTAACGGATAGCCAGGAACAGCAGCGTTCGCAAGAACGGCCGTACCGCGAATGCCGTCCAGCGCAACGGGAACCACCCGATCCACTTGGGGGTGATCCCCACAGTCCAGCGCACCAGCACCTTGTTCCCCTCGGCGCCCAGCTCCCAGCGTTCACCAAAAGCGTTGAGCACAAGCGGAACCGAGACACCTGTCCCGATCGCGACCAGCTTGCGACCCTCCTCGCTGTGGACCACCTTCTCAGTGAACGCGAACAGCGGCGTACGAGTGACTATCCGGTCGCCCGACCGCACCGGACCGGAAACCAGGGGAATCGTCTCCAGATAGCCACCCTCCGAGACCTGCGTCCATACTCGCTCGACAGGCCCGGGCACGCTGATTTCCGCGGTGACCGCGAACGACGCCGTCTTGTCGAAGAAGTCGGTATCCGGCATGGTCACCCCGAATCGGCGCGGCCCGCTGTCACCCGAGGCGAGGGCGAAAAGCACGACCGCCCCCAGCAAGCCTCCGATGGCCAGCACTCCCACGATGATCCCGATCAGCACCGGTGTGGACATACTCCTCCTTGAGTAAGAAATGCCGCTAACTGACTTGAAAGTCAGTTAGCAAGCTAGACCACCTAGCAGGGCCTACAGAAGGGAAATCACCCAAGTTAGTGATGGAGGCCAGCCTGGAGCACCTCTTTCCTGTGCGCCAACCCCGTATCGATACCGGCGATCGACGCGCAAACTTGCCCCGGCAAATCGGGTAGCTCTACTCATGTCACGGCGAGCTGTGGCTGCCATCGTGGTCGCATGAACACATCGGAGCCCACCATCCGCGCCTCCTCCGCGTACTACGTCCAATCCGCCGTCGCCTTCGCCGTCGCCTTCGCTGTCGCCTTCGCGTCAACCCTGGGCGGTATCGCCTATCTACCCATCTCGCCGTGGCCCCGCGCGTTTCTGGCGGTGTGCACGCTGTTCTTGGTCACCAGCTGCTTCGGACTGGCCAAGGTGGTGCGTGACGCCCACGAGTCACAACAGGTGCGCAACCGGATCGACGAGGCACGCATCGAGCAGATGTACGTCGAACACAACCCGCTGAAATCGGCGGTCTAGTTCAGCAGGCGATCGCCCGCGCGGAGCAGCGCGCTGGGGACCTCGTGCCCGACAACCGATTGCACCACCCGCGCGGCGTCGATCGCGGCTTCTAGATCGACGTCGACACCGATATCGCTGTCCCGCAACATATACACCAGATCCTCGGTGGCGATGTTGCCCGTCGCCCCCGGGGCGAACGGACAGCCTCCGAGTCCACCGATCGAGGAGTCGAGCCGACTCACCCCGGATTGCACGGCGGCGTACGCGCTGGCCAAACCGGATCCACGGGTGTTGTGGAAATGCGCACCCAGTGGCGCACCCTCCACAATCGGGCGAACCGCCGCAACAAGATTCGTGACGCGGCGTGGGGTCGTGGTGCCGATCGTGTCGGCCAAAGCGTAGCGATCCACACCCCAGTTCCGGGCCCTGCGCACGATGTCGAGCACTCGACGTTCGGCAGTGGGACCGTCGAACGGGCAGTCCCACGAGCAGGCCACGATCACCTCTACGGTGGCATCGGCGTCGTGTGCCAGCGCCACGATCTCCTCGATGCGGGCGGTCGCTTCGGCACTACTGCTGCCGACGTTCGCGCGGCTGTGCCCGTCGGCGGCCGACACCACGTATTCAAGTGAGGTGAAGCCGGCCGCGAGAGCGCGCTTGGCGCCGTTGGGGCTGGCGACCAGCGCCGAGAACTCGATATCCGGATAGTTCTGCAGGTGAGCCGCGAGCTCGGCAGCATCGGCCAGCGCCGGCATCTTGGACGGCGACACAAACGCGGTGGCCTCGATCTCCCGCACACCTGTCTTCGCGATCGCATCGAGCAGCTTCAGCTTGTCTGCCAACGGGATCGGCGCCTCGAGCTGAAGTCCGTCGCGCAGCAGCACCTCGCGGATGGTGACATGTTCGGGCAGGCTCATAGCGTCCCCTCGGCCCGTAGCCTCTCGACGTCTTGGGCACTCTTACCCAGCAGCCCGACGTAGACGTCGTCGTTGTGCTGTCCCGGACGCGCGGGCCCGGCAGTGCGGACGCCGCCGGGCGATTCGGACAGCACTGGGACCACACCCGGCCCCAGCACCGAGCGGCCCAGCCGCTCGTCGAAATGCTCGACGAGCATCTCTCTGGCCTTGAGCTGCGGGTCCTGCACCACGTCGGCGACGGTGTTGATGGGACCGGCGATCACCCCGGCAGCGCTGAGCACGTCGATGATGTCGGCGGGTAGGCGCTGTGACGCCCACTCGGCGATGATCGCGTCCAACTCGTCCTGATTGCGGCCCCGGGCAACGTGATTGACGAATCGCTCATCGGAACTCAGCTCCGGCTGATCCATCGCTTCGCACAGCCTGCGGAAGACGGTGTCCTGGTTGGCGGCGATCACCACCCAGCTGCCATCGGCGCTCTGATAGATGTTGGACGGCGCGATGCCCTCCAACCGGGTACCCGACGGCCCCCGTACCACCTGACCCACGTCGTAATCGGGAATGGTGGATTCCTGTACCGCCAAACAACTCTCGGTCAATGCCGCATCGACCACCTGTCCTCGGCCAGTGACCGTCCGTCGGTACAACGCGGCCAGCGCACCCTGGGCCGCGAACATCCCGGCCAGGGTGTCGCCGATCGAGAGCGCCATCCGCGGGGGCGGCCCGCCGGGAAAGCCGTTGAGATGCCGCAGACCACTGGCGGCCTCGGCTACCGACGCGTATCCCGCCTTATGTGCGTCCGGACCGGTCTGCCCGTAACCCGACACCCGGACCAGGATGATGCCCCTATTGCGCTCGGCTAGGACCCCGTAGCCCAGACCCCACTTCTCCAGCGTGCCTGGCCGGAAGTTCTCGACGATCACGTCCGACTTCTCCACCAGCTCCAGGAACAGGGCGCGACCGCCCTCTGTCCGCAGGTCCAGGGTGATGGCCTTCTTATTGCGTGCATGCACCGTCCAGAACACGTGGTGCCCGTCGACCTCGGCTTGCCCCCACGTACGCAGCGGATCCGGTGCGCCGGGCGGTTCGATCTTGAGCACCTCTGCACCCATATCCCCAAGCAAGCGACCCGCGAAAGGCCCTGCGATCAAGGTGCCCAGTTCCAGCACCCGGATCCCGTCAAGAGCACCCGTCATCCCAGTGACGCTACCCCGAACCAAAGAGCCACCGGCATCGTGTAACCACCGGCACTACTTCTTCAGGGGCAGACATCCACCTGCCCTCGCCAGGAAGCTTTGGTGACGGGACAACCGACGGTGATGACGCAGCGTGATCCGACCGCCCGGCGCGGCCTGCGAGCCGTTCCGACCGGTGACGATCACTACGCGGACTGGCAATCCGTGTACGAAGATAACGCCGTCTGGGTGTACCGCACCATCTACTCACGCGTCGGCAACAAACCGGACGCCGAAGATCTGACCGCCGAGGTGTTCCTGGCCGCATTACGCCCACTGCGGCTGTCCGCGGCCAAGGCCGAGGTGCGGGCCTACTTGCGAACCACCGCACGCACGGTGCTCGCGGCACACTGGCGCGAGACCCTGGGACGCGAGATCACCTCGATCCCCGACATGCAGGACGTCGCCGACCGGCGCCCCGAAGCGCAGCCGTCTGTAAGCACCGCGCCGCTACACGCGCGGGCTCTTTTGGACGCACTGCCGGACAACTACCGCCGAATTCTGGAACTGCGATTCCTGCAAGGCTGTTCGATCAAGGAATCCGCCACCACGATGGGCGTGACCGTCGCCAATGCCAAAGTGCTGCAACACCGGGCATTACGTCTGGCCGCCCAGATCAACGAACAGGACGTGCCATGAATCCGCGTGGGCTGCGCCGCTACATCGACGACCTGCTCCGCGGGCGCCGGCCCAGGCCATTCCGTCCCGACGAGTTCGAGGCGGCGCAGATCCGGACCGCGATCGAGCTGCGTGCGCACCAACCCGGCGACGATGCCCCGAGTCAAGAGTTCCTCGACGATCTACGGGGCCGCCTCGCCGCGCAGATGGGCGAGACTCCGCCATCTTCCGAACCGAAGCGGTGGTCGGTGCCCAACCGGCGCACCGTCTTGGTCGGCACCTCTGCCGCCGCGGCCGCCGCGGCGGTTGCCGTCACCACGGACCGGCTGATCACGCCGAGCCTCGACCGCCCACCAGCGCCGGGCGAGATAGTTCCCAACACGGGAAGTTGGCAACGCGTCGCGGCCAGTAGCACCGTGCCCGAGGGTGGGGTGCACCCCTTCGACCTCGGATTCGTCAGCGGGTTCGTACGCCGGGTGGGCGGTCAGGTCGAGGCGGTATCGGGCATTTGCACCCACCAGGGATGCAAGCTCTGGTTCGACGGAGCGCATGATCGGCTGCAATGCCCTTGCCACACCACGTCGTTTACCACCGACGGGCGGGTGATCACGCACCAACTACCCATCGCGCCACGGCCGCTGCCCACGTTCGAGGTACGCGAAACCGCAGGCCATATCGAGGTGTTCGCGCCAGACCGCCCCGCCTGACCGCTGTAACCCCCGCCCCTATCTCTATGCGGTGATCCGCGACGCGCCGCGGACTCCGTCCATGGAAGGGGCACCGATGCAGTTACCTCCCTTACGCTGTGCCGCGCTCGCCGCGGCGCTCACGATCCCCCTGGCCGCATGTTCCGGCGGTGTCAGTACCACCTCCGATGCGCCACTGTCGATTACCGTCGCCTCCGATGCCAACGGCACTCCCGGAATGTCGGGCCACAGCATGCCCGGCAGCATGGTGCCGCACGGTAGTACCCCGGGTTCGCCCGCACCCACCGGGCCCGCCGTCATCATCGAGAACTTCGCCTTCAATCCACCGACGCTGACCGTACCGGCAGGCACCACCGTCACCTGGACCAACAGGGACGAAGAGCCCCACAACGTGGTGGCCGAGGACGGCACATTCCGCTCGCCCGGAATGGATGCACAGGGCACGTTCTCGTATCAGTTCGCCAAACCGGGTACGTATCAATACGTCTGCGGGATTCACCCGTTCATGAAGGCAACGGTGGTGGTGCAATGACCGGCGAACAAGACCCATCGTCCATGTCTCGACGTCAACTGATCCGGCACACCGCCTGGTTCGGCGCCGCTGTCGCCTTGACTGTCGCCGGGGGCGAGGTGATCTCGCATGTCGCAGGCTCGGCAACAGCGAGCAATGGTGTCAGACCGACGCTACGGTTCGCGCAAATCAGCGACAGCCACATCGGCTTCAGCGGCGCCGCCAATCCCGATGTCATCGACTCATTCGGCCGTGCGATCGATCAGATCAACAACCTGGGCTACACCCCGGATTTCGTGATTCACACCGGTGATCTCACGCATCTTGCCACCGACGAACAGTTTGATCAGGTCAAGCAAATGATGTCGGGGCTCAGCACACCCCATGTGTTTACCGTTCCCGGAGAGCATGATTCGGTTGACGACGCGGGGCAGAGGTATCGCGGCGTATTCGGCGGCGGCACACGCGGTGACGGGTGGTACAGCTTCGACATCGCCGGTGTCCACGTCCTCGGATTGGTGAATACGCTTAACCTCAAAAAACTCGGACATCTGGGCACCGACCAACTCGAGTTCATCCGCAGGGACCTCGAACCGCTGCCGGCCGACACTCCGATCATCGTGTTCAGCCATATCCCCCTGTTCGCAATGTATCCCGAATGGGGTTGGGGAACCGATGATTCCGCGCAAGCTCTGAGCTATATGAAGAGATTCGCCTCGGTGACATGCCTTAACGGACACGTGCACCAGCTGTTCACGAAGACCGAAGGAAACATTACGTTCTACAGTGGTACGACGACGGCATACCCGCTACCCAGGCCGGGTGAAGGCCCCGCCCCAAAGCCGGTGACCCTGCCTGCAGGCAGGCTGCACGACATCCTCGGTATTCGCGAGGTGAGCTACATGAAAGGCGCTCAGCCTCTTGCCATCAAGGAGGACAAACTCACATGAGTGTCGGATATCGCCTCGCACTCGCCGTGGCGTTGGTCGCGAGCGGTTACGCCCATGCATACCTGTATACGCATGGTTATCAACAGATTCCGAGGATCGGCCCGGCATTCCTGACACAGTCCGGCGCCTTCTTCGCCATGGCCGCGCTGATTGTGGTGGGCGCGCCGGACTGGATGATCGCGATGGCCGGTCTGGGCTCGGCGTCGGCACTGGTGGCGTTCGGGTTGTCCCGCACTGTGGGACTATTGGGCTTCTCCGAACGGGGGTGGGATCCGGCGCCGTACGCGGCGATCAGCGTACTGACAGAACTGGCCGCCGTCGCCTTGGCGAGCGTCCTACTCGGCAAGTACGTACGGCGGCCAGTTCCCGCGATCCCGACGTCCCGGACGGGGTCACCCTCGCAGCAGTGACTACTTGGTGGTGTAGCCACCGTTGATCAGGATCGTCTGTCCAGTGATCCACCAACCGTCACTGACCAGGAACCGAACGAACGGGGCGATGTCCTCGATATCCGTGAGTCCGGTCTTGGAGAACGGCGAGAGCGCAGCGGCGGTCTTGTGGTACGCCACGGCGTCTTCGCCCTCGGCCGGGTAGAAGAAGGGGGTATCCATAGGACCCGGACCAATCGCCGTCACCGAGATGCCACGCTCGCCAAACTCTTTCGACGCGGCACGGGTGAAGTGTTCCACCGGCGCCTTCGTCCCGGCGTACGCGGCGTAGAACGGGGTGTACGCACCCAGTAGCGAGGTCACCAGGGTGAGAATCTTGCCGTTGTCGTTGACGTGCTTACCCGCCTCCTTGAGGAAGAGGAAGGCGGACTTCGAGTTCACCGCGCTGGCCGAGTCGTACTCCTCCTCGGTGATTTCGGTGAACGGCTTCTTGATGACCTTGCCGACCGTGTTGATGGCGATATCCGGACGCCCCACTGCCACGATGGTGTCCGCGAACAGTTTGCTTACCGCATCCCCGGTGGTCAGATCGCCCTGAAACGCCACCGCCTTCGCACCGGTCGCCTGGATCGCGGCCACAGTTTCCTCGGCGGCGTCCTTGCTCGACGGGCTGTTGTAGTGGATGGCCACCGCCCCGGCACCGTTGGCCGCGAGATCCCGGGCGATGAGGCCACCTAAATTCTTGCCACCACCTGTGATGAGAACTGTCTTACCATTTAACGAATGATCTGTCACTCGATTATCTCCCTTGATTCGTAGGTGGACCCGATGTGGCGGGTGGGCCGCCATGACCACCCATAACTCCATACAAAATCGTAGGTTCAGGTAGCACAAGGGAAAACCACATTATTCTTGTATAAGCACAAGTAGGGGTTGTCATTGCAGATGAGCGGGACCGACGAAGGTAGTTCGCTGGCCGACTTGCTGGATTCGCGGCGACTGTTTCAGTTCGTCGTGGCTGCGGAGGCCCCCACGCTGGCCGCGGCAGCAGCGGAGCTATTCATCACCCAACAGGCGCTGTCGTCGGCCATACGCCAACTGGAACGCGACCTCGGTGTCGCGCTGTTCTCGCGCGCACAACGCAGCCTGCAACTGACCGATGCCGGTCATGAGCTGTATACCGGCGCCAAGCCGCTTCTCGCCGGTATACGCGTGCTGGCCAACACGACACGCAACCTTTCAAATCCACAGCGGGCCTTTGTTATCGGACATTCTCCGGCGATCTCCGGCGAGGAGGTCTACCGAATCATCGAACCGGCAGTCGTCGCAGATCCCACGGTGTCGATCACCATCCGGCAGGTGTTTCCGGGCGCCATGCGCGACGGTCTGCTCGACGGCTCACTTGACCTCGCGCTCCGGCGCGGAGTGGATATGCCCACCGATCTGGCCACCGACACCCTGCTCTACCAGCCGTTGCGCATCGCAGTCGTGAAATCCCACAACCTCGCCGCCCACGCTCGCATCGACATCGGCGAGCTCGCGGAGCACCCGATCGTGGTGTGGGCTCCGCCCCGTCATTCCTTCTACACCGACCTACTGGTTTCACATTGCCGCCGAAGCGGTTTCGAGCCCCGACTGCTGGTCAATCCGGTACAGGGCACCCCGCCGTACACGGCGGTGCTCGCGCACCCAGACCACTGCGCCTTTGTCACCGACGATCCGGGGGACGTGTACCAAGGCAAGGTGCGGGTGATCGAGATCGCCAATCCGCCACTGGTTCCCGTTCAAGCCGTGTGGCTTCCGCATTCGGTGTCGACCATCCGCACCACACTGTTCGACGCCGTCCAACGATCAGCTGTTGTCAGCACACCCTCTCAGTTGGAAGATGGAGATATCCGGACAACCAGCCCGAGACGCTCCCATGTCGCACCCGCATCGGATGTTCAGTGATCGCCAGGACGCCGGCCGCGCACTGGCGAGCATTCTTGTGCCCTACCGGATGCAGAACGTGGTGGTACTCGCCCTGCCGCGAGGCGGCATTCCGGTAGGACGAGAGATCGCGTCCGCACTGAACGCCCCGCTGAAGGCACTGGTCGTGCGCAAGCTCGGAGTTCCCGGACACGAGGAGTACGCGATGGGAGCCATCGCGACCGGGGGCGAGATCGTCGTCGACGAGGACATCGTGCGCGCGATGGGAGTCAGCTCGGAACAGCTCCACGACGTGGCCGCCCGAGAGGGTCGTGAACTGGCCCGTCGCGAACAGATGTACATGACAGAGCGCGGCGCCGAAATCGCGGGCAAGACGGTGATTCTGGTCGACGACGGGATAGCCACCGGGGCCACGATGCGCGTGGCGCTGTTGACGATCAGAAGAGCATCGCCCACCCGTGTGGTGGCGGCCGTCCCCGTGGCACCGCGGTCCGCGTTCCGTCGATTCGCCTCCCTGGTAGACGATTTCGTCGTCGCGTCGTGTCCGTCCAGATTCCAGGCAGTCGGCGACGCCTATCAGGACTTTCACCAGGTTTCCGACAACGAGGTACGCGCGCTGTTGTCGGCGCCGGTGAACAAATAGCCCGGATAACTCCGACGGCTGGCGTGTTACTTCGCCGGGTCGTGCTTGAAGTTCACCCGGACGATGCCGTGGTCACCGGTGCCGGTTTCGCGGTGGTTCTCAAAATTCAGATGGTCGTTGTTGATCAGCAGCCCGTTGAAGAGCCACACCCGTTTGCGGCTGTGATCGTAGAACTGCTCGCTGACCAGCACGTGATCGAGAGACTCTCGTAGATCTTCGTGTACATGGGTGTAGTAGACATCGCGTGTATCCCGGTACTCCTGCAGTGTCTGGGCCGAATAGAGCCCAAAATCACTGCCGCCCCGCGAATCTCCGACCAGATAGTGCGGCTGGCTGGTCAGGATGTTCGCGGTGTTGCTCTCCTTACCATCGTTCAGGTCACCGAGAACGACGACCGGAGTCTCGGTATCACGCATAACCCCGTTGAGCAGAACTCGCACCGCCACGGCCTCCGCCGTGCGCCGGATCGTCGAGATCCCATCACCCAGCGCCTGCTGATGTGGCCGATACGTCGCCGAGGACTTCTTGTACCAGGCTTCCTTGCTGACCTGCGTGGGAAGCTTTGATTTGAGGTGCACCACAAAAACTTCCGTAGCGGGCTCGTCGTCGCGCAGCTGGACCTGGAAGTTCAAGACCGGCCGGGAAAAGCTCTTGATCGAAACGTCGATGACCGGCGCCTGGGGGTCGGCTGGATCATCTCTGGACTCGAGACGAACGGCCTTCGGGAAGTCGGTGATCCATTTTGGCTTCCCAGTCACGAGGCCCTTGCGCACCAGCGCCGCACAAGTGATGGACGTGCCTACAGCTGGGGTGGCCAGTACGTCGTACTCATCGGCCAGGCCCTGCGGATCCACGGCCAGGACCGCCTCCAGAGCACTTTTGCTCCAGACCTCCTGCAGCCCGACGACGTCCGCGTCTATCGTCCGTAATTGCCATGCCGCCCATTCGGTCTTGCGCTTGAACTCATCGGGAGTCCACGGCTTGGTGGTGGCGTACAGGGGCGTATCGGCGTCCTGCAGGTTGTACATGTTGAACGTCGCGACACTGAATGTAGTGCGAACCATACTGGTCAAGGTATGCCCGCGAGCGCTCACATGAAGCGAACGCGTCGAGATTGTTCACCCTGTTGCCGCATCCCCGTCACGCGGCAATACCCGTCGCCCGTGAGCGCGCCAGGTGAGGTTCTCGCGTTGTTTCCTGTCCAGCAATGTTCCGTGGCTAGCTTCCAGCCATGGACATGGGTCTGGCGCCCTCGGACGTCATGGATCCGATGTACTGGCTCGGCGAGGGCGGACTGTTCGGCGGCGCCGTCCTAGCCGGGGTCATGATCATCGTCTTCATCGAAACCGGCCTGCTGTTTCCATTCCTGCCCGGCGACACCCTCTTGTTCTCTGCCGGACTGATTGCCGCTCAGCCGAATTCTCCCGTCTCGATCCAGGTATTGGCGCCCTGCGCCGCGGTGGCGGCCCTCCTGGGAAGTCAATGCGGCTACTTCATCGGACGTCGGCTGGGGCCGGCCCTGTTCAAGAAGGAGGACGCGCGGTTCTTCAAACAGCGGTACCTGACCGCCTCCCGCGAGTTCTTCGACAAGCACGGCCCCAAGACACTTCTCGTCGCCCAATTCATCGGCGTGGTGCGCACCTTCACGCCCGTCATCGCCGGCATGTCTGGCATGCGCTATCCGATATTCCTGCTGTACAACGCCATTGGCAGCACCGCGTGGGGCGTGGGCCTGACGATGGTCGGCTACTTTCTGGGCAATATCGCATTCGTCGGCGAGCACCTGGACATCATCATCCTGATCATCGCCATCTTGTCGACACTGCCCGCCGCCGCGACGGCGGCCAAGGTGTACCTGGACAAGCGGCGTACGGTCGCCGACAACGGCTAAGAGTCCGACACGGTTTGGCGGTCGTAATGCCGCTTCACACGTGCGCGATTGCCGCATTTCGGCGTGCACCATTCCCGCCGAGGGTGCTCCTTGACGAAGTACAGCACGCAGTGCGAAGCCAAGCAGGCCCGCAACTGATGTCGGTGCGGACCACCGAAGAAGTCGACCGCCTGACGCGCGATCAACCCAACGGTCAGTCGTGCCTGCGACCCGCGCGCCGTCACCGTCCTGGTCGGTTCCTCGCTGACCGGCCAGACCAACTCCGCCCTGATACGAGCCAGCGTATTGATCGTGGCGACCGCCTGGGTGTGCGTCGTACCTGACGTCGGGGGGCGTGGGTCGTCGGTGGTCTCAGCAGCCAGGCATCGCAGCGCGTCGCGCAGGGCCCGCAGATCGTCGGCCACCGCTCGCGCGTCGTGCAGCGAGAAGGCGATCGTGTGCGCACCAGATTCGGCCAGGATGCGCTCCGCCATCGCATTCAGCCACGCCAGCACCGACTCATCGGTGTCCAGGGCGTCCCGGACCTCTCCACGACCGCCCCGGACGGTGTTCATCAGTTCCACGGGAAGTGGTTCCCCCAGAATCGCGGCGATAGTTCCTGACGTGCCCGTCTCCATCTCCCGACTGTATCTCCCCTAATGGATACCGGCACCTGTAACCATGTGGCCTACCTAACAGCGCAGAGGAAATACTATCTAATGGTTAGAGGTTGCCTAAGACATTAGAACCTCACCACGGTGGAAGGAATCGCCATGAACACTCAGATCAGCTCGATCGCCCGGTCGACACTCTCATTCCTGGTCGCACTGGCAGCCCTTGCAGCCATGGCGGTGGCATCCCTGACGTTCACCGCGCAAGCCTCCGCGGCCGCCGGGAGTGGATCTTCCGCCGCAGAGACCGTCGACAGGCTCCAAGCGCAGGGCTACACCGTCCAGCTGAACGGCATCGCCGACGCACCGCTGTCACAGTGCGTGGTGACCGGCATCGAGGGGCTGCGCGGAGCCACCTCCTTCTCGACGGTCTATGTCGACATCTCGTGCCCCACCCACAACTGAGCACCGAACAGACGAACGCGGACCCGCCCCGGTCATATGGCCGAGGGGTCCGCGTTCGTCGTATTCGATTGTCTTGCTTAGTCGAACAAGGCACTTGCCGTGATTATTCCGCTCCAGCCTGACTGACTTATCACAGGCAATCGAGGATGGCAACAGCTAGCGACCACGTTGTTAGAAGCATCGCAAACAGATCTTCAAAAGCATTGGAGCGCAGACAAAATGACCGCCATCACCGCCACCTCGCAGGCACTCTCCACTAACGTTCGCCGCGCTGTCGCCGCGGTCGGCATCGGTCTCGCGATCCTGGTGCCCAGCTACGCCGCCATCGAACTGACTACTGCTCCGACGTCCGCGCTCGTCGCGGGCGCGGGTAACAACGGCAATGGCGGCGGCAACCGGGACCACGCTCGGCTGGGCACCGGCCAGTACTCGATGAACAACTCCGGCCCGCAGATGCGCTACATCCCGCCGGCCAGCGGCCAGTACATCGGCGGTATCAACTGAATCTCCGAAATACGAAGTGCCGCTTCCAGATTTCTGGAAGCGGCACTTTTCTAAGGTGATCCGATTAGGGCAGGATCGAATCCACGTATCCACCATCGGCTCGCACCGCAGCGCCGGTCGTCGCGGAGGCCAGCGGCGAGCTGAGGTAGACGACCAGGTTGGCGATCTCCACCGGCTCGATCAAGCGCTGCACCAGCGACTGAGGCCGATGCTTCTTCATGAACTCGCGCTGTGCCTCATCCCAGGGCAGCGATTTGTCGACAAGCTGATAGACGAAGTCCTCCACACCCGCGGTGTGGGTGGGTCCGGCGATGACCGAGTTGACGGTGACTCCCGAGCCTGCGGCGTCTTTCGCGAACCCCCGCGTCACGCCCAACAGCGCGGTCTTGGACACGCCGTAGTGGATCATCTCCTGCGGGATGACAATGGCCGAGTCACTGGCGATCTGGATGACGCGCCCCCATCCGGCGTCGATCATTCCCGGCAAGTACGTGCGCACAAGGCGCACCGCAGACAGGACGTTCACCTCGAAATAGTTTCTCCACTGCTCATCGGTGATCTCCCGCGCAGGCGTGGCACCGAAGATGCCCAGATTGTTGACCAGGATGTCCACCTCGGGAAGCTGCTCACGAAGCAGCTCCACGCCCTCGGCGGTCGACACGTCGGCGGCGACACCGACAACGCTGCCGTTCTGCAGCCCCACTTCGGCCACGGCCGCATCGACGCGTTGCTGCGATCGACCGTTGACCACGGCGCGCGCGCCACTGGCGGCGAGCTGCCTGGCAATCTCCAGGCCAATGCCCTGCGTGGAACCCGTTACTAGCGCTGTCTTACCGGTCAGGTCGATGTTCACGTATTCATTGAAGTCGTACCGCACCCGAGTTCATTCCCAAACAGCCTGATTGGAGGATGAACAGATGCCTCCTGCCGTAATCGCCCTCGGCAACCCTGTTGACGTCGCCCAATTGCGCTGGCAATGGGCGCAAGAGGATGCTCCTGAGAATCCACCGTCCCAGCGACCCTCGCCCGAGTTCGTGTCCCAAGTTGCGTCGTGGATGCGCTCGCGCACGGTCTGGACCGCACATCATCGAGAGCAGGCTGTCGGGATGGTGTGCCTGACAGAGCACGAAAGAATGCCGAGTCCCCATCCACGAGCGGCCGCAAGCTGGGGCTACCTCGGCCACTTGTACGTTCGTCCTACCGCTCGCGGCGACGGCATCGGAGCAGCTCTCATCCAGGCCCTGTTGGGAGAGGCCGCGCGTCGGCACTATGCCAAAGTCCTTCTGTCGCCATCAGAACTCTCGATACCTCTGTATCAACGCTCCGGGTTCACGAACGCCCACACCACGATGGTATGGACACCGCGCACACGGCCGCACGCAAGGTAACTCCCCGCGCGCGGCCGTGAACACGACCTAGTTCGAGCAGCAGCATCCGCCTTGCTGAGCCGGCGCCAATTCCTCGGCAACCTCTGGCACGGTGCCGTCGGGGCGCCAATCGAACGGGAAGTGCTTGCTCGAAGCGCCGCGGTGCTCGTGCGACCACTCGAACCCAACGGAATGGTCCTTCTTCACCACTCCCCACGTAGCGATCTGCCCGGGTCCGACTTCTGCGCCCGGCGCGTTCGCGGTGGTGACCCTGCGAGTGGGATCCGCGGTGGGCCCGGTCAAGGCCTCCACATGCAGATCCACCTTGCCGGGAATCTCCGCGCTCCAACTCGCCAGATCGTCGGCCTTGTCGAAGTTGATCGGAACGTACTCGATACCCCGCAGCTCCTCGATGAGACTTGCGAATTCGGCAGGCCAGCCACCTTCCTTGCCGGTGAAGATGCGCTCGAGAGCGACGCGCTGGCGAGCGTCGGCGTCCTCATCGATGTAGAACATCAGCTTCATGGTCGCGTCCGGATCACCGATCCACATGTTGCCCTGGAATTCGCCTTGGGCCACCACGCCCAGACCACTCAAATCAACATCGCCCCAATGCCCCTCGCTGACATGCCACACCAAGGTGAACAGGCAATCACCGTGGGTGGGTTCCTGCGCGAAGCTGCACGGGCACGGCAGCTTGCAACTGCACACATCGAACCAATCGCCCTTCAGGTTCCAGTCGTAGGTCTCTGTCGCTGACATAGTGTCCATTTCCTTTCTATACCCCATAGGGGTATCTGACCAGATTGAACCTAGCAGCGAGCAGCCCACGCCGGCAAGTACCCCTAGGGGGTATTTTTCCGAGTCGCGGTTACGCCGGGTAGATCGATTGATATAGATAGGCGTATGTCCAATTCGGCCTTCGATCCTGCGCCCGTCAGACAGATCTGGCAGCAGCTGGGAATCCCAGGGATCGTGGACGTTCACACTCATTTCATGCCCAAGTCCGTCATGGACAAGGTGTGGGCGTACTTCGACTCCGCCGGGCCACTGGTAGGACGGCCCTGGCCTATCACCTACCGCGCCGAGGAGTCCCAACGAGTTGCGACGCTGCGCGAGTTCGGGTTGTTGTGCTTCACGTCGTTGATCTATCCGCACAAACCTCAGATGGCGGCCTGGCTGAACCAGTGGGCTGCCCAGTTCGCGGCACAAACACCGGACTGCATCCACACGGCCACCTTCTTTCCCGAGCCTGAGGCCTTCGACTACACACGCGCAGCGCTCGATGCCGGCGTTCGCGTGTTCAAGGTCCACATCCAGGTCGGTGCCTTCTCTCCTACCGATCCCCTACTCAAGCCGGTGTGGGGTCTGATCGAAGACGCCGGAGTTCCGGTGGTGATTCACTGCGGTTCGGGCCCCGCTGCGGGTGAATTCACCGGACCTGATCGCGTCAAGGCACTGCTCAAGCAGTTCCCCAGGCTGCGCCTGATCGTCGCGCACATGGGCATGCCCGAGTACACCGATTTCCTGGACCTCGCTGAGGAATACGACGACGTGCGGCTCGACACCACCATGGCCTTCACCGATTTCTCCGAAGAGAAGGCGCCCTTTCCGCAGGCCGACTATCCGAGGCTTCAGCACCTCGGCCACAAGATCCTCTTCGGTAGCGATTTCCCCAATATTCCCTACGGATACACCGAAGCGATCACCGCGCTGCAGTCGCTGCCCGGAGTCGACGACGATTGGATGCGGGCAGTTCTCTATCGCAACGGCGCAGGGCTGTTCGGCATCGGCGGCTAGACCAACGAGCCATTTCGATACGCCTCACGCACCCTGAGCCGCTGGCGTTTTCCGCTGGTGGTACGCGGAATGGTTCGGGCCGGCACCAGCACGACCTCGTCAAGGGAGAACCCGAAGGCGGCGCGCACGCCACCGGCGATGCGCACACGAAGCTCGTCGTACTCGTCGGACGACGCGCGGGTTCCCACGACGGCGATCACCGATTCACGGGCACGTTGTTCGTCACGCATGGAGAAGACGACAGACACACCTCCGGCCCCGGACAAGCCATCGATCTCACGCTCGACGTCGTAGGGCGGAAAGTTTCGTCCGCGCACGATGAGCATTTCCTTGTGACGGCCCACCACGAACAATTCACCACCGGCGAGAAAGCCACGATCCCCGGTGTCGTGCCATCCGTCCTCGGGTGCGGCCACCCCTCCATCGGGGTTCAGATAGCCAAGCATGACCGACGGACCGAGCACCTGGATGTCGCCCACGGCCCCGTCGGGTGACAGCTCGCCATCGGGAGTGACGATGCGCAGCCGCAAGCCGTCAACCACCTGTCCACAGGACACGACAGGCAGGCCGTCATCCGGACTGTCGCCGACCCGGACCCTGCCGAAGGACGATGCATCCGCGGAACAGGGCTGCAATGCCACGGTTGTCGCAAGCACGGTCTCAGCCATGCCGTAGCAGGGCACCAGCACATCGGTTCGCATCCCCAGCGGGACAAGGCGCTCGGTGACGTCGCGCATCACCGAATACGGAATGGGCTCGGCGCCGACGTAGGCATGGCGCAGCGCAGACAGGTCCACATCGGTGGGGGTGCCGCTGCGCGCGATCGCCTCAAATACTGCCCGGTACGCGAAGGGCGGGCCCGCGGTGTGCGTAGAACCGTGATGTGACATATGCCGGACCCACGACACCGGATCCCGCAGAAATCCCATGGGGGTCATGACCCCCACCCGCAGACCGTAGAGGAGCGCGGCCAGCACCTGAATGAAACCCATATCGTGGTAGAACGGCAACCAACTGAACACCCGATCTCGACCACGCAATGCCCTTGTGCCGTACGCGATTGCGCTCGTATTGTGGACCACATTGCCATGCGTCAACAGCACCGCTCTGGGAGCCGATGTCGATCCAGACGTCAGCTGGATGTGGTGGACGTCATCGGGCTTGGATCTCGAACATCGCTGCCAGTCAATCGGATCCGCATCGATCAGCTCGCCGTACATCGACACGTTCGGATGCGTGATCGCGACGGCAATCCGCGGTGGCGCGATGACCATGGCGGGGCTGACAACTCCCAGCGCCGCATTGAGATGCGCCACACCCGACGATTCCGGTCGCTGCGGGGTCTGCGGTGGGGCGAGCGCGCACGGCACCGCCCCCAGCAACAACACCGCCAGCAGAGTGGTCAGATATTCTTCGTCGTTCGCGGCGATCATCGCCACGCGATCTCCGTGCCGCAGTCCGCGTGCCGCCAGTGCCGCTGCCCGAATCCGGCTGGTAAGAACCAGATCTGCTGCCGACAGCGTATGCAGGTGACTACGCGAATCGTAGAAGTCGACCTGCTCCAGTTCCGAACGCAGCAAAGCGGCGTAGTCGATCGCTCCGGACGCCATGGCCGGAGCGTTCGCACCCACGTGCTGGCGAATCGCTAAATCACTCATGCCTGTTCGCGGCGTTTCGCCTTGTCGCGCAGACGCTGACGGATGAAGGTGCCGATATCGCCTACCACCGTGAACGCGAACGCCTCCTCTTCCGGGATGAACACGGTGAACCTGTCCTCCAGCTCATTCATCAACGCCATCAGCACCACGGAGTCGACCGGCAGGGCAAGTAGCGCAGTGCCGGCATCGACCGCACCCACATCGACCTGCGCCAGATCTTCCGGCGGAAGCAATCTGCCCAACGCCTCCCGGAGCGCTCCGATGATTTCCGCATCCTCAGGCAGCACAGCGGTTTCCGTCATTGACTCTCCTTCTCCAGCAGCACCCCGTCCTCAAGGTGCAACACACGATCCGCAATACCGGTAAGCCGCAGATCGTGGGTCACGATCACGACTGCCGCTCCCTGGGTTCGCGCTGCGTCCGCGAGCTGCTCGGCCACCTTCTTACCGGTGGCCGAATCGAGGTTGGCGGTCGGCTCGTCGGCCAGGACCAGACCCGGGCGTGCCACCAGCGCACGCGCGGCCGCCACACGTTGCTTCTCTCCTCCCGAGAGCGCCGGCGGGCGGTGATCGGTCCGATGCGACAACCCGAGTTCACCCAGCAGTTCGCGAGCACGAGACATGGCGGTATTCTTCTTGACCCCGGCATAGCGCAACGGCAGTGCCACGTTCTCGGTGCTCGTCAGCGCGTTGAGCAGGTTGTACTCCTGGAAGAGAAATCCCAAGCGTTCCAGACGGATCCGTGCGCGCTCTCGCTCATCCAGTTCACTGACATCCTGACCGTCAATCCGTACAGACCCCGACCGCGGGGTCAGCAACAGCCCCATGACTAGCAGCGCTGTGGTCTTGCCACCTCCCGAGGGGCCCACAACCAGCACCACCTCATGGGCTTTGACCGTGAGGTCCAACCCTCGCAGCGCGTGCACCGACGCGTCGCCGGTGCCGTACTGGTGCTCCACATTCTCAAGTTGCAAAACAGGATTCATCGAACTCATCTCCGGAACGCTTGCGCAGGATCGATCCGGGTAACCCGCCGCACCGGGATCAGCGACCCGATGATCGCCATGACACCGGTGGCGGCGGCCATTGCGGCGAGCATGGTGGGAGTGACCTCCACCATGACGTCGCCCATTCGGTCCTTCACCAGAAACTGCACCCCATAGGTGATGCCCGCCCCCCATAGGTACCCGAGCCCGGCGATCAGCGCCGCCTGGGCAATCACGGTGCGACACAACTGCCCCGGGCGCACACCCAATGCACGTAGCACCCCGAAATCACCCATCTGCTCGGTGGTCACCGCTAGGACTGTCAAGCCCACCAGAGCCACTCCGACCAACGCGGCGATCCCGATCATCGTCTTCAGCGGTCGTCCGATCATCGAGATGACGATGGCCCGGCTGTTCTCGGCGAAAGCGGCAGAGGTGAGCGCATCCATTCCGGGTGCGCCCTTGCGCACTGCGTCCGCGACCTGATCGCCGGTGAATCCCTCGGCGGGCTGAACCAGAAAGTAGGACACCCGATTTCCCGCACGCAACAAATGTGCCGCGTCGGGAAGGGAGACGAACGCGTAGAAATTGCCGACAGCGGCGGTCTGGTTGGACAACCCCACCACCGTGAAGTCACCATCCACGAGTTGCACGGTGTCGCCGACATGAATTTTGTTCTTCTTGGCCAGCACCCTGTCCAAGACAACCTCACCGGACCCGATCACGTTGCGGCCCTCCGATAACGACCACGGACCGCCCACCCCGGTGGCGGTGTCGTACCCGACCACGAAGTACGCGGTGTGACTACCGTCGTGCACGAAGTCCGAAGGCAAGCCGAGAATTGGATCTGCGGACCGCACGCCCGGGATCTTCAGTATCCGATCCTTGCCGTCGCCGGGCAGCCACGACACCGCGCGGAACATTTGGGATACGCCGGGCTGAACCACCCACACCGCGCCCTTGGAATGATCGATGTAGGTGGTCACCTGGTTCGTGGTACCGACGAAGATGCCGGACATCACCAGTACCAGGATCACCGCGACAGCGACACCGATCACCGAGAGCACAAATCGGGCACGCTCGGCCACAAGGTTTTTGACGGCAACGATCATCGGACCATCCCGCCTGCCATGGCGCGCAGCCTTCGCACCGCTCGGACCGTAACCGCGACGACCCTGTCGACATCCTCCGGTGAAATGCCGGGGCCCAGGGAAAAGCGCACCGTTCCCCGTGCCTGGTCTTCCGTCAGCCGCATCGCCTGCAGCACATGGGAAGCGGCGTCCTCGCCCGCGTGACAGGCCGACCCGGTGGACACATAAATGCCGTGCATATCGAGATCGTCGGCGAGGGTATCGGCGCGAATGCCGTCGAAGCGCACGCTGAGGGTCTCCTCCAGTACCGGCTCGGTCACGTTGAGATGCACTCCGCCCGCCGCCCGCAAGCCGTCGATCAGCTGCTCGCGACGATCCCGCACATCCAGGCGGTAGCCCATCTCCAGCGTGCGCAAGTACACGTCGGCCGCCGCGGCCATGCCGAGCGCCCCGGGCACGTTCTCGGTACCCGCACGCAGCCGATTCTCCTGTGGCCCTCCACGCATCACCGGTGACAGCCGATGTCCGCGCCGGACAAGTAGTGCGCCCATTCCCCGTGGACCGCCGAACTTGTGGCCCGACACCGAGATCATGGTGGCGTCGATGACTGCCAGGTCGAGCTTGCCCGCGGTGTGCACGGCATCGGTATGGAACGCGGCACCCGATCGCGCGGCGATACCGGCAATCTCCTGGACGGGTTGGATGGCACCAGTCTCGTTGTTGGCGTGCATCACCGAGACCAACACGGTGTCGAGCCGCACCGCGCGGGCCACGGCCGCGGCATCGATATGCCCCGTGTGTCCGGGATCCACCCAACTGACCTCGACCCCCAGTTCCTGCAAGGCGTGTGCGTTGGCCAGGACGGCAGGATGCTCGATGGACGATGTCACCAGATGCCCCTGAAACCCAACGGCGGCAAAGGTTCCCCACAGCGCCAGGGTGTTCGCCTCGCTGCCGCCGGAGGTCAGTACGACCTCCTCGGCATCGGCCCCGAACATCTGCGCGATGGTGCGGCGGGCCTTGGCAAGGGCATCCGCAGCATCGCGCCCCGCGCCGTGGCGACTCGATGGATTACCCACCAACCGATGCCCGATCAACACGGCCTCGGCGGCCAGGGGATGCAGCGGCGCGGTGGCAGCGTAGTCCAGGTAAATCTCGGCAGGAGCGACCTGCGCGGGCGGATCAAGAACCGGGGAGGGTGCTGACATCTTCGTAAATTCCGTTGCGGTAGTTGTTGGCTAGGCGTTGCGCGACGTCGGCGCCAAGTGCGGCGACATGTTGCTGTTCCGGCGAAAGGCCTCCCGACCACTCCGCGACCTGGGTCGCCTCGATCGTCGCGATCGTTTCCACCGGCATTCCGCCGAGCCGCTCGGTCAGGATGGACGCGACCGCCAGTGAGGCCGAACATCCGTAGGCCTCGAATCCGATCAGGCTCACAGCGTCGTCACGAATCTGCGCGCTCAACAGGATCTGATCACCACACACCGGATTTCCGATGAATGCGCAGACATCGGCCTGCTCGACGCGGCCCGAATTGCGCGGATTGGTGAAATGGTCCACCACCGTCGGGCTGAACCGGGGCACTAGGCGCCCACCCCGGAATCCACAAGCTCGCACTCGACGACGACTTCCCTTGAGTCGATGTATTTTTCGATGCTGACAGCGCAGCAGCCCAGCTCGGCGCCTTGACGGCGCCGCCGGAACTTCACAGTCTGACCCGTGCGGCCGCAGGGGCAGTCGGACTCGTCTACCTCACCGATATCGTCGGAAAGCAGAAAGCCTGGGTACGCGGTGTTCAGCGCATCCAGAATTGCTATCCCGCCGGTCTTTCCGGGCTCCAGCTCGACCGAAGCGTCGGTGACGTCACGAATAGAGATGTAGCACCACGGCGGCACATGCTTGCGCTGATGTTCGCACTCGATGGCAAGCATGTTCGACTCGATCATCCCGTACATGTCGCGGATGCGGGTCCGCTCGATCCCCAGCACACGCTGCGCCTTGTCGTTGAATTCGTCGCGGCTGATCGAGTTGCCGGTGTATTGCTTCCAGCCGCCGAGCATGATGATCAGCGAGTCCGGATCGAGGGTGAGCGGAATATCTTCCAACTCCAGGTATTTGAGGAACCGCGCGATGATGAAGGGCGGACCGATGAGGTGCCGGGTCATCCGCCCCTCCCAATTGCGCAGGTGGGTCAGAGCCTCCTCCGGGTCGAAGGAGTACTCCCGTACCACGTAGCGATGGTCGTCGAGCATCCCGGTGAGCAGGTTGAAGATCTTCACCATGCCCATCTCAGGCACCTCTGCGGTGGACGGGCACAGGAACAGCCCCGCACCCTGCGAGACGCCGAAGAAGTCGCGGTATCCGCCGAAGATTCCCACCGATGCCCGGGTCACCGTGCTCGAGTCGCGCCGCGCCACCGACGGCACGCCGCTGGTCCCGGTGGACCGGATCTCGATCTCGACATCCTCGAGCCCACAGGTCATGAGCACGTGCGCCCCGGCCTGCTTGAACATGCTGACCGGCAGCAGCGGAATGCGGTGCAGATCGGCCCCCACGCGGATATCGGCAGGCGTGAGGCCCGCCGCGTCGCACTGGGCACGGTAGAAGCCGTTGCGTTCGAAGTGCAACGCGAAGGATTCACGCATCACACCGGTGAGCGACTCACGCCAGTCCTCCCGCGTCGCTCGGAGGGCTTCCCCCGGCATCCCGAGCATGGTGACCAAATCCACTGCGCATCTCCTTTGACTGCCTAGCCCACACAGGGCATCGGTGGAGTGGTCGAATCATCGTGAGGAAAAGTTCCCGCAGATCTTCGAGTGTTCTGACGGCGGTATGGAAGAGTCCGCACCATGGCCGATGAACCGTTGCGTCCCGACCACGCGGAGCTACTAGCCAGGCGTGCGCTCACCGAGGACGCCGCGCGCCCCGACGCGGTTGCGCGCCGCCACGCAGCCGGCGGGCGCACTGCCCGCGAAAACATCGCCGATCTGGTCGACGCCGGATCCTTCGTGGAATACGGGCGATTCGCCATTGCCGCGCAACGCGGCCGCCGAGAGCTCGCCGACTTGATCGCCCGCACACCTGCGGACGGGCTCGTGGCGGGAACGGCGCGCATCAACAGCGACACGTTCGGCCCCGACCGCAGCGCGTGCGCCGTGCTGTCCTACGACTACACCGTCTTGGCCGGCACCCAAGGTGCGCTCGGGCACCATAAGAAGGACAGGCTCTTCGATCTGATCGAACGTATGAAGCTGCCCACGGTGTTCTTCGCCGAGGGTGGCGGTGGTCGGCCCGGCGATACCGATTACCCGGTGGTCTCGATGCTCGACGTGCGCGCGTTCAAATTGTGGGCGGCGCTGTCGGGGGTAGTACCGCGGATTTCGGTGGTCAAGGGCCGATGCTTCGCGGGCAATGCCGTGATCGCGGGCTGCTCGGATCTGATCGTGGCGACCAGGGATACGTCGATCGGCATGGGCGGTCCCGCCATGATCGCCGGCGGAGGGCTCGGCGAGGTGCACCCCGACGAAGTCGGACCCCTGGCGGTCCAGTCCCCCAACGGTGTCGTCGATGTGGTGGTGGACGATGAGGAGCAGGCCGTCGCCGTCGCCAAGCGGCTCATCGGGTATTTCCAGGGGGCAACGGATTCCGGCGAAGGTGCGGACCAAACCGCTTTGCGGACCATGATTCCCGAGCGTGCACGGCGCGCCTACCCCGTGGCACCGATCATCGAAACGCTGGCCGATGTCGGCTCGGTGACCTTCCTACGCGAGAAGTTCGCTCCTGAGATGGTGACGGCGCTCGCCCGCATCGAAGGCCGCGCCGTCGGCGTCCTCGCCAACAATTCGATGGTGATGGCGGGGGCGATCACCGCCGCCGCTTCGGATAAGGCCGCACGGTTCCTGCAACTCTGCGACGCATTCGGGCTGCCGGTGCTCTCGCTGGTCGATTGCCCGGGATACATGGTCGGTCCAGCCGCGGAAGCTGACGCACTGGTCCGGCGCGCCTCGCGCATGCTCGTCGCCGGAGCCGCGCTACGCGTGCCCCTGGTCTCGGTCATTCTGCGCCGCGGGTATGGGCTTGGCGCACAAGCCATGACGGGCGGAAGTCTGCAGGAGCCCCTGCTCACGGTTGCCTGGCCGGGTGCGCACCTGGGGCCGATGGGCCTGGAAGGGGCGGTACGTCTGGGGCTACGTAAGGAACTGGAGGCGATACCCGACGAGGAGGCCCGCGAGGAGGCCGTGCGCCAAGCCACCGCTGCGGCACAAGAGAACGCCAAGGCGCTCAACGCCGCTCAGATCTTTGAGATCGACGACGTGATCGACCCGGCAGAGACGCGCTCACTCGTCGCCTCGACGTTCGCCGCGGCCATGCGGGAACCGTTGCCGCCCAGACGATCTGTCGTCGATACCTGGTAGACGATCAGCTGGCAGTCTCCACGAACTCACGCTTTCCATAGCGCAGGGTGGCGTCCTGCCAACGGCCACCGGCGGCACCGACCAGGCGTTTCGCGACGTTCACGTCGGCGGCGTCCGCGATCAGGATCAACCACCCGTCTTCGGTGATCGAACCTCCGGCCAGGGCCTCGCGCGCGGCCTTGTCCGCGGCCAGTGCGTCGTGGAACCGAACCCTGTCGACACCCGGAACCTCCACTGCCACCGCGTTGATCCCGGCGTCTCCGGCGGGCAGGTACTCGAAGGTGAGCACCGATTCCTGATTGAACTGCTGGCCTACCTGCTCACCGATGCGGTGCAGATCGTCACGATCCACGCAGGCGAGTTCGAAGGCACGCGAACGCTCATAGGTCATGCGGTTGGTGTCCTGCGACCAATAGACACCGTCGACCGGCGTCGACCGCACGGGGAGGACAAAATTCTGAACGGTCATCGCGCTCACCTGCAGCGAGAAATCGTCAAGTGGGTCTCGCAGCCGCCCGTCCGCAGGATCGGCGATGATCGCGGTGTTGTTCGTGGCGAAGAGCTCTGCCTGAGGCTGGGCCGGGTCTCCCGGAACACAGGCCTGCGGATCGGCGTGGGCGTATCCCGCTGGCTGCCCAGACACGATGAATGCCAGCACAGCCAGGCCTGCCGCGATCTTGTGCGTCACGCCGTCATTATCCCGACACGCCGCCTTATGGCGGAAGTATGCGATACAAATCCGCCACGACAACGCGTGTCGGCACAGCGGGGCTATGGATTTGACCTCAAGTGCACATGAGATTCTAGGTTGAGGAACCATGACCTCGATCCACGATCCGGCCGTCCGAAAGTTCCTCGACTCCACGCCCGCCCTGATAGGGCAATTGGGATATCTCGGCGTCGACGGCCGGCCACTGATTCTGCCCGTCTGGTACCGGCTCGCCGAGGATCACCTACAGTTCGTCACGCACCTGAGTTCTCGTAAAGTCAAGGCCTTGCAACGTGATCCGCGCGCGGTCATCACGGTGGCGACTCAAACCGAGCCCTACCTATACGTCCAGCTCCAGGGTGAGGCCAAGGTGGAATCCGACGAATCCGAGGTTCGAGCGACACTGATCGACATCACCTCCCGGTACCTGGGAGCCGACCGCGCCGAGCTCTACGTGGACGAGCACCACAGCGCCCCCGGCGAAGCGATCGTGCACGTGCACCCCGTACGCGTTCACACGGGACTCTAGGGCGGACCGCTGATGTACACCATCACCATCGATGACACGCAGATCACCTTTGACGATCAAGGCCTGGACAACGGGCCCACGTTGCTGCTGCTCACCGGGTGGGGACACGACCACCGCGCATACGACGAACTCATGCCCTATCTGGTCCCCCACCATCGCGTGATCCGCATGGATTGGCGGGGCCATGGCGTCGATCGCACACCCGCTGCCGACTTCGGTCTTGCAGAACAGGTTTCCGATGTCATCGGGTTACTCGATGCCCTGAGCGTGGAGTCGTTTGTACCCGTCGCGCATGCCCATGCCGGGTGGACCGCACTGGAGCTCGCCGAGCGGCTGGGCGCAGAGCGGGTACCGGGTGTCATGATCGTGGACCTCATCATGTCGCAGGCCCCCGCCGAATTCCTCGACGGCATAAGGGCGTTCCGTGACCCGGCGAACTGGCGGTCGAGCCGCTTGGAGTTCCTCGACGCCTGGCTGGCCGGCAGCGGCAACGAGGCAGTCAACAGACACATCCGTTCGGAGATGGGCGGATTCGGATTCGATGTGTGGGCCCGCGCCGGTCGGGTTATCGAAGATGCGTATGCGACCTGGGGTTCACCCATGGCGCGGATGGAGAAATTGTCCGAACCGCGACGCGTGCACCATGTTTTCTGCAAGCCGGAGCGCACCGCCTACGACGATCTGCACGAGGAGTTCCGGGCGCGCAATCCCTGGTTCAGCTATGCACGACTGGACGGCACCACGCATTTCCCACAGCTGGAATTGCCGAAACGGTGCGCAGAGGAACTACTGGCGCTGCTGAGGACCGGCGATCGGGCCCACTGACCCATGATCGTCCGCAGAGTAGATCCGGCGGTCCAGCCACCGTCCACGGCAAGCTCGGCCCTGGTGACATAGCTGGCGGGCATCTCCCGCCCATCGGGACGAGTGAGCGACGACACGAGCGCAACCCAATTGTGGGATGGCGTCAAAGCTTGAGAGGCCGGTCAGATCTCTACAGAATCCGCTTCCGCGGGTGCTTCTTCGGCGGGTGCGGGCTCGGGCTGGGGTGCGAGCACCGTCGCGGGAATCACCTCGGGTCCCGCCGCATGCTCGGGCACGTCCAGCGGCGCGGGCTCTGCCGCTCCCTCGTTGTCCATGGGCAAGTACATGTGGCGCCCGAACTGAGGCTGGTAGGCGCCGCCGCCACCGATCTTCACGCCACCCCCCTCACCGCTGGAGACGGCAGTGCCGTCAGGCAGGGTGACAGCGGTGTGACCGCCGTTCCAGCCGATCACCAACGCACCGGGTGCGGTGCCGTACTTGAAACCACGTGCAAGAAGCGCGCGCTCCTGGTTCCCCGTGTTGAACCGAGAACCGAAGGCGGGGCGGTCGGTGGCGACGTTGGCCACCCAGGAAGCCAGGCCGGAGCAGTCGGTGCCCCGTGCGCTGTCTCCGCCCGAGATGTATGGCGTACCCGAGACCTGATGGATAAACGCCAGCAAAGCAGCGAGATCAGACATGGGACGCGACGCTAACAACCAGCTTGATGACCTGCCAAAATATGTGGCTTCCGTCATATTTGCTGGGAATTATGGCGAGAATTACTGTCCGCCAACGTGTTACTGATTACGGTAGTACATGTCTCGCCGTTCGTCCAACCCGACAAACCTGCAGGAAATGGTCGGTTTGTGGAATGTTCAGCGCCTTTGATTCGAAATTTGCTGTGCACTACCCACTTTGGTCACTTTTCTTGCACATCAGCGCAACTGTTGTATTAACGCAGGAAAATTTCTGTTACCTATCCCACCTTTTGGGCTATACGGGTCTCACTGGGTGGGATGGCTTGCGCGCTACCTCATTCGAGTTCACCGGCACCGCAGAAGGGCACGAAATAGACACCACGATCAGTTCCGCGGAGAGTGTCGAGAAACCTGACAGCTTGTACCGACTGGCGATCACCAGTCGGACTTCAGCCGTCCCGAATTCGGTTCCTGTCCGTATGTTTGCGCCGACAGATCTGTCGGATGCGCCGAAGTCGCTGTGGCCAGAATGATTTGGGCCAAGAAAGTTGAGCACACAGTAGGGTGAAGGATCGGCTGGCCCATCGCTTCATACGTGCGGGCGAATGCGTATCTTGCTGCGCGGCAATGAGTCCCGATATGACCACGCGCCAGGCATTCTCATCGGGCCAGTGGCGACACGGCGTGAGAGGTCATCGACGGACACTCATCTACCGGTGTCGCCACCGCCCGGCGGGGGGCAGCTAGCAGGCCAGCGTGACGTATGCGACCTTTTGTCCAGCGGTCGGGACCGTCGTGGGCTGGTTGCGCATGTTGCGCCCCGGCTGCACGTTCTGGACTCCGGACTGCTGTGACACTCCCTGAACCGTGCATTGCGACGGATGCTCCGAGCCCACCTTGGTGACGATCACCCGGTATCCGTTGGACTTCAGGTCATTGATGACCGCGTCCGGATCTGAGGTGGGGCCGGCGAGGGCGGCGGCCGCTGTTGCCAGGGAAAGTCCCGTGGCAGCGACCACCGCGGCCGCTGCTGTGACGATCTTCTTCATGACTGATGCTCCTTCTGCGTCTACGAAGATGAAGCCGGTTATGCGTAATAACTAGGCGTTGTTCTTGTTGGTGCCATAGGGGACGTGCGGGTTGGTGCCCAGCGGAACCAACGGGTTGGCGCCCTCGTAGGTCGGCTGGTGGACACCCTGCTCATAGATGACATCGCCCGGGGCCACGCAAGGACGCAGCTCAGTGGCGTTGACACTGGTCTCGCCGGCGTAACAGACCGGAGGAGGGGTGGGACCCGCCAAGGCAACGGGCGCGCCCATCAGAGCGACCGCGACGGTGACGCCCGCGCCGCCCACTATTGCAACGAGTGACTTTTTCATGTGGTGTTTCCTTTCCGCTCGGTCATCTTGCTAATGGCCTAGGAAGTGAACATCACTTGCCAGAGACATCAACGTTGATGCATTCACCCAGTTCAACGGCTTCAAGGTTCACCCGGTTCCCAATTTATGAGACATTCGACTGATTCTCAGCTAAATCTCAGAGTACCCCATGGGGGTTGGGGTCTGGAAAAAATGATATATAGCCGTTAACCAACCGTTAACCAGGCTTAATGGGCCCTCAACACTAGATCAACTGATCTATACTTCGATCATGCGATCTAAATCTGACCGGGAACGCACCTTTACCGAGGTCGCTCGCCGCGAGCAGATCATCACGTGTGCCATCGAGGTCATTGCCGAGGTGGGCTATCCGCAGACCTCCGTCCGCAAGGTCGCCGAGCGCGCCGGCATCGCGATGAGCGTGGTGCTCTACCACTTCGGCACCAAGGACGGGCTCATCGAAGCGGTGATCGCCTCGATGTACAGATCCGGCATCGAGGCTGTCGCTCCTGCCCTTGAGCAGGCTCGAACGCAGACCGACAAGCTTGCGGTCTACATCCGTTCCAGCATCAAATACTTCGATACCCACCGGATACAGCTGGCCGCCTTGGCGCAGCTTGGTACCAGCTACAAGCCGCGTGCCGAAAAACCCTTGCGCGAGTTGGGATTAACACCCGAACTGGCCGAACAACTGACCAGGATCGACCCGACAGCAATTCTTCGCGCCGGGCGCAAGACGGGTGAATTCTCTTCTTTTCCCATCGATTCCACCGCAATAGCATTGCGCGGGGCGGTCAACGCGGTGGTAGAGAAGATCCTGCAGGATCCCGATTTTGACGCCAACCGGTATGCGGAAGACGTGGTGAAGATCTTCCAGCGAGTAGTACGGGGTGGGTGATGGCACGTGTGGTCATCGCCGCCGTCGGCAGCCACGGCGACGTCGCGCCGTTGACAGGTGTCGGTGTGCGCCTGCTTCAAGCCGGACACCACGTGACATTCGCCGCGTATGACCGCTTCGCGTCTCTATTTTCGAACTGCGGATTGGACTTTCGTGGCATATCGGAGCCGGGCGCGCCATCCGACGACGCGGATGTCAACGTCACGAGGGGCCTTGCCGAATTTCTTGCCCCGCGCGGCATGCGGTCGCTGGGCAACGCACTGCTGACGGCGATACACGACCTACCCGCTGACATACTGCTGCTGTCACCGTTCTCCGAACTGGCCGGGCATCCACTGGCTGAGGCCAAAGGCATTCCCTCCATAGGTATTCGGATGCAGCCGTTCTCCGCAACCCGCGATTTTCCACCGGCAGCACTCGGGCCTTGGTCGGCGGGGTCGACGTGTAACCGTCTGGCATCCGACGCCGGCGCGTGGCTGGTCGATCACCTCTACGGCGGGGTGGTGGCAGGCCTTCGGCGCGATCTCGACCTACCGAAGATGTCGGGCGGCAAGCTACGCAGAATCCGATCCGATGCGCAATGGACTGTCTTGCATGGCTTCTCACCTCATATCGTGCCCCGACCTACCGATTGGCGCCCTGGTCTGGAAGTAGCCGGGTACTGGTGGCCGGCGATTGACCCGCAGTGGCGTCCTGACGTGGAACTCGGCAATTTTCTCGCGGCCGGCGCACCCCCTGTGTTCGTCGGTTTCGGAAGCACGATGACCTCGGCCGTACAGGCGCGGCGCATATCGGAGCTCGTGCGAGATGCATTACGCCTGGCCGGTGTGCGGGGCGTTGTGCAATCCGGCTGGGCGGGAATCGACGTCGGGGGCGACGGAATCCTGATGGTGGACGAGGTTCCGCACAGCTGGCTGTTCCCTCGGCTGGCCGCCGTCGTACATCATTGTGGTGCGGGGACAACCGCTGCGGGGTTACGTGCCGGAGTACCCACTGTCGCCGCACCCGGCCTGGGCGATCAGCCTTTCTGGGCTCGACGATTGAGGGACCTCGGACTCAGCGCCGACACCATCGGGCAACGGACCATGACGGCCGAGCAGCTGGCCAATGCCATCCGCATCGCCGTCACCGATCAGGAACTCAGAAATCGAAACCGTCGGTTCGCCGACATCCTGGCCGCCGAAGACGGAGCCGCTCACGTTGTGTCGACTGTCGACCGATTGCTTGTTTGAGCCTGCTCCCAGGCAGGAGGCCAAGGAAGTCCGCGACACCCCTCGTGAGTCAGTCCACCGCATCTGCGCTGTGTGAACTCGGTCGCGGTCTCCTGGGCCGTACCCGCCAACAGAATTACGGCAACAGTGTTGCCGTAATTGCCCCGCGCTGTCAAGACGGACATACTGGCGGGCGTGACGGACGAGCGACGAACGCGTGGCCGCCCGCCCCTGCCCATGGATTCGATCGTCGAGGCGGCGTTACGGATCGTGGACGAGGAAGGGGGCGAGGCGCTGTCCATGCGCGCCCTGGCACGCCGGCTCGATACCGGTACGGCAACCATCTACCGGCGGTTCGAGAACCGCACCGAACTCGTCGCACACGTCGTGGATCGGGTATTCGGCGAGATCGACTTCGATGACGAGGAGCTCGCCGCCATGGACTGGCAACGCGCGTGCGCGCTGTCTGCCCGCGCGTTGTTCGATGCCATGCGGCGCCACCCGAATGTCGCGATACTGCTGGCCGATCAGCTGCCCGTGGGGCCGAAGGTTTTCACGCTGCGCGAACGCACGCTCAAGCTGTTCGTCAATGCAGGATTCACCCCGGCGGACGCCGCCCGCATATACACAACCGTGGGCCGATACGTCTTGGGTTTCGCGACACAGCTGGGTGTGGAACACAAAAGCCGCGGCACCGATCCCGCGCTGCTCATGCGGCTTGTGCAAGGCCTCGACATGGCCGACTTCCCCATGACGCTCGCCATCGGGCAGTCTCTGGCCGTGTCGATCGAGGATGACTTCGAGTTTGGCCTAGGGCTCCTGATCGTGGGCCTGGAACGGCTGCACGACAGCGTGTAGCCGTTCCACACGTGCTTCTTGAAGAAGGGGATCACCCCGGCCAATGCCAGCGCCACCGGCTCCGGCTTGTCATAGAGGTCGTAGTGCGACCAGCCCTGCGCGACGACGAGTTGCTTATCCTTGGACGCTGCCCGGCGGATGATCTCCAGTCCGTCTCGATACGAGCCGAAGGCACCCGGGTCTCAACCTGTATGTCATGACCGCCGAGCCGAATTCCACCACAGCCGAGCGGCTCACACTTCTCGGAAGTTGGGCCGTCACCGACCGACAAGCCGAGTCGGCGGAGAGCGCTCCCACCGACCTTTCCCCTTCCTGAGGTACGGCGGGAGCACCGCAGTAGGGTCGAGTGATGATCAGCACCGGCCCCGCACTCAGCACCGCCACGGCGGTAACACTGCTCGCGGCCGGACTCATCTTCCTTCTCGCACTGGTACTCGGTATCTGGAAATACCGCCAGATGCTCACCAGCCCAGATCATCTCGCACACCCCTACGTCGATATCGCCCATCGCGCCGCACTGCTCTACTCGTTCGCCACCTTGCTCACCGCGGTATTCGTCGAGTTGAGCGCGTGGCCCGCCTGGGTGAACATCACCGCCGCGATGGTCCTGGTGTTCTTCTTCGTGGCCGCTATCGCCAGCTACATCCTCCACGGGGCACTGCGCGACACCACCAATCAGCTCGAAAATCCCGGCGCGGGAATCTACCTGTCCATGGCCCTGTTGATCGGCGGCGAGATCGGCGGATTCGCAGTGCTACTCACCGGATTCATACGTGCCCAATGGTTCTCGTAATCGCGCCGACCAATCCATCACCAGACGTATGGCATCAGGCGATAACGGGCCCGCTGCGTGTACTCGCGGTAGCCGTCCAACCGCTCGATGAGTAGCTCTTCCTCGTCACGGATGCGCACGACGAGCATGAGCAGGCCCGGCGCCGCGCAGACCAGCCCCCAGTACGAGCCGAGTGCCAGCGGAAATCCCACGATGGTAATCACGTTGCCCGTGTACATCGGATGCCGCACGAGCTCATACAGTCCGGTGGTGACCAGCGGCTGGTCGGCTTCCACCTGAACAGTGGATGCCGCAAAGCTGTTCTGAATGACCACCAAACTCGTCACCCCCAGCCCAAGGGCAACCAGCACATCACCGACCACACAGATCGCCGCGGGCACCGGGGACCAGCCGAAGCGATGGTCAAGGGCACTGACCATCACCATGGCCACCAACGACAAGTACCAGCCACCGATGAGTACCTTTTGCAATGTCCTGGTTTCTGCCGCAGGGCCCGCGCGCTTACGGCGCTGATGCGCTGCCGGATCCGCCCTCTGCAGGTAGATACTCGGGATCCAGGTCGACAACGCGAACACCACCAGAAACGCCCATGCCTGCCAGTAGGTGAATGTTCCGGCAAGCAGGAACAGCACCAATCCCAACACCGCGAGCTCGACAATCCCGAATGCCACCACTCTGGCAACGGCTTTCACGCGTCCTCCTGTCGTCACCGTGCGTGGGTGTTTTCCAACTGCTGGGCCAGGCTTCTGACCGACGGGGCATCGAACAGCGCGAGCATCGTCAGATTGGCATCCAGGGCGGTGTTGATCGCTGCGACCACACGCATCGACCCAAGCGAGTCGCCGCCCAAGTCGAAGAACGAATCGTCGACCCCAACACGGTCCACC
Source organism: Mycobacteroides saopaulense (assembly GCF_001456355.1). Classification (NCBI taxonomy): domain Bacteria; kingdom Bacillati; phylum Actinomycetota; class Actinomycetes; order Mycobacteriales; family Mycobacteriaceae; genus Mycobacteroides; species Mycobacteroides saopaulense. The sequence continues at coordinate 4,439,246 of NZ_CP010271.1, forward strand.
CCCAACACGTGGGCGAAGATGCTGGACAGGATCTGTTCGTTCAAGGTGGACGGAGGGCAGTATGTCCCGCTGGTCTCCCTAGCTTCGACAGACGGCGCCACAGCTCGCTCAGTCCAGCCACGCCACCGTTCTCCCCAGGTTGTGTTCAACAGACCCAGAGCCGACAGCCGGCGACTCGGGTGCGCGGTCATCGCCACCAGAACCTGTGTGAACCGCCCGATCAGCTCTTCGATGCTCTCGGCATCGAAGACATCCGTGTCGTACTGGACGCGAAGCTCCAACTCGCGACCCGGCCCGGCCTGCACTGCGATGGGATAGTGGTAGTAATCGCGACTGCTGAACCCGGTAATCGCCAACCCGTTGATATCCGAGGCCGTCCCGGTGTCGGTCGGGTAGTTCTCGTACACGAAGACCGTGTCGAACAGCCTGTCCTGGCCGGTGATGCGGTGGATGTCGCTGAGCGCCAGGTGTTGATGCTCGAGGGTGTCGTTGTGCGTATTTTGCAACTGCCGCAACAGGTCCGCGGTGGTGGTGGTCGGTGTGAGAGTCGCGCGCACCGGGATGGTGTTGATCAGCAGGCCCACCATCGATTCCGCGCCGAGCACCTCGGCCGGTCGCCCCGAGACCGTGGTACCGAATGCGATATCGGACTGGCCGGTCAGTGAGCTCAGCAGCAGCGCCCAGGCCCCCTGCAGCACGATGCTGACCGTGGTCTGATGCGAGCGCGCCAATTTCGTAAGGGCCCGAGTAGTTTTCGATGGCACCCGGAAGGAGTCGACACTGCGCCTGCCAAACTGCAATTTCTGGGGTGGGCCAACGAGCACTGGGGTATCGAAACCTGCGAGCGCCTCACGCCATGCCGCGTGGGCGGTGCTGTGGTCGCGTTCGGCCAGCCAGGTGACAAAGCTTCGATACGACGCCGCCGCAGGCAGCCGCATACCGTGATACCCGGCAAAAATCTCCTGCATCAGAATCGGCATCGACCAGCCGTCGAGCACGATGTGATGGTTCGTGAGCACAAACCGGTATCGGTCTTCTCCGACGCGGATGAGCACGGCCCGGAATGCCGGCTGCTCCGCGAGATCGCAGACGGCGGCGCGCTCGGCGACACAGATCTGCTCGATCTGCTCGTCTACGCCGAAACCTGGTCCATCGTCGGTCAGCTCGACGTATCGCCAGGGCGCGGCGGGATCAGCCGGGATGATCTGCAACGGTTGTTCGAACTGGTCGCAGAAGCGGGCCGCCAGGTGCGGGTGCCGGGCAACCACCGCCTGCACGGCATCGCCGAGTTTGGCCGGATCGAGCGGGCCGCTCAACGCGATATCGAACTGCACCGCGTACACATCGTCCCCGGAGCAATTCGCGAGGCCCGCATGAAACAGCAGTCCCTGCTGCAAGGGGGTCAGCGGCAGCACATCAGCGATCGGGAATTGGCGCTGCAACCCGTCGATCTGCTGCTGGCCGAGCCTGGCAGGAAGGATATCCGAGGGAGTCAATCCCCCTCCGCCCCTTCGCACATGGGCGCAGATTCCGGCCAGGGCATCGAACCACAATCGATTGATCCGAGTGACCGCCATGCGATCTAGCGCCGTCGGCGCCCATGTCCAGGTGGCATTCAAGTGTGGGCCGGTGTCGGTATCGATGGTGACCGCGTTGAGCTCGACGGTGTGCGGCAAGGCGATGGGCATCGCACCGGCCGCGCTGCTCAGCGACACTCCTTCTTGACTGAAACGCCATACATCTCCGGACGCGTAGGCCGCCGGAGCGCCGAGTCGTCCGAGGTAGTTGAATCCGATGGCGGGGTCGGTTTCGGGAAGATCCACCTCGGGATTCAGATAACGCAACAACCCATAGGTCAGGCCATCAGGCAGAGCCCGCAGCTGCTCCTTGGCATCCTTGATCACCGCACCCAAGGCCGCATCCCCGGCCACCACCTGCGTCCAACGCAACCCACCCACAGCCAACGACACCGGATACTTCGTGGTGAACCACCCCACCGTGCGCGACAAATCCACACCGCCATCGCCGGCCCCACCCAGCTGCGCCAACTCCTCCTGACGACCATGGCCTTCCACATCAATCGCAATCGGGGCCGCGCCAGTTCCCAGGTGTTGTGCCCACGCCAAAGCAAAGGCAATCAAAAGAATCTCGTGTACGCCTGCGTGGAACGCCGCGGGCACCTCACCGAGCAGCATGTGCGTGGTCTCGGCATCCAGAAACTCCGTCAAGTACCCCGCCGTGGCGAACGTATCCTCGTCAGGCTTGGGCGCCGCCAAAGCCGACGGGATCGCACCCACCTGCCGCCAGGCCTCAGCCTGACTGGTCACGTCCGGAAGAAGAGCATATTCGGCCAACCGATCGGCCCACCGCCGAAACGATGTGCCCGGTGGCGGTAGCAGCACCTGCTGCCCACCGCGCAGCTGCGTCGAGGCGATGGTCAAGTCTTCCAGGAGGATTCGCCAGGAGACGCCGTCGACGGCCAGGTGGTGCACAATCAGCACCAGCTGACTCGTCGATGCCACCCACAGCGCACTGAGCATCACCCCGGCCGCCGGATCCAACCGCGACCGCGCCGCCACCACAGCCTCATCACCCAGCACATCCACCGTCTGCACACACCCAGCGGCATCCACCGACCCCGGCTCAGGAACCGTCAACAACCAGCCACCAACACCGTCATCCTCAGCACGCAACCGCAACATCGCATGCCGATCAAGCAACGCCTGCAACAAGATGACCACCGCAGCCTCAGTCACCCCACCAGGAGCCTGCAACACCACCGTCTGATTGAACTCACCAATCGGCCCCTCAATCCCCCTGAGCCACCGCATAATCGGCGTCGCAACCACCGAACCAACACCCTCATCAGCCACAGCGTCGGTGCTATCGGCCATCCTGACCACCCGCGCCAACCGGGCCACCGTCTGCTGCACGAAAATGTCGCGGGGGCGCCCGACCAGACCCGCGCCGTGGGCGCGCCAGACAACCTGGATGGCCGAGATGCTGTCGCCGCCCAGGTCGAAGAACGAGTCGTCGACACCAACACGTTCTAGGCCCAACACCTGCGCATAGATGCCTGCCAGGATCTCCTCAATGAGTGTCCCCGGAGCGCGGTAATGATCGATATCGGCGTATTCCGGTGCGGGTAGGGCCTTCTTGTCGAGTTTTCCGTTGACCGTCAGCGGCAACACCGTCAGCGAAACCACTGCGGCAGGCACCATGTAGCTCGGAAGACGCTCGGCCAATTGTGTACGGATCTTGTTCGGATCGGCGCCACCGGTGATGTACCCGACCAATCGCTTGTCGCCGGGTCGATCCTCTCGGGCGATCACCGCCGCCTGCTCGACCCCGTCCAGAGCCATCAACGCCGACTGGATCTCACCGAGCTCGATGCGATGGCCCCGGATCTTGACCTGCTCATCGGCACGACCGGCATACTGCAGTTGTCCGTTGGCACCCCAGCACGCCATGTCACCGGTGCGGTACATCCGGGTGCCCGGTTCCCCGAACACACAGGCCACGAATCGGGAGGCGGTCAGACCGGTCCGGCCCACATAGCCATAACCCAAACCCGCACCGGCCACATACAACTCGCCGACCACACCGGCTGGGACCGGACGCAACCACCCATCGAGCACGAAGAAGCCCAGGTGAGCCAGTGGTACCCCAATCGGGCTGACGGTACCCTCCAGGTCGGCGGCAACGACCTCACGGAACGAGGCATGCACCGTCGTCTCGGTGATCCCATACATATTGATCAAGCGCGGCATCAGCGGATGCCGCTCCAGCCACGGCTTCAAGCGCTGGGGCTCCAACGCCTCGCCGCCGAACACCACCACCTCCAGACCCAGCTGTCCGAGCGGCTCAACAGCCAGCGCGTCCACGGTCTGCAGCGCATAGAACGCCGACGGCGTCTGACTCAGCACACTGACCTGCTCATCGATCAGTAGTTCATGAAATTCTTCCGGCGACCGCACCACCGACTCGGACACAATCACCAGCCGCCCACCATGCAGCAGCGCGCCGAAGATCTCCCACACCGAGAAATCGAACGCCAACGAATGGCTTTGCGCCCACACCTGCCCTGCCGACAACTCCAGATCGCCGTCTACCGCGTGCAGGAGTCGGGTGACGTTCCCATGCGGAACAGCAACACCTTTCGGCACACCGGTAGTACCGGAGGTGTAAATTACATACGCGACGTCATCGGCGCGCAGTTCGGCCATCGGGGCACTCGCCGGTTGGACGGTCACCTCCGGATCATGGACATCGACAACAGCCACCCCACACTTGTCCAATCGTCCCGCCAGCTCGGCGGTGGTCACCGCGACAACCGGCTCGGCGTCGGACAGCACGAACTCCAGCCGCGCATCGGGCACCGAGGGATCGATCGGCACATACGCCGCACCGGTCTTCAGCACACCCATGATGGCCACGACAGCCTCGATCGACCGGGAGAAAAGCAACGCCACCCGCTCCCCCGGACCCGCTCCGCACCCGATAAGCAAGTGTGCCAGCCGATTCGACGCCTCATCCAACTCCAGATACGAGAGATGGGCGCCCTCGAAACAGACTGCGACCGCTCCGGGCACACGAGACACCTGTTGCGCGAACAAAGCCGGAATCGACACCGAAGCTATGGGTTTCGCCAACGCCGCCCGGTTACTCCACTCATCCAGCTGCGCGAGCTCTGCGGCGTCCAAGACCTCGATCGCCGACAACGTCCGGGCCGGGTCCGTGGCCATGGTCTCGAGTACACGTTGTAATCGATCGACCAGGGTCTCGACACTGCTGCGGTCGAACACATCGGTGCGGTACTCGACCGTCCCCGAAATACCTTTGGCCTCAACGGCTTCGGTCCATGATTCCGCCAATGAGAACGAGAGGTCCATACGTGCCGAGTGCGTGTCCAGCGGGAGCTGAGTCAGACGAAGATCCGCCAAAGCCAATCCACCGTCGGTATCGCCGACCTGCCCGGGCATATTCTGCCAAGCCAGCATCACCTGCACGAGAGGATGATGGGTCAGCGACCGCGCCGGGTTGAGTCGCTCGACGATCACTTCGAACGGCACGTCCTGGTTCTCAAAAGCCCCCAGGCTTCGGGCTCGTACCTGAGCCAGTACCTGGGCGACGGTGGGGTCGCCGGCAAGATCGACCCGCAGCACCAGGGTATTGACGAAGAAGCCGATCAGTTCATCCAACGCCGGATCTCGACGCCCTGCGATCGGGAATCCCACCGCCACATCAGAACTCGCACTGAGCTTGGAGAACAACACTGCCAGGGCTGCCTGGACGACCATGAAGCTGGTCGCATTGTGCTCCCGCGCCAGCCGATTGACCTGCTGCTGCAGCTCCGCCGGCCACTCCACATTCACCCGTGTGCCTCTTTGATCGGCCACCAACGGATAGGGACGGTCGGTCGGCAACGCCAACCTCTCCGGCATCCCGGCCAACACGTCTTCCCAGAATGCCAGCTGCCGAGATATGCGGCTGTCGCTGTCATCCAGGTCGCCTAGCTGTGCGCGCTGCCATAGCGTGTAATCCGCGTACTGGACAGCCAGCGGCTTCCGGTCAGGGACTTGTCCCGCGCATCGACTCGCGTAGGCCACCCCCAGATCGGACACCAACGGGCCGATCGACCAGCCATCGGCAGCGATATGGTGCACCACCGCTACCAACACATGATCGTCCTCCGCGATACGTAATAGCTTTGCATTCAGCGGTATCTCGGTCGAAAGGTCGAAGCTGCGCTGAGCTGCTTCGGCGATCGATTCCTCCAACCGGCCTTCCGGCGATCCGGAGACGTCGACAACGTCCCACCCGAATTCGGCCTGCCCGGTGGGAACGATCAGCTGCTGCGGCACCCCGTCGATCGCTGGGAATAACGTGCGCAGACTCTCGTGGCGATCCAGCACGTCTACAAACGCCGCCCTCAGCGCGTCGACATCGAGGCGCCCTTCGAGTCGCAAGGCCACCGCCAGGTTGTAAACCGGTGAGGGGCCGTGCAACTGATCGATGAACCACAGCCGGCTTTGCGCAAACGACAGCGGCATCACGTCGGGCCGCCCGCGGGCGATCAGCGGCTCCAGCCGAGCCTCGTCTCCACCGAGTCGGCGCATCAACTGGGCAACCGTGGGTGCGTCGAACACGGCGCGTTCTTCCAAACCCGCATCCATTGATCGGTTCAGCGCCGCGACCAGACGCATGGCCAGCAGGGAGTCGCCTCCCAGGTCGAAGAACGAGTCGTCGACACCGACGCGATCCAGACCCAGAACTTGGGCGTAGATTCCGGCCAGGATTTCCTCGGTGGGATTGGCCGGTGCACGGTAACGATCGACGGATTGATACTCCGGAGTCGGTAGTGCCTTCTTGTCGAGCTTGCCGTTGACGGTCAGCGGAAAGTTGGGCAACAGCACCACCGCGACAGGCACCATGTAAGACGGCAGCCTGTCCGCCAACGCAGCTCGCAATCGCGCGGGATCAGCGGTGCCCGTGACGTAGCCGACCAGCCGCCTATCACCGGGACGGTCTTCACGGGCGATAACCGCCGCCTGCGTGACACCGTCCAAACCCTGTAGCACCGACTGGATCTCGCCAAGCTCGATGCGATGACCACGAATCTTGACCTGCTCGTCGGCGCGCCCAAGGTACCTCAGCTGGCCGTCTGGCCCCCAACTGACCAAGTCGCCGGTGCGATACATCCGGGTACCCGGTTCCCCGAACGGGCAGGCCACAAATCGCGTGGCACTCAGAGGCGCTCGCCCCATATAGCCATAGCCCAAACCTGCTCCGGCGACATATAACTCGCCCGTCACATCGACCGACACCGGCTGCAACCACTCGTCCAGCACCGAAAACGCCAGGTGTTCTAACGGCGACCCGATCGGGCTACCTCCACCGCCGACATCGGCCGCGACGATCTCACGGAGCGAGGCGTGCACTGTCGTCTCGGTGATTCCGTACATGTTGATCAACCGCGGCGATTGCGGATGATCGGAAAGCCAACTCTCCAATAGCGCCGGATCCAGTGCCTCCCCACCGAACACCACTGCCTCAAGCCCGAGCTGGCGGCCACGCGATTGGGTCGCATCCACGGCTTGCAACGCATGAAAGGCCGACGGCGTCTGGCTCAGCACCCCGACCTGCTCGTCGACGAGTAGTGCATGGAACCGATCGGGTGAGCGAACCACCACATCCGAAACCACCACCAGTCGCCCGCCATGCAACAGTGCGCCGAATATCTCCCACACCGAAAAATCGAACGCCAACGAATGACTGTGTGACCACACTTGCCCCGGCGTGCACACCAGTGCCGAGTCAATAGCCGACAACAAACGTGTGACGTTGTGATGCGCAATGGCAACACCTTTCGGCACACCGGTGGTGCCCGAGGTGTAGATCAGGTACGCAATGTCATCGCCTCGCGGCGCCGTCGGAAGCGGCAGGCAGTCGGCGGCCCCGCTGTCTACCGAGACATCGTCGACATTCACGACCGCCAACCCATGACCGGTCAGCCGACTGGCGTGATCGGGGGTGGTCACGGCAACGGCCGGAGTGGCGTCGGTAAGAACGAATTCCAGCCGTGCATCGGGCACCGAGGGATCGATCGGCACGTACGCCGCACCGGTCTTCAGCACTGCCATGATCGTGACGACAGCCTCGATCGATCGGGACAACAGTATTGCCACCCGTTGTCCAGGCCCCACACCGTGCGTAACCAGCAAGTGCGCCAGACGATTCGATGCCTCATCCAGACCGCGATACGAGATATGGCTACTGCCTGCACTTGCCGCCACCGCTCCCGGATGACGTGACACCTGCTCGGCGAACAGCTCCGGAATCGACACCGAGGTCGCGGGCCTGCTCAAAGCCGCCCGGTTACCCCACTCATCCCATTCTGCGCGTTCGTCGACATCACCCAGATCCATAGACAACAAGCGCCTGGTTGCGTCGGCTTTCACTGTGACCGCACCTCCCCCGTCATGGCCTCCAGCACCCGCCGGAACCTCTCGACGACCTTTCTCACTCGATCCGCACCGAACAGGCCGGTGTCGAATTCGACGCGCAGAACCAGCTCACTCCCGGGCATGGCTTGCAGCGTCAGCGGATAGTGGTTGTACTCGCGACCGTTGACCTCGGTGATGGCAAGTCCATCGGCCATCGAGGACGCCACTGCTTCCACCGGATAGTTCTGATAGACGAACAAGGTGTCGAACAGCTGGTCGTGACCGGCCGCATGCTGAATCTCGCTGAGTGCCAAATGCTGATGCTCAAGAGTGTCGCTGTGCTGGCGCTGCAGGTTCTCGAGCAGGTCGGCGATGGTGCTCTCCGGGGTCACGGCGACTCGCACCGGCACGGTGTTGATCAACAGACCGACCATCGAATCCGCGCCCGCAACCTCCGCCGATCTACCGGAGACAGCGATACCGAAAGCGACGTCGTGTCGTCCCGTCAACCACATCAGTACCTGAGCCCATGCAGCCTGCAACACGGTATTGACGGTGGTGTGCTGCGCGCGTGCCAGTTCATGAACAGCGCTGAAGGTTTCGGCGGACACCTGGAATGTTTCGGTAGTTCGTCGTCCCGGAGGCCGCCCCTTGGGGGCAACCAGCGCCGGGGTGCCGAATCCCGCCAGGACTTCGCGCCAAACCTTGCGTGCGCCATCGATATCGCGATCGGCCAGCCATGTCACGAACCTGCGGTAAGACCCCGCGGCAGGAAGTCGATGTCCGTAGTAGCTGCCGAATATCTCCTGCAACAGAATCGGCAGCGACCAGCCGTCGAGCACGATGTGGTGATAGGTCATGACGAACCGATGTTCATTCTCGGCGGTGCGGATCAACGCAGCACGGAACGCAGGTTCCCGCGCCAGATCGCAGACCAAAGCGCGCTCAGTGGCGCACAGCTCGCGCAGTCTCGGATCGACATCGTCTGCTTCCGAGAATGTTTCGAGGAACTGCCAGGGCACTTCGGGGCTGGCAGGGATGATTTGCACCGGCTCGTCAAATCGTTTGTCGAACCGTGCCGCAAGGTTGGGATGGCGGTCGACCACGGTGACCACGGCCTCACGCAACCGATGAACGTCCAGCGGGCCGGTGACCGTGACCTCCAATTGCATGGCGTACACGTCGTCACCGTTTCCACGACTTGCATTGGTCTGGAACAACAGCCCGCGTTGTAACGGCGTCAGCGGCAACACATCGCCGATCAGGTGATCCCGGCTGAGCTCGTCGATATCCCGCTGCGCGAGCCGGGCCGGAAGGATGTCGGACGGGGTCAGTCCGCCGCCGCCGCCGCGCACATGCGCGCAGATCCCGGTGAGGGCGTCGAACCACAGCTGGCCGAGTCTGCCGACCTGCACTTCGTCCAGCACAGACGGCGCCCAGGTCCACGCGGCGTGAAGGCTTGGCCCCTCGGCTGTTTCGGCAGTGCTCGCGTTGAGTTCGACGGTGTGGCCCAGCGGCATGGGTATGGCCGCGGCGGCTGCCGCCACAGCGGCCCCGTCGTGGCTGACCTGCCACAGTTCCGCGAAGGCCTCCGCTTGAGCGGCGCCGATGGCCCCCAGCCTGCCAAGGTAGTTGAATCCAATGGTCGGGTCGGCGCCGCACAGGTCGATATCGGCGTTGAGATACCGGAGCAGTCCGTAGGTGATGCCCTCGGGCAGCGCGCGCAGTTGTTCCTTGGCGTCCTTGACGATCCGGCCGAGTGCCGGATCACCGGCCACCACCTGATCCCAGGACAATCTGTTGCCGGCTGGTCCCGCATGATCCGAGACTTTAAGCGACACCGGGTATTTCGTCGTGAACCAGCCCACCGTACGCGACAGGTCGATACCCGCGGGCAACCCTTCCAAATCCTCGATGCGACCGTGACCCTCGACGTCGATACCGACCGGCAATGTGACGCCCAGGAGCTCGGTCAACGCCAACGCGTAGGCGATCAACAGAACATCCTGGACCCCGGCGTGGAAGGCGGCCGGGACTTCACCCAGCAGCGCACGGGTCGTCTCGACATCCAGTGACATCGTGAGGTGGCCGGCGCTGGCATATGTGTCCAGCTCCGGCCGTGCCGCTGGCAACGTGGGCGGGGTCGCCACCACCCGCCGCCAGCGATCGGCCTCACTCACGACGGTTGCGGTATGAGCGTGGTTACCGAGCAGCGCCGCCCAGCGGGCGAATGATGTTCCGGTCGTCGGCAATTCCACCGGTTTCCCTTGGCGATGCTGCGCCCAGGCGATGTTGAGATCCTCCAGCAGGATCCGCCACGACACCGCGTCCACCGACAGATGGTGAATGGCCAACACCAGATGATTGGTCGATGTCACCCACAGCGCACTGACCATCTGACCGATCGCCGGATTCAGCCGCGCTCGTGCCGCCACCAGCTCCTCATCGGACAGCGTCTCGATCGATGTCAAATAGGCTGCTGCCGAGCCCTTCTCGGCAGCAGTCAGCGCGCAATCTTGCGACCGCAGCCGCAACATCGCGTGGCGGTCGAGCAGCGCACTCAAGACCATCTCCACATCGGACTCGGTAACATCCGGTGGGGCCTGGATGACCACCGTCTGGTTGAACTGCTCGATCGGGCCCCCCGTGTTTTCGACCTCATACAGCCACCGCATGATTGGGGTCGCCGCTACCGGTCCGACGCCCTCGTCCGCCGGACCTGCGTCATCACCGGCCATCCCGACGACCCGCGCAAGTCGGGCCACACTCTGTTCCACGAAGATGTCCCGTGGCCGACATGTCACACCACACGCCCGTGCCCGGGCAACCACCTGCATCGACAGGATGCTGTCCCCGCCAAGGTCAAAGAACGATTCGTCGACTCCGACCCGGTCAAGCCCGAGAACTTGGGCGTAGATGCCGGCCAGCGTTTCCTCGATGGCATCGGCTGGAGCACGGTAGCGATCTGTGTCCTGATACTCGGGCGCAGGCAAGGCTCGGCTGTCCAGCTTGCCGTTCACCGTCAACGGCAATGCTTCCAGGACAACAACGGCACTCGGGACCATGTATCCGGGCACACGTTCGGCCAAGACATTTCGCGCGCCGGCCGGATCCACCACCCCGGCCACCGATTCCGTGACATACCCGACCAGGCGCGTGATACCCGGGTGGTCCTCCCGCGCCACCACCACGGCCTGTGCGACACCATCCAGTACCGCCAACGCCGCTTGCACCTCGCCGAGCTCGATGCGATAGCCCCGGATCTTGACCTGATCGTCGGCCCGCCCGCGATAGTCGAGCTGTCCGTCGGCACGCCAGCGCACCAGGTCACCGGTGCGGTACATACGCGTACCGGGCTCCCCGAAAGGACATGGCACGAAGCACGACGCCGTCAGAGCAGGACGCCCCAAATATCCGCAGGCCACACCCTCACCGGCAACGTACAGCTCGCCAACGACGCCAACCGGTACCGGCCGCATCCACTCGTCGAGAACGAATAGCGCGGAGGTCGGCACGGGCGCACCGATGGGCGCCGCACCCGAGCCGGGCGTCAGCGGCGCACTCATCGATGCGTACACCGTGATTTCGGTTGGCCCGTAGGCGTTGATGACCGTCCGACCGGGCGCCCAACGATCCACCACCTCGCCCGGGCAAGCCTCGCCGCCGAGAAGCAATGACACCGACTCCAGACCATGAGGCGACAACGCCCCTGCCGCCGAGGGAGTTTGGGTGAGCACGTTCACCCGCTCATCGACCAGCAGAGCGTGAAAGTCCTCGGGCGACGTCACGATCGACTCGGGTACCACCACCAGGCGGGCGCCTCTCAGCAGCGCGGCCCAGATCTCCCACACGGAGAAGTCGAAGGCGTAGGAATGGCACTGCGTCCACACCTGATCGACCGGCAGGTGATCGGGAGTCGACCGCGCCAAGTGCGCCAGATTGTGGTGAGTGACGGCCACACCCTTGGGCACACCCGTGGTGCCCGACGTGTAGATGAGATAGGCGATGTTCTCCGGGGCCGGATCCGGGACCACCCGGCACCGTTGACGGCCCGCCATGCAGTCATCCGCCCCGTCCGCGTCATCGATATCGATGATCACCAACCCGCGGCCGGCGAAGCGGTCGGCGAGGCCACCGGTTGTCACCGCGGCAATCGGTGCCGCGTCGGACAACATGAAATCGATACGAGCCGAAGGCATCACCGGGTCGATCGCCAGATATGCCGCCCCGGTCTTCAGCACCGCCAGCATCGCGATGATCGCTCCCGCGGATCGCTCCAGTAGCAGGGCTACGCATTCGCCGGGGCCCACTCCCGCGCTTATCAGCTTGTATGCCAGCTTGTTCGACGCATCGTCCAGTTCCTTGTACGTCACCGAACGCGCGCCAGATGTGATCGCCACCGCGTCGGGTGCGCGCAGCAGCTGTTCGGCGAAGAGGGCGGGCACCGACACCGGGATGTCCGCCGTCCGCTGTAGTGCCGCGCGATTGCCCACCGCGTCGAGGAGCGCGTGTTCATCGGCATCGGACAGATCGATCGATGAAAGACGTGTGCCCGCATCGGCGGTCATCGCCACTAGCACCCGCTCAAGCCGGTCGATCAGCACTTCGATGCTGGATCGGTCGAATACGTCGGTACGGAACTCCACTGTGCCGCCGATCCCTGCCGGATCGCCCGCCTGCGTATGACGTTCAGCCAGCGAGAAACTCAGGTCCATGCGCGCGGTCTGGGTGTCCGCAGCCAGCGGAGCGACCTCCAGATCACCGAGGGCCAGCCCGGAGCCGGAGGTGCTGTCCTGTCCGGGGACGTTCTGCCAACCCAGCGCGACTTGGATCAGGGGGTGGTGCGTCAGGGAGCGGGTGGGGTTGAGGCGCTCCACCAGAACCTCGAACGGCACATCCTGATTCTCGTAAGCCGCCAGGCTGCGTCCCCGCACCTGGGCGAGCAACTCGGAGACCGTCGGATCGCCGACCAGATCCAGGCGCAGCACCAAGGTGTTGACAAAGAAGCCGATCAACTCATCAAGAGCGGGATCGCGGCGCCCCGCGATCGGGAATCCCACAGCCACATCCGTATTGCCGCCGAGCTTGCCCAACAGCACGCCGAGGGCGGCCTGCAGCACCATGAAGCTGGTCGCATTGTGTTCCCGGGCCAATCGGGCAATCTGCTCCTGAAGTGCAGCAGGCCACTCCAGGGATACGGTGGCGCCGCGCTGGTCCGCGGTCGGCGGATAGGGCCGGTCGGTCGGCAACTCCACCCGTTCGGGCATCCCCGCCAACGCTTCCTGCCAATACGCCACCTGCTTCGCGATGCGGCTGTCGCCGTCCTCAAGATCTCCGAATTCGGCGCGCTGCCACAGGGTGTAGTCGATGTACTGCACCGCCAGCGGTGTCCACCCCGGGGCCTGGCCCGCGCAACGGCTGGAATAGGCCACGCCAAGGTCGGTCATCAACGGGGTGATCGACCAGGCATCGGCCGCGATGTGGTGCACCACTGCCGCCAGCACGTGCTCGTCACCGGTTATCCGGAAGAGTTTGGCCCACAAGGGTATTTCACTGGACAGGTCGAACACGTGCCGCGCTGCCGTACCGATGGCCTCGTGCAACTGTCCCGCCGTCCAACCAGTGGCGTCGACAACTTCCCAGCCAAAGCCAGCCCTCTCGAATGGCACCACCAACTGATACGGCACCCCATCCGTGACCTGGAACAGGGTGCGCAGACTTTCGTGACGGGCTACGACATCTGCCAGTGCCGCACCCAACGCATCGACATCCAGGGCACCGCTGATGCGCAGGGCCGTAGCCATGTTGTAAACCGGCGACGGGCCCTGCAATTGGTCGAGGAACCACAATCGCGATTGAGCGAACGACAGCGGAACCTGTACGGGGCGCTCGACGGCGGCCAACGAACCGAGCCGGTCGGATTCCGCACCGATGCGAGGTGCCAACTGGGCCACCGTCGGTGCCTCAAACACGGTACGCACCGACACGGCGGAGTTCAGGTCGGCATTGATCGCAGCGATCAGCCGCATCGCGGACAAGGAATCCCCACCCAGATCGAAGAAGGAGTCATCCACTCCGACACGTTCCACGCCCAGCACTCGCGCGTAGATTCCTGCCAGGATCTCCTCCGTGAGAGTTCCCGGGGCGCGATAGCGATCGATGTCGCGGTACTCCGGCGCCGGCAAGACGCGTGTGTTGAGCTTGCCGTTGACGGTGATCGGCAATGCCTCCACTACCACCACTGCGGCGGGAACCATATAGCTCGGCAACTGTTCGGCCAGCTGCGTGCGCAACTTGGCCGGATTCGCCGTCCCGGTCACGTAACCCACCAGACGTCTATCGCCGGGCCGGTCTTCGCGCGCAATCACGGCCGCCTGCTCAACCCCGTCCAGCCCGGCCAACACCGTCTGGACTTCACCGAGCTCGATGCGATATCCACGGATCTTCACCTGCTCATCGGAGCGGCCCAGGTACCGCAGCTGACCATCGGTGTCCCAGCGCACCAGATCACCCGTGCGGTACATCCGCTGCCCGGCCGTTCCTGCGCCGACAAACGGACAGGCCACGAAGCGCGCAGCTGTCAGACCGGTCCGGCCCACGTACCCGACGCCCACGCCACCGCCTGCAATATAGAGTTCCCCGACAACACCGGGTGGCACCGGACGCAACAACCCATCCAGCACGAACATCGCCGCGCCCGGGACCGGTGCGCCGATCGACGGCGGCCCCGATCCTGCCGCCAAAGGCGCTGTCCTGGAGGCACAAATTGTGGTCTCGGTCGGCCCGTACGCATTGACCATCAGCCGTCCGGGCGCCCAACGGTCCGCCACTTCCGCGGAACAGGGCTCACCGGCGACCAACAGTGACACCGATGCCAAGGACTCCGGCGCCAACGTGGCCACCGCAGAAGGCGTCTGGCTCAATGCGCCGACCTTTTCCGCGACGAGCAGTGCGGTGAGATCCTCCGGTGAGCGCGCCACCGACTCCGGCACCACCACCAACCGTCCACCGTGCAGTAGCGCTCCCCAGATTTCTTCTACCGAGGCGTCGAATGCGTACGAATGCCACTGCGCCCACGCCTGTCCCGCCAAGAACGTGTCCCGGGTACCCATCAACTGGGTCACGTTGCTGTGTGTGATCGCCACACCCTTGGGGACGCCGGTGGTGCCCGATGTGTAAATGACGTAGGCGATATCGTTCGGACACGGCGGTGGCAACGCAGACACGGCGGGAGACACCATCCCCGCGATATCGCCCACCTCGACGACCAACAGGTCATACCCGGTCATGCGATCGGTCAGACCCGCCGTCGTGATCGCAACGGCCGATGCGGCGTCGGCGATCATGAATTCGATTCGCGCATCGGGTAGCGCGGCGTCGATCGGCAGATACGCCGCCCCGGTCTTGAGCACCGCCAGCATGGCCACGATGGCCTCCGGCGAGCGTTCCGCCAAAAGCGCGACGCAGGAACCCCTACCCACGCCGTGTGCCACAAGGTTGTGCGCCAGGCGATCCGCTGCCTGGTCAAGTTCCCGATACGTCGTCTGGCGGCCGCCGAAACTGATCGCGACCGCATCGGGAACCCTGGCGACCTGATCGGCGAACAATGCGGGAATTGATCCGTGGGAGGCCGTAGGCCGCATGAGAGATGCCCGGTTACCCCATACGCCAATGCGGGCATGTTCGGCCGCGTCGAGTAGATCGATGGACGAGATCCTTTGGGCGGGATCCTCTGTCATCGCCGCCACCACCCGCCGCCATCGCGTGAGGAGCGTCTCGACAGTACGTGCGTCGAACACGTCGGTCCGGAATTCCACCGCACCACCGATCCCGGCGGGCTCGCCCGCCACCGTCCAGCGTTCCCCCAGCGAGAAGGTCAGATCCATGCGGGCGGTCTGCGTGTCCACCGGCAGAGGCGTCACCCGCAGATCACCCAGACGCAGACCGTCGACGGGACCGCCGGGGTTTCCGGGTAGGTTCTGCCAGGCCAATGCCACCTGCACAAGCGGGTGGTGGGTCAGGTTACGCGTTGGATTGAGCCGTTCCACCAAGACCTCGAAGGGCACGTCCTGATGCTCGTAGGCGGCCAGACTGCGCTGGCGAACCTGAGCCAGCAGCTCAGCCACCGTGGGATCACCGGCCAGGTCGATACGCAGCACCAAGTTGTTGACGAAGAAGCCGACCAAATCGTCCAATGCGGGGTCGCGGCGCCCTGCAATCGGAAAGCCCACGGCCACATCGGATGTGCCGCTGAGATTGGCCAAGAGCACGGCTAGCGCGGCCTGCAGCACCATGAAGCTGGTCGCACCATGTTCACCGGCCACCGTGCGCACCTGCTGTTGCAATTCGGCCGACCACTGAACTTCTACGGTGGAGCCGCACTGATCGGCAACCGGCGGGTAAGGCCGATCGGTGGGCAGTGTCACACGCTCGGGCAGACCGGCAAGCGCATCCTCCCAGTAGGCCAGCTGTGCCGCGATCGGGCTTTTGCTGTCATCCAGGTCGCCCAGCTGTGCACGTTGCCACAGCGTGTAATCGACGTACTGCACCGGTAGTGGCTCCCAGTCCGGTACCCGGCCCGTACACCGGCTGGCGTACGCGACGCTCAGGTCGCGCACCAGGGGGGTCAGCGACCAACCGTCCGCCGCGATGTGGTGCACCACGGCCACCAGCACATGTTCTTCCTCGCCTACACGGAAAAGTCTTGCGCGCATTGGTATCTCGGACGCCAAATCGAAACTGTGACAAACGGTGGCGGCCACTGCCTCATCCAATCGGCTTGCCGGCCAGCCCGTGGCATCGATGACCGTCCAACCGAAGTCCACCGGGCCGACCGAAACCACCTGTCGTGGGGACCCGCCGACGGCCTCGAAGCGCGTGCGCAGGCTTTCATGACGATCGACCACGTCGCCCAGAGCCGCGCCCAGTGACTCGGCATCGAGCGGTCCGTGCAGCCGCAAACCCACGGGCATGTTGTAAACCGGCGAGGGTCCTTGCAATTGGTCGACGAACCACAACCTGTTCTGGGCGAAGGACAGCGGGATCACGGTGGGGCGATCTCCCGCCACCAGCGGATCCAGGCGCCCCGTTCCCTCACCGATACGCGGAGCCAACTGTGCGACAGTGGGTGCCTCGAACACGGTGCGTGCGGAGAGATCGGCATTCAGAGCCGCGTTGACGGCCGCGACCAGGCGCATGGTCGATACGGAGTCACCGCCCAGATCGAAGAACGAGTCGTCGACGCCCACCCGTGCGACATCCAGCACGCGCGCGTAGATTCCGACGAGAATCTCCTCCACCGCGCCAACCGGTGCACGGTAGTGATCGACATCCTGATAGTCCGGGGCCGGTAGCGCACGAACGTCGAGCTTGCCGTTGACCGTCATCGGCAACGCGGCCAAGGTCATCACCGCGGCGGGAACCATATAGCTCGGCAGCCGTTCGGCCAAGGCCGCCCGCGCCGCGATCGGATCGGTGCTTCCGGTGATGTATCCGACCAGACGCTTCTCGCCAGGACGGTCCTCGCGGGCGATCACCGCCGCGTTCCCCACCCCGTCCACAGCGGCCAGCGCTGATTGGATTTCACCGAGCTCAATACGATATCCGCGTATCTTGACCTGCTCGTCGGCACGGCCAAGGTAGTCGAGCTGTCCGTCCGCACGCCAGCGCACCAGGTCGCCGGTGCGATACATCCGCGTACCCGGAGCGCCGAACGGGCAGGCCACGAACCGAGACGCGGTCAGACCCGCGCGACGCCAGTACCCGACGCCCACACCCGCACCGGCCAGGTACAACTCGCCGACCACACCCGCGGGCACCGGACGCAACCATTCGTCCAGCACAAAGAACGCAGCCCATGCCGTCGGCACGCCGATCGGTGGCGCCCCCAATCCGGCCGCCAAGGGCGCGCTGGCACACAACCACATCGTGGTCTCGGTAGGGCCGTAGACGTTGACCATCATCCGCCCAGGAGCCCAGCGGTCCACCAAGTCGGGCGGGCAGGCCTCCGCTCCGATCACCAGCGCCGTCGTTTCCAGGCCGTCCACTGGCAGCATCAAGACCGCCGACGGGGTCTGCGTCAACACCGAGACCTGTTCGCGCACCAGCAGATCGTGGAACTCCTGCGGTGAGCGGGCAACGGTGTCGGGCACCACGACCAGTCGTCCGCCGTGCAACAGGGCTCCCCAGATCTCCCACACCGAGAAGTCGAACGCGTACGAGTGGAATTGGGTCCACACCTGGCCCGGTTCCAACGGCACCCCGATATGTAGCGAGTCGAAAAGCTGGGTGACGTTGCGCTGGGTGACCGCCACTCCCTTCGGCAAGCCGGTGGTTCCCGAGGTATAGATGATGTGCGCCAAGTCATCTGGTGCTGGCGGCGCCAAATGCGTGCGGGGCTGGGCGGCGATGTTGGAGTCCGCGGCATCGATGATCGTCAGGTCATGCCCACAGAACCGGTCCACCAATGCGGTGGTGGTGATTGCGGCCATCGGTGCGGCATCGGCCAGCATGAACTCGACACGGGTCGCCGGTAACGCCGGATCGATCGGCAGATACGCCGCACCAGTCTTGAGCACAGCCAGGATCGCGACGACAGCCTCTGCCGAGCGGGGGAACATCAGGGCCACCCGGGCACCCGGACCCACGCCGCATCCGACGAGCAGGTGCGCCAACCTGTTGGCTTCCTCGTCCAACCCCTGATACGTCAACGACCTTTCTCCACACACCAGCGCTACGGACTCCGGGGCGCATGCCACCTGCGCGGCGAACAGTTCGGGTATCGACCGTGTCGCCGGCAACCGGGTCAACACACCCCGATTCCCCCACCGCTGCAGACGGTCGCGCTCGGTCTCGTCGAGCATCTCCACCGTCGATAGCGGCCGCCGGGGATCAGCGGTCATCGCCATCAGCACGGCCTCGATCCGCTTCACCAAAGTCTCGATGCCACAGGCGTCGAATACCGCGGTGTCGTACTCGATGCGCAGACGCAACTCGTCACCGGGGATGGCTTGCATCGTCAGCGGGTAATCGGTGGATTCGTGACTGATGATCTCGCTGACGGTGAACCCGTCGATACCCGACAGCGCCTCGGTGTCCACCGGATAGTTCTCGAACACGAACAAGGTGTCGAAGAGCCGATCCTGGTCCATCATCCGATGGATATCGCTCAACGAAACATGTTGATGTTCAAGAGTCTTGGCCTGGGCATCCTTCAGTTGGCCGAGCAGATCCACCGTGGTGGTCGCCGCCGTGATGTCCGCACGCACGGGGACCGTATTGATCAGCAGACCGACCATGGACTCCGCGCCCACCACGTCGGCAGGGCGCCCGGACACCACCGCGCCGAAGACGACGTCCTGCTGGCCGGTCAGCGAGGTCAGCAGGAGCGCCCACGCGCCCTGTAGGACGGTGTTGACGGTGGTGCGTTGCGCGCGCGCCAAATCGCCCAACGCTCGTGTGGTCTGTGCCGAAATCCGATGCGCACGTGTACCTCTGCGTCCCAGTTCAGATTTCTGCGGCGGGCCGAGCAGGGTAGGGCTGGTGAGGCCGGCCAACACCTCCCCCCACGCCGCGTGTGCGGCCGCAAGATCGCGCTCTGCGAGCCACGTGACGAAGCTCCGATACGGCGTTGCGGCCGGAAGCCACTGCCCCCGATAGCTGGCGAAGATCTCCTGCAGCAGAATCGGCAGCGACCAACCATCGAGGACGATGTGGTGGTTGGTGAGCACAAAGCGATAGCGGTCCGGCGCGGTACGGATCAATGCGACCCGGAACGCCGGCGGACTGGCCAGATCGCGTACCGCGGCACGTTCGGCACCACACAGCCATTGGATCTGATCCTCTGATTCGCCGCCGTCCAGTTCGATGTACTGCCACCCCGCGGCCGGGTCGGCGGGAATGACCTGTACCGGTTGCTCGAAATGACCGTAGAATCGGGCCGCGAGATGAGGATGACGATCGGCCACCGTCTGAACCGCATCGCGGAGGCGATCCGGCTCGAGCGCGCCATCGATCGTGATGTCGAGCTGCACCACGTACAGGTCCTCGTCGGCACCATCATCGGCACCGCTGTGGAAGATAAGGCCTTGCTGTAATGCGGTAAGCGGCAACACATCCGCAATCTGGTACTGCCGCTGCAGCTCGTCGATCTGTGACTGGCTCAGGCGCGCGGGCGCAATATCCGAGGGAGTCAATCCGCCCCCGCCGTGTCGCACATGCGCACAGATCCCCGTCAGCGCGTCGAACCACAACTGGCTCAGTCGACCGGCCTGCTCGTGATCGAGTACCGAAGCGGCCCAGGTCCAGTTGGCTTGTAGCTGAAGGCCTGAATCGGTCTCGACGGCGCCGGTGTTGAGCGTCACGGTGTGGGTCAACGGCATCGCAATCACCGATGCCGTTGCGATGGCCTCCAGACCATCCCCAGGGATCCGCCACAGGTCCCCGGGTGATTCGGCCGCCATGCCACCCAATCGGCCAAGATAGTTGAACGCCACTGTCGGGTCGGCCATCTCGAGATCAACCTCGGAGTTCAGGTACTTCAACAGGCCGTAGGTCAAGCCTTCCGGTTGTGCCCGAAGCTGTTCCTTGGCGTTCTTGATCACCGGGCCCAATGCGCCGTCACCGGCGATCACCTGCGACCAGGGCATTCCCTCCAGAGTCAGCGACACCGGATACTTGGTGGTGAACCATCCCACCGTGCGGGAGAGGTCGACCTCGGCGGCAAGATCCTCGTGTCTGCCATGTCCCTCGACATCGATACCGATCGGGGTTCCACGGCGGCCCGAGAACTCGGCCATCGCCAACCCCAGTGCGATCAGCAAAATGTCTTGTGGTCCAGCATGAAATGCCGCCGAGGCCTCGCCGAGCAACATCGCCGTGGTTTCCGCGTCCAGTGACACCGACAGCCGCCCCGCGGAATGGTAGGTGTCCACGTCCGGCCGTGCCGAGGGCAGGACGGCGTCGGCCTCAGTCACCTCTCGCCACCGCTGGGCCTGCCCCACAACCTCCGGTCGGTACGCGTGCTCGGCCAGGAGCGCTGCCCACCGCTGCAGCGACGTTCCCACCGCAGGCAGGGCTATGGCCTGACCGCGGCGATGCTGTGCCCAAGCAAAATTGATGTCTTCCAAAAGGATTCGCCAGGAGACCCCATCGATCGCCAGGTGGTGAACAATCAGCGCCAGCCGATTCGTCGATGTCTCCCACAGCGCGCTCAGCATGGCCCCGTGCGCCGGGTCCAGCCGAGACCGAGCCGCCGTCAACGTCTCCTCGGTGAGAACGTCTACCGTCTGCAGACACTCGGCAGCGTTGACCTCACCCGATTCGGGGACCGTCAACAACCACCCCCCGGCGCCGTCATCCTCCGCGCGCAGCCGAAGCACCACATGCCGATCCAGCAGGGCCTGCACCATGACGATGGCGTCGCGCACGACGGCACCCGTAGGGGCCTGAACCAGCACCGCCTGGTTGAACTCACCGATAGGTCCGTCAATACCCCTGAGCCACTCCATGATCGGTGTGGCCTGCACGGGCCCTAGACCTTCGTCGGCCGGGCCTCTGCGCGCCTCGGCCACGTCGACGACCCGGGCCAGCCGAGCAACACTCTGCTCAACGAAGATGTCACGGGGACGGCACACCAGGCCCGCAACCCTGGCCCTGGCCACCACCTGCATGGACAGAATGCTGTCGCCCCCCAGGTCGAAGAACGAATCGTCGACGCCAACCCGGTCCAGGCCCAGAACCTGGGCATAGATATCGGCCAGGACCTCTTCCACGGCATCCGCCGGAGCGCGATAGCGGCCATCGTCCCGGTAGTCCGGGGCAGGAAGTGCGCGTGTGTCGAGCTTTCCGTTCACGGTCAACGGCAACGCGTTCAATCGCACCACCGCAGCCGGCACCATGTATGCGGGCAGACGCTCCGACATGGCGGCACGCAGCTCACCGCAATCGGCTGCCCCGGTGACGTACCCGACCAAACGCCTGTCACCCGGGCGGTCCTCGCGAGCGATCACCACCGCCTGCCCGACTCCGTCCAGACCGGCCAGAGCCCCCTGCACTTCGGCAAGTTCGATGCGATGGCCGCGGATCTTGACCTGCTCATCGGCGCGGCCCAAATATTGAAGCTGTCCGTCGGGTCCCCAGCACGCCAGATCCCCGGTGCGATACATCCGGTCGCCCGGGTTCCCGAACGGACAGGCAACAAACCGCGCTGACGTCAAAGAGGTACGGCCCACGTAGCCGTAACCGACACCAGCACCGGCGACATACAACTCGCCGATCACACCGGCGGGAACCGGGCGCAACCACTCGTCGAGCACGAACAGCGCCGCCCCGGAGACCGGCGCACCGATAGGCACACCCTGTCCCGCGGTGAGAGGCGCACTGATCGCCACGCACATCGTCGTTTCGGTGGGACCGTAGGCGTTGATCATCACCCGTCCGGGAGCCCATTGGTCGACCACCTCAGTCGGGCAGGCCTCACCGACCACCACCAACGCGGCCGACTCCAGGCCTTCTTGTGGCAACACTCTTACCGCGGAAGGTGTTTGGGTGATCACGCTGACGCGTTCACGCGCAAGCAGGGCATGGAACTCATCGGGAGCACTCGTCACCTCCTCCGGGACAACTACGACACGCCCGCCACACAGCAAGGCGCCGAAGATCTCCCAGACCGAGACGTCGAAGGCCAGGGAATGGCTCTGTGACCACACCCCGGGACGTGGTAGCCCGGCATCGAGGGATGCCAACAGTTGGGTCACGTTGTGATGGCTCAGTGCAACGCCTTTGGGGGCTCCTGTGGTACCCGAGGTGTAGATCAGATAGGCGATATCGTCCGCGCCTGGCATCGGCAACACGGTATCCGGACGCGGTTCGGTCCAGGGCGCCTCGATGTCGCCGACATCGACGACTGCCACCCCACACCCGACCAGTCGGTCCCCGAGCTCCGCGGTGGTGACGACGGCAACCGGTCCGGCATCGGCGAGTGTGAAGTTCAATCGCGTCTCGGGCACCGCTGGGTCGATCGGTAGATACGCCGCCCCGGTCTTGAGTACCGCCAGGATCGCGACGATTGCCTCGGCGGATCGGTTGAACAACAGTGCGACGCATTGTCCGGGACCCGATCCCTGCTCTACCAATAAGTACGCCAACCGATTCGCGGCGTGGTCCAGCTCTCTATAAGTCCAGACACGCTCACCGCAAGTCACCGCGATCGCATCGGGAACGCGGGCAACCTGCTCGGCGAAAAGCGCCGGGACCGAGACGCGCCGGGCCGGCGGTTGGCGCAACATCCCGTGGTTACCCAGCATGGCCAGGCGGGCTAGTTCACCGTCGTCGAGCAGATCCACCGCGGACAGCCGCACCTCCGGATCCGCAGTCATCGCCGTCAACACACGTTGCAACCGAGCGATCAGCATGTCGATGGTGCCGGCGTCGAACACGTCGGTGCGGTATTCCACGGTGCCGCCGATTCCCGCCGGCGCGCCGTTTTGAGCGCGACGTTCTGCCAGTGAGAAGTTCACATCCATTCGGGCCGTCTGGGTCTTCACCGGCATCTGGGTGACGCGCAGGTCGCCCAGACGCACCCCGGCAGCCGCATCATTGACGTCGTGTCCGGCGAAGTTCTGCCATGCCAGCGCCACCTGAACCAGCGGGTGGTGGACCAGGGACCGAGTCGGGTTCACGCGCTCGACAAGCACCTCGAAAGGCACGTCTTGGTTGTCGAAGGCCGCGAGGCTACGTGCGCGCACCTGGGTCATGACCTCGGCGACGGTCGGGTCCCCGGACAGATCGATTCGTAGCACCAGGGTGTTGACGAAGAACCCGACCAGGTCGTCAAGGCCAGGATCGCGTCGACCCGCAATCGGGAAGCCCACCGCCACATCGGAACTCGTACTGAGCTTGGACAGCAGAATCGCCAGCGCCGCCTGCACCACCATGAAGCTGGTCGCGTGGTACTCACCCGCAAAACGGGCCACCTGTTGCTGCAGTTCCACCGGCCAGTCCACCGCGATCGTTGCACCGTGCTGGTCTGCCGTCAGCGGGTAGGGCCGATCGGTGGGCAGCGCGATGCGCTCGGGCATGTCGGCCAACGCCTCCTCCCAGAAGGCCAGCTGCCGCGCAATCCTGCTCTCGTCGTCGCGCAGGTCACCGAACTGCGCACGCTGCCACAGCGCGTAGTCGGCATACTGCACCTTCAGGTCGGCCCAGCCCGGAGCACGCCCCGCGCACCGGCTGGCGTAAGCCACACCCAAATCGGTCACCAGCGGGGTGATGGACCAACCGTCAGCGGCGATGTGATGCACCACCGCCACCAACGCGTGCTCGACCTCGGACACACGGAACAGTGCCGCTCTCAAAGGTATCTCGCTGGACAGGTCGAATGCCTTACGCGAGAAGATGTCCATCGCCTGTTGTAGTTGTCGCACCGTCCATTCGGTGGCGTCGATGACATCCCAGCCCATTTCGACACTGCCCGGATCGAGCACCACTTGGTGGGGGATTCCCTCAGGAGCGGCGAACACGGTGCGCAGGCTCTCGTGGCGAGCCACCACATCACCGAATGCCGCGGCCAACGCCGCGGCATCGAGTGCTCCATCGATCCGGAATGCCGCCGTCATGTTGTAGATCGGTGACGGCCCCTGCAATTGGTCCAGGAACCACAACCGCGATTGCGCGAACGACAGCGGAACCATGTCCGGCCGTTCGGCAGCCGCCAACGGCTCCAGCCGAGCATCTTCCCCACCGGCACGGTCGGCCAGCTGTGCGACCGTCGGTGCGTCGAACAGAGAACGCACCGTAATGCCGGTGTTCAGGGAGGTGTTGATCGCGGCGATCAGGCGCATCGCGGACAGCGAGTCCCCACCTAGATCGAAGAACGAGTCATCGACTCCGACACGTTCACGCCCGAGGACGCGCGCATAGACATCGGCCAGGATCTGCTCTACCGGATTACCCGGAGCCCGGTAATGACCGGCATCGACGTAGTCCGGTGCGGGCAGCGCACGTCTGTCGAGCTTGCCGTTGACGGTAAGCGGCACCGCGTCGATCACCATCACCGTGGCAGGCACCATATAGCCGGGAAGCCGCTCGGCCAGCTGTGTACGAATCCAGCCGGGATCTACTGTGCCAGTGACGTAGCCGACCAGACGTGGTGTGCCGGGCCCGTCCTCGCGGGCGATCACGACGGCTTGAGTTACTCCGTCGAGTGCGGCCAGCGCCGCCTGGATCTCGCCCAGTTCAACGCGGTACCCACGGATCTTGACTTGTTCGTCGGCCCGTCCCAGATACTGCAGTTGCCCATCGGCATCCCACCGCACCAGATCACCCGTGCGATACATGCGCGCGCCGGGACCACCGAACGGGCACGCCACAAACCTCGAGGACGTCAGCCCGCCTCTACGCCAATAGCCGATACCCACACCACGGCCGGCCACATACAACTCACCGACAACGCCCGGCTGTACCGGCCGCAGCCAGCCATCCAGGACGAACAACGCCGATCCCGGTGACGGAACTCCAATCGACACCGGCGACCCTGCGGCCAGCGGTGTACTCATCGTCGCGTATACCGTGGCCTCGGTAGGACCGTAGGCGTTGATCATCATGCGCCCACGCGCCCAGCGGTCCACCAGCTCGGGCGGACAGGCTTCCCCCGCCACCACCAACGCCATTGATTCCAATCCCTCCGGCGCGATCATTCCTGCTGCCGAGGGTGTTTGGCTCAACACACTGACGCGCCGCGCCATGAGCAATTCATGGAATTCATCGGGCGACGCCGCGATGGTCTCGGGTACTACCAGCAGCTCCGCTCCATGCAGCAGCGCACCGAAGATCTCCCACACCGAGACATCGAAGCTGTACGAGTGCCACTGCGTCCACACCTGCCCGGGTCCAGAAGGCACACTCTTGCCCAGCACACCAAACAACCCGGGAACGTTGCGATGCGCAATGGCAACGCCTTTCGGCACACCTGTGGTTCCCGAGGTGTAAATGATGTAAGCGATGTCATCAGGCGCCGGGCCCGGCAGGGTCGCGCTGGGCTGTGCCTCGATGGTCGGGGCATTGATATCGACGACGGTGAGACCGGGCCGGTCCAGGCGCGATCGGCGATCGGCCGTGGTAACCGCAAGGATCGGATTCGCATCGGCCACCATGAACTCGATGCGGGCCGCCGGCAGCGCCGGGTCCACCGGTAGGTACGCCGCACCGGTTTTCAGCACCGCCAGAATGGCCACTATGGCCTCTGCCGACCTGGAAAACAGCAACGCCACAACCTCGCCCGGGCCTGCTCCCGCCGCGGACAACACGTGCGCGAACCGGGTAGCGGCCTCATCGAGTTCCCGATAGGTCATCGACGATCCGTCGACGGTCACCGCCGGAGCATCGGGCGTGCGTATCACCTGCTCGGCGAACAAGACCGGAATCGACCTCGCCACATCGGGTTCGGCCAGACTCGTTCGATTGCTCCACGCGTCCAGATGTGAACGTGCGGCCTCGTCCAGCAGGTCGATCGACGCCACCGGATTCTCCGGCGTGGCGATCATCGCCGACAGCACTGCCGTCATTCGTTCGAAGAGCGCCGCGACAGCTCCAGGGCCGAAGACCTCGGAGTCGTACTCGACGCGCAGGCCCAATTCGGGGCCCGGCAGGGCCTGCACCGCCAGTGGATAATGGTTGGATTCACGGAAATCGAACTCCGTGACGGTCAGACCGTCGACTTCCAACCGTGTGGTTGCATCGATCGGATAGTTCTCGAACACCATGAGGGTGTCGAACAGCCTGTCCTGGCCGGTGATGCGGTGGATGTCGCTGAGCGCCAGGTGCTGATGCTCGAGGGTGTCGTTGTGCGTATTTTGCAACTGCCGCAACAGGTCCGCGGTGGTGGTGGTCGGTGTGAGAGTCGCGCGCACCGGGATGGTGTTGATCAGCAGGCCCACCATCGATTCCGCGCCGAGCACCTCGGCCGGTCGCCCCGAGACCGTGGTACCGAATGCGATATCGGACTGGCCGGTCAGCGAGCTCAGCAGCAGCGCCCAGGCCCCCTGCAGCACGATGCTGACCGTGGTCTGATGCGAGCGCGCCAGATCGCCAAGCGCCGCGGTGATCTCACTGGGCAGCTGGAATAGCTCAATTCCCCTGCACCCCGGCTTTTCTCGACCGATCGGAGCCACCAGGGTCGGGGTGTCCAAACCCGCCAACGCCGCGCGCCACACGCCATGAGCCGCATCGACATCTCGTTCGGCCAGCCAGCCGACAAAGCTTCGATACGACGGGGCCACGGGCAGCCGCTGCCCTGTCAGGCCGGCGAAGATCTCCTGCAGCAAGATCGGCATCGACCAGCCGTCGAGCACGATGTGATGGGTCGTCAGCACAAACCGATACCGCTGGTCCGCAACACGAATGAGCATGGCCCGAATCGCGGATTGATTCGCCAGGTCACACACGGCGGCGCGTTCGTCGGCATGGAACTGCTCGATCTGCTTGTCGACATCCGGGCTGTCCACGTCCACTTCGATGTACTGCCACGGCACCGCGGGATCGGCGAGGATGACCTGTACCGGTACTTGGAACTGCTCGCAGAAACGGGCCGCCAAGTGAGGGTGCCGGGCAACTACCGCCTGCACGGCGGCGCACAGTCGGTCCGGGTCCAGCGCTCCGCCCAACGCGATGCTCAGTTGCATCGCGTAGACGTCATCGGCACCCTGGGGCGCGCCCGCGTGATAGAGGAGTCCCTGCTGCAGAGGGGTCAGCGGCAGGATACCGGCAATGCGGTGCTGCTGGCTCAGCTCATCGATCTGCCCCTGACTGAGTATCGCTGGGGCCACATCCGAGGGAGTCAATCCGCCTCCGCCCCTTCGCACATGGGCGCAGATTCCGGCCAGGGCATCGAACCACAGCTGGTTCAATCGGCTGACCTGATCCCGATCGAGCACCGATGACGCCCACGTCCAGTCGGCCTCCAGCCGTATGCCGGCATCGGTATCGAGGGCGGCGGCATTGAGCTCCAGGGTGTGTCCGAGAGGAGTAGGAACCATGCGGGCCGTGTGGGTCGCCGATGAGTCCTCGGGGTGCATCCGCCAGACATCACCGAAGATCCCACCGAGTCGTCCGAGGTAGTTGAATCCGATGGCGGGGTCGGTTTCGGGAAGATCCACCTCGGGATTCAGATAACGCAACAACCCATAGGTCAGGCCATCAGGCAGAGCCCGCAGCTGCTCCTTGGCATCCTTGATCACCGCACCCAAGGCCGCATCCCCGGCCACCACCTGCGTCCAACGCAACCCACCCACAGCCAACGACACCGGATACTTCGTGGTGAACCACCCCACCGTGCGCGACAAATCCACACCGCCATCGCCGGCCCCACCCAGCCGCGCCAACTCCTCCTGACGACCATGGCCTTCCACATCAATCGCAATCGGGGCCGCGCCAGTTCCCAGGTGTTGTGCCCACGCCAAAGCAAAGGCAATCAAAAGAATCTCGTGTACGCCTGCGTGGAACGCCGCGGGCACCTCACCGAGCAGCATCTGCGTGGTCTCGGTATCCAGCGACACCGACAGTCGCCCAGCGGTCTCATAGGTATCGAGCTCAACGTGCGCTGTCGGCAACACCGCCGGGGTCGCCGACACCTGCCGCCACCGCTGGGCCTGCTCCACGATGCGAGCGGTTCGAGCCGCGTGAGACAGCAGTTCGGCCCACCTCTGGAACGACGTACCCGCCGGTGCGAGAGCGACTGGTTGCCCGTCGCGGTGTTGTGCCCAAGAAACATTGATGTCTTCCAGGAGGATTCGCCAGGAGACGCCGTCGACGGCCAGGTGGTGCACAACCAGCACCAGCTGACTCGTCGATGCCACCCACAGCGCACTGAGCATCACCCCGGCCGCCGGATCCAACCGCGACCGCGCCGCCACCACAGCCTCATCACCCAGCACATCCACCGTCTGCACACACCCAGCGGCATCCACCGACCCCGGCTCAGGAACCGTCAACAACCAGCCACCAACACCGTCATCCTCAGCACGCAACCGCAACATCGCATGCCGATCAAGCAACGCCTGCAACAAGATGACCACCGCAGCCTCAGTCACCCCACCAGGAGCCTGCAACACCACCGTCTGATTGAACTCACCAATCGGCCCCTCAATCCCCCTGAGCCACCGCATAATCGGCGTCGCAACCACCGAACCAACACCCTCATCAGCCGGCTCATCTACGCCACGGGACGCCGCGACCACGTGTGCCAGTCTCGCCACTGTCTGCTGCACGAAGATGTCGCGGGGGCGGCACACCAATCCCGCCATACGCATTGCCGAAGAGACCTGCATCGCAAGGATGCTGTCCCCGCCCAGCTCGAAGAACGAGTCGTCGACACCAACACGTTCTAGGCCCAACACCTGCGCATAGATGCCTGCCAGGATCTCCTCGATGCCGCTCGACGGGGCGCGGTAATGATCCAGGCTCTGGTATTCCGGCGCCGGCAGCGCCTTCCTGTCGAGTTTTCCATTGACGGTCAACGGCATCGCCGCCAGGACCACAATCGCCGCCGGCACCATGTACGACGGCAGAGCACCGGCGAGAACGGCGCGCAGCTCCACCGGGTCGGCCGCCCCGGTGACATAGCCGACCAATCGCTTGTCGCCGGCACGATCCTCTCGGGCGATCACCGCCGCCTGCTCGACCCCGTCCAGAGCCATCAACGCCGACTGGATCTCACCGAGCTCGATGCGATGGCCCCGGATCTTGACCTGCTCATCTCCGCGGCCCACATACCGCAGCTGACCGTCGGGCCCCCAGCACACGAGGTCGCCCGTGCGATACATCCGCGTTCCACGTCCGCCGAAGGGACAGGCCACAAATCTCGTCGAGGTCAGCGGTGCTCGGCCCACATAGCCATAACCCAAACCCGCACCGGCCACATACAACTCGCCGACCACACCGGCAGACACCGGGCGTAACCAGTCATCGAGCACGAAGAAGCCCAGATCTGCCAACGGCACCCCGATCGGACTGGCGGAGCTATCCAGATCGGCGGCGACGATCTCACGGAACGAGGCATGCACCGTCGTCTCGGTAATCCCATACATATTGATCAAACGTGGAGATCCCGGATGATCGGTCAACCATGGCCGGAGTCGCGCCGGCTCCAAGGCCTCCCCGCCGAACACCACCACCTCCAGACCCAGCTGTCCGAGCGGCTCAACAGCCAGCGCGTCCACGGTCTGCAGCGCATAGAACGCCGACGGCGTCTGACTCAGCACACTGACGCGTTCGCGCCTGAGTAGAGCGTGGAGCTCTTCGGGGGCTCGCGTGACGGCCTCGGGAACCACGACCAGACGTCCACCGTGGAGCAGGGCGCCGAAGATCTCCCATACCGAATAGTCAAATGCCAGTGAGTGACACTGCGACCACGCCTGACCCGCCGAAAGCTCCACATCGGCGTCGATTGCCTCCAGCAGATGCGTGACGTTATGGTGCGCAATGGCCACGCCTTTCGGTGCACCGGTGGTGCCCGAGGTGTAAATCATGTAAGCGACGTCATCGGGGTCTGGCGTCGTCGGCAAGGCCGAACTCGGGCTGCCGTACACGGCACGATCGGCAATGTCGATCACCGTCAATCCACATCCAGACAGTCGATCTGCCAGCTCGTCGGTGGTCACCGCGACAACCGGCTCGGCGTCGGACAGCACGAACTCCAGCCGCGCATCGGGCACCGAGGGATCGATCGGCACATACGCCGCACCGGTCTTCAGCACACCCATGATGGCCACGACAGCCTCGATCGACCGGGAGAAAAGCAACGCCACCCGCTCCCCCGGACCCGCTCCGCATCCGATAAGCAAGTGTGCCAGCCGATTCGACGCCTCATCCAGCCCGCGATACGTGATCGCACTGTCACCGAAACTGACCGCGACGGCATCTGGTGCCGAGACCGCCCATTCACCGAAAGCCTCCGGAATCGAACGTGCCCGGGGCATGGGCCGAATCAATGCATCCTGATTACTCCAGGCGTCCAACTGTGGGCATTCGGCCTCATCGCGAACGGGAACCGCCCCCAGCGGTCGGCCCGGATCCGCGGTCATCGCCGACAACAGCCGCTCGAACCGGTCCGCCAGCGCCCTGGCGTCGCAGTCGACGAACAACTCCCCGACACCCGATGTGCTCAGGAAGAGCTCCTCGCCGTTCTTGATGAAGACCACACCAAACTGATCCACGAGGCCCGTGTGCGTCACGGTCCCCGAACCCGCAGCGCCGGCGAAATCCGCCAGGCGGGTCGTGGGGATGAAGTTGATGGCTGCACGATGCGACACCCGTCCGCCGCGCTGGAAGCCGATCACGCTCTCAATGGCACGCAATGGAAAGCGCTGGTGCCGCAGTGCTTCCCGTATTCGCATATCAACATGTCCACAAAAGTCGGCCACCGTGGTAGCCGAAGACATTGCAAACCTCAACGGCACAACACCGGAACTCATGCCGGGAACCAACAGTGCCTCGGGGCGTACCCGCCGGCTCACCGGGAAATCGAGCACAACGTCCCGTCCGCCAACCTCACCGTGCACCAGTAGCGCGCATGCCGCGGTGATCACCGCGGCACGGCGCACCCCCAGAGCCTGGGAGAGCTCGCGAGTCCTGGCGACAATGCAAGGATCCAACTGGATTGGCGCGGAAGGCTCGTATGTGCCCACCCGGCCTGTGGCGATGGGCCCCGAGCTGTGTCGCGATTCAGACTCTACGGGACCATAATTGGCCCAGTAGGACTCGTCCTCGGTGTAGTCATCGGACACCTCATACTCAGCCTCGCAGTCGATGAGGTCTCGCAACGATCCGAAGATGGGCGGCGGCACCGGCGCATCCGTGGCAAGTGCCGAGTAGACGGCCGCAATCCGATGACACAGAAGTCCCATGCCTATTCCGTCTGTCGCGATGTGGTGACAGCACACGAAAAAGTAGAAATCGTCGGGCCGCACCTGCATCAACGCAAACTTGAACAATGGGCCGTCCAGGGGCATGGGCGCCCGTTGGATCGAAGCCGCTATCCGATAGGCATCACCCATCGGATCCGAGGAACCCGACAAGTCATGGCGTGCGAGTTCGACATCCGGGTGATCGACCACCGTCTGGAAAATTTGGCCGTCGAGTTCAGAAAAAGCAGCTCGCAGCGGTTCGGCTTCGTGCACCACCTGACGCACCGCCCGCTCGAGTACGCCGTGCTCGATGGCGCCGTCGATTCGGCCCAGCATGCCCAGATGCCACTTGGCGTCCGAACCACCAGCTTCCTCGGCGAGCCAGATGTCCAGCTGGCCCCGCGTAAGCGGAAGCGCCCCATGATCACATTCCATTGGTCCCCACCCGCTGCCTATTGGCCAACAGTCCGACCCTGTGCCACCCTCTCGCGCAGACTCTTTGGCCGAATGTCGACCCAATGCTGCTCAATGTTTTCGAGGCACGCGGCGCGGTCTGCTGCGCCGAAAGCCACTCGCCAACCGGCCGGAACATCGACAAACGCAGGCCACAAGCTGTGCTGCTCTTCATCGTTGACCAAAACGAAAAAGCTGCCATTGTCGTCGTCAAATGGATTGATGCTCAACAGTTCTCCCGAAACCATCCACACAAGATAGGTGGAACCTGTTCTAAAACTAACCGAGAAAACGTCGCCGGTGCGCGTTTTTAGAGAAATCGCTAATACTTGCTACCGGTCAGTCACAACGTCGCGGCGACAGCTGGGATTGCCCGGAGCGACCGCCTCGATGAGGCGAAATTGGCTGCTAGTCGTAACCAAACCAGGCGTGAACAGCTCTACGCTGTGGTCGCGACACAGGCGGGTCCGGTTGTCTCATAGTTTGCTGTAAGGTTCGTGGCACGCATCCTTCTGCAGTCGACGAGGTACCGGACGTGACCAGATTCCGCCGGTGGCGACAACGCACCATGCGACCAACCGGGGAAGCATCGGCCATACGCCCAACCACCGAAAGTGCCTGCGCGCACGGTTGAACAGC
This sequence comes from Mycobacteroides saopaulense, assembly GCF_001456355.1. Classification (NCBI taxonomy): domain Bacteria; kingdom Bacillati; phylum Actinomycetota; class Actinomycetes; order Mycobacteriales; family Mycobacteriaceae; genus Mycobacteroides; species Mycobacteroides saopaulense. Next base: position 4,472,184 of record NZ_CP010271.1, read on the forward strand.
CGTACGGTTGACGGGCACCGTAACGCCTCGGGACGAGTTATCTTTCGCGACAGGCAAACTCGTCTCCGCCGCCGCCGGGGCCATCTATATGTGAGCTGTAACATCATCTAGCCTTAGGATCACGCATAGTGAGCAAAACAGCGAAACTCGCACTGCCTCCCGGACCTCCACTCCCTTTGGCGGTGCAGTCCGTATTGATGGCAAGCTACGGCCTACGCTTTCTGGCCGGCTGCCAGCGCCGCTACGGCAACGTGTTCACGCTACGTATTCCCCTGTCGGGCAAGGTTGTCTACCTTGCAGACCCCGCCGATATCAAGACCGTGTATGCCGGCGATCCGAAAGTCTTCCATTCCGGAGAGGCACACTGGTTCTTTCGTGGCCTGCTCGGCGACAGCTCGCTATTCGTGCTCGACGAGGAAGAGCACCATGACCAGCGCCGCCTACTCATGCCCGCCTTTCATCGCGATGCCGTCGCACACCAGGCCGCCCAGATGGCGGCGATCGCGGCCGCAAACATAGCCGAATGGCCGGTAGGCGAAAACTTTTCCGTTGCTCCCAGGACGACTGACATCACGCTCGAGGTAATCCTGCGAACTGTCATCGGTGCTTCCGATCCGACGCGGCTGGCCGCGCTCCGCAAGGTGGTGCCACGCCTGCTCTACATGAAGCCGTGGGAAACGCCGGCGATCACCAATCCCGGCCTGCGACGCTATCTGCCGTGGCAGGGCGTCGGTCGGCGCATGGCAGAGACCGACGCCCTGCTCTACGCCGAGATCGCGGAACGGCGCGCCGATCCAAACCTGGCAGAGCGCACCGACGTACTGGCCATGCTGGTCCGCGCCACGGATGACAACGGCCGCACAATGTCCGACCAAGAACTACGTGATCACCTCTTGACCTCTATCGCGGCCGGGCACGAAACCACCGCCACCGCGCTGTCCTGGGTATTGGAGCGCCTGACCCGTCACCCGGCAGCACTTGTCAAAGCCGTGCAGGCCGCCGACGCCAGTGCGGAGGGAGATCCGTCCGGCGATGAATACCTCGATGCGGTCATGAAGGAGACCCTGCGTATCCGACCGGTCATCTTCAGCTCGGGCAGGGTCCTCAAGGCACCCGTCGAGGTGGGTGGGTACCGATTGCCTGCCGGGATCATGGTCGATCCGGCGATCGGGCTCGTGCATGCCAGCGCCGCTGTGTATCGGGATCCGGACCGATTCGATCCAGACCGTATGCTCGGCACCACACTGAGCCCGACGACATGGCTGCCATTCGGCGGCGGCAATCGCCGTTGTCTCGGTGCCACTTTCGCCATGGTCGAGATTCGGGTCGTGTTGCGCGAGATCCTTCGGCGCGTCGAGCTGGACACCACCACAGCGCCCGATGAAAAGCAGCAGGCCAAGCACGTCACCTTCGTTCCACATCGCGGCGGCGTCATCCGAGTTCGGACGGTCAGAGATTGTCCACCCGCGATCGCACCGACATGCCCGGCAGGTGCCCAAGGCGCCGCCCGTGCGCCCGACACACGGCGTTAGCGGACGTTTCGGGCTGATCAACCGCGACGGCGGCTGGCCAAGTGTTCTACGAGATCAACTGTGGTCGAGATGCTTTCGGCGGGTTTGGTCATGCGGGTTGCCACCTCGCGGGCCCTGGCGACACATTGCGGATCGAGAATGGTGCGCAGATCGGCGACCAGAGACTTCTGCGTGGTCGCCGAAAAACGCCGGGCAGTACCCACTTTGAGTCGCTTCACCCGCGCGCCCCACAAGGTCTGATCCAGGTCCGTAGAAAGGACCAACGTAGGCACCCCCGCACGCATGCTCGCCGCGGTGGTACCAGCTCCGCCATGGTGCACCACGGCGCGGCAGACCGGGAAGGCAGCCGAATAGTTCATCTCATTCACCACTTTGAGATGCCCACTATCAGGCATACGGCCGAAGTCAGATCCGGCCGAGCACACCAAGGCTCGCTCACCCAGCTGGTCACAGGCACCACTGATCATGGCGAGGGTCTCCGCAGCGGATTCGACCGGCAAGCTTCCAAATCCGAAGAAGACGGGGGGAGTACCCGCGGCTATCCAGGACGCCACCTCGTCATCGGAATCCGTTGGCAAATCCAATGTCAACGCACCCACAAACGGCCGCCGAGGTGCGAACCGGGCCCATTCGGTCGCCAAACCGGGGAAGCAGACCGCGTCGTAGGCCTGGATCTCCAGCGCACCACGTTCGGTAATCCGCCACGGCGAAGGCCGGGCGGCCTTCGCCAGCGCAAGTTCACCGCGCTGCACCCGCTCGACCTTCTTCGCGTTCTGCCAGGCCAGCCACTCCCCTGCCGTCATCGCCGCACGGCCCAGCGGGGCAGGCAGAAACGGTAGGAACCGACCATTGGCACGTAGCGGGAAGAAATGCAGCGTGGCCAGCGGAATGTCATAGTACTCCGCGACATTGCCCGCAGCATCCTCGAAGTTGACTCCCGTGAAGAGCAAGTCGGCCCCGTCGGCCAGCGACGTCAACGTGGCGACGATGTCCTTCCAACATTGCACAAAGGGCTCCACCACTTCGCGCCGCATCTCGATCAGATCCCGGACCTTCCAGAAATTCCGGAAGAAGTGCGTCCAGAAATCACGATGCGCATCCAGCACATGCTGCAGATCCGGGCCGTAGGGCACGGCTACCGGCCCGGCGGCCTCGACAAACCCCAGCAGGTCAGGTGGGACGGCCATACACACATCGTGGCCGCGTCGCAGTAGCTCCCGGCCCACGGCCACGCACGGCTCGATATCGCCGCGGGTCCCATAACTTGCCAAAACAAACTTCATCGCAAATCCTGCGATCAGCCGGCCTGTTTGAGGCGAGCGAAGTTCTCCAACAAATCCGCAGCGGTCACCGGGCTTTCGGCGGGTTTGGTCATGCGGGTTGCCACCTCGCGGGCCCTGGCGACACATTGCGGATCGAGAATGGTGCGCAGATCGGCGACCAGAGACTTCTGCGTGGTCGCCGAAAAACGCCGGGCAGTACCCACTTTGAGTCGCTTCACCCGCGCGCCCCACAAGGTCTGATCCAGGTCCGTAGAAAGGACCAACGTAGGCACCCCCGCACGCATGCTCGCCGCGGTGGTACCAGCTCCGCCATGGTGCACCACGGCGCGGCAGACCGGGAAGGCAGCCGAGTAGTTCATCACGGCAACCACTTTGACATTCTCGTAATGTGGGACATGGTTGAAATCACTTCCGCCTGCGCACACCAAGGCTCGCTCACCCAGCTGGTCACAGGCACCACTGATCATGGCGAGGGTCTCCGCAGCGGATTCGACCGGCATGCTGCCGAAGCCGAAGCAAATCGGTGGCTTTCCGGCGGCTATCCAGGACGCCACCTCGTCATCGGAATCCGTTGGCAAATCCAATGTCAATGCCCCCACAAACGGCCGCCGTCCCTCGTATTCCGCCCATTCGGCTGCCAGCCCGGGCATGCAGGCCTCGTCGTAGGCCTGGATCTCCAGCGCACCGCGTTCGGTAATCCGCCATGGCGAAGGCCGGGTGGCTTTGGGAAGTCCCAGTTCTCGGCGTTGAGGATCCTCAAGCCTTTTGAATAGCGGCCAACCGAGCCACTCCGAAAATCTCATGATGGAGCGGCCCAACCGCGCCGGCATCCCCGGCACCAGCTGACCGTTGGCGCGAATGGGAAACACATGAAGGGTGGCGAACGGGAGGTTGTAGAACTCGGCGACGTTGCCCGCCGACTCCTCCCCGAGAACCCCGGTGAAAAGTAGATCGGCGTCCTGAGCTTGGGACCTGAGCGTCGAGCTGACGTCCTCCCAACACTGCGTGAGAAACCGCCAGTCTTCGCGCAGCAGCTCTTTGAGATCGCGGATCCTCCAGAAGTTTCTCCAGAAGTTCCGTAGGAATCGTGCCCAGAAGTCGCGATTCACGTCCTGCCACACCCGAACATCCGGTCCACAGGCGACGGCAGCCAGACCGGCCGCCTCGGCGAAACCGACCAAGTCCGGTGGTACAACCATGCGCACGTCATGTCCGCGACGCCGTAATTCGCGGCCGACCGCGACACCGGGCTCGACATCACCACGTGTTCCATAGAATGACAGTACGAATTTCATCGCGGATCAGCCCTTCACTTCCCGTGTTCCTGCGGAATGAAAGCGGGAGCCTTGCCACGGCTCGACCGCCCGGCAGCATATCCCGGTCGTAGAGCTATTGACTTGAAATCCAAGAGATTTGGGGAATGCGTTCAGATTTCATATCACTTGGCACGCAAGACAAAACCAGTCTGGTCACCACGGTTCTGCTGATTCAGACGTTTCGCGCGCTTCTCCCACTCCCAGATCTGCCTGGGTCGAAACATCGTAAGGATCTTCGGGTCGGTGACCGAGACATCACCCCGATAGGCCTCGCTTCCGCTGAACTGACCGAACGTCGAGTCGTCGAATGTCCGCTCCACGCGCAGTCCGGCTCGGTCAGCGGCCAGCGCCATGCCCTGACGCGACGGGATGACCATGTGCCGTGGTGCATCTGCCTGCACCCAGTCGGCGCCATAGATGGACCATGCCTCGGACGAGGTCGTGGGCACCCGCGCCAGACACCTACCCCCTGCTGCGAGTCGGCGTGCCGCCATCTTGAGCGTGGACACCGGATCGGGCATGTGTTCGAGTGAATGGTTGAACATGATGAGATCGAATTCGCCTGCCACATCGCCCAAATACCGCTTCTGCAGGGGAATGCCCGCGCGCGACTCACCATCACTCATGATGAATGGGTCGGCACCGATCAAGCTACTGAATCCGACCCTTGCGAGCCGATCCAACAATGCACCGCTTCCGCAGCCGACATCCAAGATCCGCGCACCACGTTCAATTCCGAGCTCCGCGAGCATCCCGACTGCGTCACCGCCGAGCAGCACACGAAAGACGCCCTCGGGCAGCGGGGCCGACATCACGGATCCGAATATCCTTCCTCCGCTTCGCAATCTAAACCGGTCACGCTGGGTGACCAGCCATTGGAGCAGCCTCGGCTGAGCGGCCCCGTTATGGGAGTAGTACGTCGCGGGGTAGTGCCGCATGAGTGAATCGCCTTCAAGCGGACTCACCATCTGCAACGTCTCGCATGCGACGCAGCTGAAATATTCGAACACCTCGCGGGTTCCGAACATCATCTCGCGGATCTCGAGCGTGGGATGTGGCCCAGTCGAATCGCAGAGTCGGCATTCACTGGTAACCGCCGTCATTCAGATCTCCACATGCTTGTGACAGGCCGCCACAGAACAACTTTCAAAGGAACCACAGAGGACGAACCTACCGCGTAGTGTCTCCGAACGTGTGGGGATCAGTACTAGCGCTCGTGGTACTGGTGGCCCTCAACCCCATACGCCTCGGCATCACACTCCTCGTGATCTCCCGACCACGGCCCGCGCAGAACCTGCTCGTCTATTGGGCAGGGTGCCTTATAGGTTGCATCCCCGCGGTCGCGCTTCCGCTGACGCTGTTACATATCACGCCGGTGTTCAGGTCATTCGCCGAAGGTGTGGCGGGCAGCCCCACCATTCGGCACATTCAGCTCGGTATGGGCTTGCTCGCGCTGTCGGTTGCCGCGCTGATAACCGTACGTCCCCTGCTGCGGCGCCGTCAGCCACAGGCGGTGTCGAGTGCCAACACCTCGGGTGCAGAACTCAATCCCCAGGCAACAAACCCGATCTCACGGCTATTGGGCAACGCCGACAATGACCCCTCGGGCAGTGATGGCTCCTCCATTCGACGTCTGCTGCGCCGGGCGACCGGCGCCTGGGAAAACGGAACGCTGTGGGTCGCGTTCTTGATCGGCCTGCTGCTGGGAGGAATCGAACCCGACGCGGGCCTATTCCTGATCGCCATTCTGGTGACCTCGGGGGCCGCGCTGGGGACACAGATCATCGTCGCCGTGGTCTTCGCCATCGGAGTACTGGCGATTGTCGAACTCACCCTGGTGAGCTATCTGGTCGCGCCCGCCAAGACCCAGACTGTGGTGCAGCTACTGCACGACTGGGCATTGGCTCACCGCCGGAAAATTCTGATAGCCATGTGCATAGTGGCCGGGGTATCACTTCTGCTCCACGGCCTGGGTGGCATCTGAGAACTCTCCGTCAAGTTCCTGAGTGAAAACCATTCGGGCACAATGATTCGCCAGAATCAAAGGTTGATACTGCTGCCCGAATCCGGTCTTCAATTCGCCCAAGAAAGCAGTCCTGTCTCGGTAGTGTTCGGGGCCGTGTGGGGTCTACTTTTCGTGATGGCGACCATGTTCGCGGTCAATCCGGTGCTACTGGCCATCATCGTCTTGATGATCTCGCGGCCTCAACCCGTGCAGAACCTGGCGGCATACTGGCTCGGCAGCATGATCGTGAGTCTCGCGGGCCTGCTGATACCGCTGACGGTCCTACACCTAGCGCCGTCATTCCGTTCCTTCGTCGAGGGGATGGCCGCGCCGGGCAGCAGCACCACCACAAGGTTGGTCAACCTGGGGATGGGTGTTCTGATGCTGTCGATAGCGGCGCTGATGGTGGCGCGCTCGATCCGCAATCGAACCGGCCTGCCGGTACCGGTCGGCAACACCTCTACCCAGCCCCGGGACAACGCGGCGCCCAGCCCCGTCACATCGCCGTTCGGTGTGCCGAGCGTGGCGGTGGCGCAGGGCGAATCGCTACCCCGGCGAATAGTGCGGCGCCTCCAAAATGCCTGGGAAGATGGAGCTTTGTGGGTCGCGTTCGTGTTCGGCCTCTGCGGGCTACCGCCGCCCATGTTGGTAATCTTCGTACTCACACCCATCGTTGCCTCGGGTAACCCGATCGGCACGCAGGTGGTCGCCGTCATCGTGTTTGTCTTCGGAATGTTCACCGTGGTCGAGTTGACCCTCGTCAGTTATCTGCTCGCGCCAGCGAAAACCCTTGCCGTACTACGGCCCTTGCATGACTGGGCGCTGGCGCACCGCAGGCGGATGCTGATCACCATCTTCTCAATCGCCGGAATCATTCAGGTGGTCAACGGCATCGCCTGACCGTGTAGTGCGGGCGCGATTCAGGCCCACGTTCCTCGGCGCCCGTTGGCGGTCGCCATGACCTCGTAGATAAGTTTCATCATCGAGGGGCGGGTGCGCCGGCTGAGCTTCTGGAATCTGTGGAAATCTTCGATCATCGCCCGAAACCCACGCTCGCTGATTCGGTAGTCCGCCAGCACGTCGTCAAGTGCCGATGGATCCCAGGGCTCATCGCAGGCGGCTGCGCAAAGCGTCTCGTAAACCACGGAAATCCACTCGGTACCAAAGGGCTCCGTGACCGGTCCGCAGTATTTCTGGCGCCGAAGATCGGTTTCGAGGAACTCGTCGATCGCTACCTCGTCGCGGTTGTCCAGCGCCAGACCCAACGCCACCGAGATTCGCTTCATTTCCCGGCGCCAGTCCTCCAATAGGTTGGTGTATCCGACGAATACCCGAGGTACCTGTCGGGTACGCGCCTCGGCCAACAGATTGAACTTGAGCCACAACGCACTCGAAAACTCGGGGGAGGCGGCCGCCTGGGCCGCGACCGAGGCGATGACCTCGGTCGGGTGACGCACTGCTATCACCGTCGCCACATCGAATCCGGTGAGCCGCGCGGCCTCAAACCACATGTCGGACAGTAGATTTATCCTTGGATCCTTGACGACCAGCAACGGCGCGGTTGGTAACGTGGCCAGGTAGGCTCGAATCTCGGCGATGCAGGCAGTCTTCTCCGCGGCGTCGAACGCACCTTCCTCCTGCAGGCGCAATGTCGTATCGAACCGCGAGCTACCGTTGCGGTGCAGGATTCTCTCGTTGAGGATGATCGCCTTGCGCGGTTCCCAATAGCCACGCGGATTGGCCGGGTTGGCACCGGCGAGTGCCGGAGGAAGTGCGCCGCCACACAGCGAGAGAGCACGGGTGATCGCCGATGTGCCAGAGCGGGCCATTCCTAGGACAAACAGAAGGACTGGACGGCTCGGGGAGGCGCCGTGCTGCACCATGAAATCCTCCAGCGATATGCCGCCCGGTCCTGATGGGGATCCGATCAGAAGGAGTCCCAAGGCGTAATTGACTGTCGCACATTGAATCATGGGTCCGCGAAGGATGTGACGACATCGAGATGCTTTTCCAATGTGGTAACGGCGGTGGTATCAAGGAACTTTTCGCATTCTCAATCGGTTTACCTAGCGCGACTGGCAACGACCACCGTCGGCCCGAGCCCCCGGCGGCTGCGGAATTCGAGGGTAATAGCCGGATCCGCATGATGTGCCAGCGAACGCAGCGCCGACGGACTGTAGGCACGGAGGGAACTGATGAATCCATCGTGCTGCAGCGGCGAGATGCCCACGAGCGGCAGCGTCACCGCCAACAGCGCAATATGCAGGGGCACCGGCGGGCGGGGCAGGTCGACGATCAACAACTTGCGCGCCGCGCGTGTTCCCGCCGCAAATACTCGAGCAGCAGCTTCGGGCGGTAAGTGGTGCAACGACAGCGCAAACACCGCCAGGTCGTAATAACCTCCCGGGGAATCGATCTCGGTGGCATCCATCTTTCGCACAGTTGCGCGCGGGTGGCTGCCGATTTCACCGGCGGCAGCAGCGGCCACAAAGCTGGGATCGATATCCGTGACCGTCACCTCGGCAGTGGCGTGCATGTCCAGCAGTTTGTGCGACAACCCACCGAGCCCTGCACCGAGTTCAAGGATCTTCGGAGAACCCACGTCGGCCACCTCCCGAAGCACCATCCGGGCACATTTCTCATGGATGCCGATCCATCGCCGCCGGCCGGCGCGATCAAGCGAGGACATGACCTTACGTTTCAGATCGTCGACATCGTCGCGGTCCAGGTATTCGAGCCGGTCGGTCTGCAAACGCCGGTCCAGCCAGGACGCATCCGGTCCGCCCCTGGGCATGCTCGAAATATCGCGGGTCTTGTTCTCCACGTTGAACATCATGAATCACCGTGACGTTGTCCGGCGTACCTGTTGCGAAATCAAAAGCCGTGCGGCGCAGAAAAAGTGCAATACCCATGCAGATAATCCGCCACACTGCCGCCATGAAACAATTTCGCCACGACATCCCCGCCAAGCAGCTAGGCTCCGGACCTATTCGGCCGGTTGAGCCCCGTCGAGCGGCCGGCAGAGACACGTTGACAACTGGGGCACGCGCATCTCCAAAACTATTGCCGCCCAAAGCGAGCAACTGTCATCGCGCGGCCGGGAACGAAGGAGTTTGATCGGTGCCTGGGCAGATGCGTCGTCTTCGCGATTCCCTGAGCCGACGTCGAGCTTCCAAAGGTGTTACGCAGAAGGATAATCGGCTCGCATTGGCAGACGAGGCACTGCTCGCGGAACACCACGCCGCCGGCATGAACGTGGTTATCCAGGTTACGTGGCTGTACAGCGCGGCCGTCGACTTCGACGCGTTACAGAGCTTTCGGCGCAACCTGGGCCAGGGTCTGTTAGGGCGGCGCATCGAGCGTCCGGCGCTGCCCATCGCCCGGCATCGCTGGGTGGTAGATCGGGGGCAGCTGGACATCGACATCGCACCGAACACCCGTCCACGTGCCGAATTCAGCGATTGGGTCGACGAGCGTTCTCAGTTGCGCATCGACCCGGAATCGGGCCCGGGGTGGCACCTGGGGGTTCTTCCTCTCGAAGACGGCACCACCGCGATCAGTCTGGTGCTCTCCCACAACCTGATCGACGGTCTCGGGCTCGCCCTTGTGATAGTCGAGGCGGTACTCGGCAAGACCCGCGACCTTGGTTACCCACCGCCGTCTTCCCGCAAGCGACTACGTGCCCTGGCACAGGACACCAGACAGACTGCGCGGGACGTGCCGGAGGTCACCAGAGCGCTGATTTCGGCGGTGAAGCTGGGCAGAAAGCAGGCCCGCGAGAAGGCCGCATCGGGAAGATCACCGGCCCCAGCACCAGCCACGCGTGTCGCGGTCGTACCCGATGACGTTGTGCTTGTACCGGCCATCACGATCTACGTGAGTCTGAAGGATTGGGATGCCTGCGCCGAAACCCTTGGTGGAGCCAGTCATACACTCGCTGCCGCCTTCGCGGCTCGGTTCGGCGAGCGCATCGGGCGTCGACGCTCCGACGATGGTGCGGTCACCCTGCAGATTCCCATCAGTGACCGGGCCCAGGACGACACACGTGCGATGGCTCTTTCCTACGCTCGCGTCAGCATCGACCCGACGTCGCTCACCACTGATCTGCGGGAGGTGCGGGCTGCCATCAAGCAGACGCTGAGGACCTTGAAGGAAACACCCGACGAGTCCAAGCAACTCCTCTGGCTGCCATCGTTCGCGCCGGAACGTTCCCTGAAACGGATGGTTGCCAGGATGCCGGCCGACCCCGATCAGTCGGTGTTCTGTTCTTATCTAGGCGATCTCAACTCGATGATCGGCTACCCCGCAGGTTCAATCGCCGACTTCCAGAATGCGCGAGCAACCGGGCAGCGCGAAAGACGGCAGTTGCTTGAACGCACCGGTGGCAGAATGTTCATTCTGTCTGGGCGCCTCAACGGCAAGATCTTCATCAGTGTCGGCGCTTACCAACCGGGTGCGACAAACACCAAGCAGGCACTGTGCGATCTGGCTGAACTCACGTTGGCGGATTTCGGCCTCACCGGCGAGATTCACTGACAGATCAGAAGTTGTGGCAGGTCCTGTAGGCCTGTTCCATCACGCCGAGATACGGCTGGAATGCCGGAGCGTTAGCCACATCTTGAGCAGTCTGCGCCCGCTTTTCCGGCCCGGCCGCGAGGAATTCGCGCAGACCGCGTTGCAGTATGGGCGACTGAGAAAATGCCTTACCGAACTGCGGATCTTGCGCATTCAGCGCCGCCACCACTTGTGGATAGCTGCACGTCGTGTTGATGGCCAAGTCCAGGTCCGGGTCCGCGGAAGCGATCCCCGTGCCGACGGTCAATGACACCGCCAGCCCTCCCAGTCCAACGGATAATGCGGTTAGCGACAAGCGAAACATGTGTACTTCCTTTCTTCCTAATACTTTTGGTGCAGAATCGGCCCTAACGGACGAGTCAGGCATCTTGCAACACCCGCTCCCCGCGGTCGGCGAACTGTCGTGACCTTCTGATGGGACGCTGAAGCACTCGTTGGGGCCACCAGAACCACCGCCCCAGCAGCGCCGCGATCGACGGGGTCATGAACGCGCGCACCACCAGGGTGTCGAACAACAATCCGATACCGATGGTCGAACCGACTTGTCCGATAACGCGCAGATCACTGACCACCATGGACATCATGGTGAAGGCGAACACCAGACCCGCCGAGGTGACCACCTTGCCGGTACCACCCATGGCCCGAATGATGCCCGTATTGATCCCGGCGCCTATCTCCTCCTTCATCCGTGACACCAACAGCAGGTTGTAGTCCGAACCCACCGCCAACAAGATGATCACCGACATCGCAAGCACGAGCCAGTGCAGTTCTATGCCGAGGATGTTCTGCCAGATCAGCACCGACAACCCGAATGCGGCGCCCAGCGAAAGTGCCACTGTCCCAACGATTACCAGAGAAGCGACAAAACTACGCGTCATCACCAGCATGATGCCGAAGATCAGACACAGCGCCGCCACGCCTGCGATCAACAGATCGTAGGCGGAGCCGTCGCGTAGGTCCTTGAACGTCGCCGCGGTGCCCGCGAGATGAATCTTGGCGTTCTCCAGGGGCGTCACCTTGAGCGCCTCCTCCGCCGCCGACCGCACGGCATCCACCCGGGAGAGACTCTCCGGTGTCCCGGGGTCACCGCGGTACGTGAGAATCAGCCGGACGGCCTTCCCGTCCGGCGAAAAGAACAGGGACATGGCACGTTTGAAGTCCTCGTTCTCGAACACCTCCGGCGGCAGATAGAACGAATCGTCATTCTGGGCGCCGTCGTAGATCTTTCCCATCTCGCTGGCATTGGCGGCCGTCTGGTCGATGAGCGAGAAGATCCCCGACATGGTGCTGTGCATCGTCAGCATCATGGCCCGCATCGACTTCATCGTCGAGATCATCGGCGGGAACAAGTTGATCAGCTCCCGCTGATACAGGTTCATCTCCTCCACGCGCTCGAGGATCCGATGAGTCCGCTCGCTGAGCAGGTCGGTGCCGTCGAGTGCCTGGAAAACGGATCTGATGGCGAAGCAGATCGGGATGGTCTCGCAGTGCTTCTCCCAGTACAGATAGTTCCGCAGCGGCTTGAAGAAGTCGTCGAAATTGGCGATGTAATCGCGCAGTCTGTCCACGGTCGCCGTCAGCTCCCGGTTCATGACGACGGTCTCGTTGGTGATGTCCGAGATGTTGCGCATCAGCTCATAGGTGTGCTGCATCTGGTTGATCATCTTTGTCGTGTCTTCTGCCTGTTTCAGCATGTCGTCCACACGTTCTTTCCCGAACGGCAGAATCTGCAACATGCCGGCGCTCTGCAGGCTGATCTGAAACGGTATGGATGTCCGCTCGATCGGACTGCCCTCCGGGCGAGTGATGCTCTGCACCATGGAGATACCCGGCACAGCGAAAAGACCCTTTGCCAACTTGTGTAGCACCACGAAGTCCGCGGGATTGCGCATATCGTGGTCTGCTTCGAGAACCATGACGTCCGGCGTCATGCGCGACTCGGGGAAGTGCCGCTGCGCGGCCGCATAGCCGATGTTAGCCGGAATATCCTGGGGCACATACAGTCTGTCGTCGTAGCTGGTCCGGTAGCCCGGTAATGTCAGCAGTCCGATCAGCCCGACCGCGCACGCCCCGGCCAAAATGGGGCCTGGCCACCGGACAATCGCCGTGCCGATCCACCGCCACCGGCGGACCATCATCTTTCGCTTCGGCTCGAATAGTCCGAAACGACTACCGAAACCTATGACGGCCGGGACCAGCGTCACTGCGACGGCAACCGCCACCGCCATGCCGATAGCAGCGGGTACGCCCATCGTCTGGAAGTAGGGCAGGCGAGTGAAACTGAGACAAAATATCGCGCCCGCAATCGTGAGCCCGGAGGCCACGACAACCTTCGCGACACTGCTATAGGTGATGTAGAAGGCCGCCTGGCGATCTTCGCCGGACTGGCGTGCCTCCTGATACCGCCCGGTGAAGAATATGCCGTAATCCGTTCCCACCGCGATGCCCAGCGATACCAACAGGTTGACCGAGAAAGTCGAAAGCCCAATGACCCCATGGTCACCCAGAAGCGCGACGATTCCCCGGGCCGCCTGTACCTGCATCCCCACCATGATCAGCAGCAGCACGACGGTGACCACCGAGCGGTACACGAAAAGCAACATCGTGAAGATCACCACGAGTGTGACGACGGTGATCTTCACGATGGACGAGTTGCCCGCATGGTTCATATCCGTCACCAACGGCGCGGGCCCCGTGACGTAGGCCTGCACCCCGGGCGGCGGAGCAGTGCGGTCCACGATGCTCCGGACCGCCTCCACGGATTTGTTCGCCAGGGCCTGCCCTTGGTTACCCGCGAGGTTCAGCTGCACGTACACGCTCTTGCCGTCGGCGCTCTGCACACCTGTCGCCGTGAGCGGATCGCCCCAATAGTCTTGAACGTGCTGCACATGGGTCGTATCGGCCCTCAGTTGCCGAACCAGGCCGTCGTAGTAAGCGTGAGCGTCGTCCCCGAGGGGTTGCTGCCCCTCCAACACAACCATCGCCACGCTATCGGAATTGGATTCACCGAAAACCGCGCCCATGCGCTGCATGGCCTGAAACGACGGCGCCGCTTGAGGAACCAGGGACACCGAGCTCTCACGTCCGACCTGTTCCAACGACGGAACGGCGAAGGTGACGATGGCGACGACCATCAGCCAGCCCACGATGATCGGCACAGAGAGCTTACGGATCAGCCCGGCTGCGAACGGCGGCCTGGCCGGCATCCGGTGGATACTCATGCGGTTGTCACCCCGCGACAGACAAAGACACTCATCGCGTTTAGCGCTCTTCCTTCTGGAGAAGGAAGCTCACCAGCGGTCGTGGGCCGGCCGAAGCCCGGATTGTTCTGGCCGGACGCTGAAGCACTCGTTGGGGCCACCAGAACCACCGCCCCAGCAGCGCCGCGATCGACGGGGTCATGAACGCGCGCACCACCAGGGTGTCGAACAACAATCCGATACCGATGGTCGAACCGAGCTGCCCGATGGTCACGAGGTCACTGACCACCATGGACATCATGGTGAAGGCGAACACCAGACCCGCCGAGGTGACCACCTTGCCGGTACCACCCATGGCCCGAATGATGCCCGTATTGATCCCGGCGCCTATCTCCTCCTTCATCCGTGACACCAACAGCAGGTTGTAGTCCGAACCCACCGCCAACAAGATGATCACCGACATCGCAAGGACCACCCAGTTCAACGGGATACCCAGGATGCTCTGCCAGATCAGCACCGACAACCCGAATGCGGCGCCCAGCGAAAGTGCCACTGTCCCAACGATTACCAGAGAAGCGACAAAACTACGCGTCATCACCAGCATGATGCCGAAGATCAGACACAGGGCGGCCGTCGCCGCGATCAACAGATCGTATGTGGAACCGTCGACGATGTCCTTCACTGATGCCGCAGTGCCTGTCATGTAAATCTTGGCGTTTCGTAGCGGAGTGCCCTTGAGCGCTTCCGCCGCCGCCGTCTCTATCGGCTGAACCAGTGACATGCCCTCACGTGTCGCGGGATCACCACGCTGTGAAATCAGTAGTCGAGCGGCCTTCCCGTCCGGTGACAGGAAGATGTTCATCATGCGTTTGAAATCTTCGTTCTCGAATACCTCGGGAGGCAGATAGAACGAGTCGTCGTTCTGCGCGGCGTCGAAAGCCTTACCCATGGCAGTCGAGTTATTGGTCGTTTGTTCCATCTGGTCGAAGATCCCCGACATGGTGCTGTGCATGGACAGCATCATTTTTCGTGTGGACTCCATCGTCTCGATCATCACCGGGAACTGCTCGGCCATTTGCGGGAGCAGTTCATCCAGACGGTCCAGATTCGCGACCAGATCACTCAGCTTGTCGGAGACCTCATCGACGCCGTCGAGCGTGTCGAAAACCGAACGGATGGCTTGACATACCGGAATGTCATAGCAGTGCTTTTCCCAATAGAGGTAGTTGCGAATCGGCCTGATGAAGTCATCGAAATCCATCACGTGATCCCGCAGGTCATTCATGATGTCCTCGAGCTCATGGGTGGTCCCGACCATGTCGTGGGTCGTGCCGACCATCTGCTCGGTCAGCGCTTGCATGCGCTTCATGATCGCTATCGTCTTCAGCATGTCGTCGGCCTGTACCAGGAGGTCGTCCATGCGATTCCGCTGAAACGGCATCAAATGCGATTGGCTGGCGCTGCTCATGCTGAGCATGTACGGAATGGTGGTGTGTTTGAGAGGTTCGCCGCCAGGTCGCGTGACCGCCTGGACCCGCGAAACACCGGGGACGGCTTGCACTCCCCTGGCCAGCTTGTTCAGTACCAGAAAATCGGTCGGATTGCGCATATCGTGGTCCGCTTCGACCAACAGAATGTCGGGGGCCATCATCAACGACTGCGGGAAATGTCTTGATGCAGCGGCATATCCAACATTGGCGGGAATATCTTGGGGTATGTACTTCTGATCGTTATAGCTTGGCTGGTACACCGGCAACGTCAAGAGTCCGACCAGCGCCACCGCACACGTCGCGACGAGAATCGGTGCCGGCCATCGCACGATCGCGGTGCCGATCTGTCGCCACCGGCGGACCGCGACCTTTCGTTTGGGTTCAAACAATCCGTAACGGCTACCGACGGCGATGACCGCCGGGACGAGCGTGATGGCGACCGCCACCGCGACGACCATGCCGACAGCGGTAGCCACGCCCAGCGTTTGATACACGGGTAGCCGCGTGAAGTGCAGGCAGAGAACGGCGCCGGCAATCGTCAGACCCGAACCCAGGACCACCTTGGCGACACTACGAAAGGTGGTGTAGAAGGCGGCTTCCCGGTCCTCGCCGGCCTGACGCGCCTCCTGATACCGCCCGGTGAAGAATATGCCGTAATCGGTTCCGGCCGCGATGGCGAGCGCCACAAGCAGGTTGACGACGAACGTGGTGATACCGATGAGTCCGAGATTCCCGAGGAGCGCCACAAACCCCCGTGCCACCGTCAACTCTATTCCGACGACTACCAACATGAGGATGACGGAAACAATCGATCGGTACACCAGGAGGAGCATCGTGAAGATCACCGCCAGGCTCAGCCCCGTCACCAGCAGGACGGTCCTGTTGCCGGCCGGACCCAGATCCGCCGCGAAGGCGGCCGGACCCGTAACGTAGGCATTGACTCCGGGCGGGGCCGGTGTCCTGCCCACAATCGCACGTACGGCTTCGACGGACTGGTTAGCCGAGGCCCCTTGCCGGGGATCGGTAAGGGCCACTTGCACATAGGTGGCTTTGCCGTCGAGGCTCTGCGCGGCGGCCTGCGTCATCTGATCGCCCCAGAAATCCTGCACATGCTGCACATGTGTCGCGTCGGCCTTCAGCTGGCGAATCAGGTCGTCGTAGTAACGATGTGTGTCGTCGCCAAGGGGCTGTTGTCCCTCCACCACGATCATCGCGACAATGCTGGAATTCGACTCGTCGAACAGCTTGCCCATCCGCTGTGTCGCCTGAAACGACGGAGCCGCGTCGGGGTTCATCGCGACCGCGTGCTCCTTCTCGACCTGTTCGAGTGAGGGAACGCTGATGCTCAGGATGACAGCGATCGCCAGCCAACCAAGGATGATCGGAATCGACAGACGACGGATCGTCCGCGCCAGGAACGGTGGACGGCCCACCACCGGCAACGGCTCTGTCGGGGGTTCGCCGGGAGTACTCATGCAGCCTTCAGCATGCAGAAGGTCAACGCGCTGACGCCATACCGGATTTTCTCGTCCTTGACTTTGTCGCCCACCAAGATGCGGCATCCGATGCTGTCGGCGTCGCCCTGCGCCGTGATGTTTCCCATCGCGGTCGCCTCGGTGATCGGAAACTCCACCGACCAGGGAAGTGCGGCCTGCTTGATGACCTGCGGTTCGGCATCTGCGTCGAAGTAGCTGATAGTGGCCACCGTGCCCGGCGGTCCGAACACTTCGTACACCAGATACTTGGGATCATGCGGTCGCTTCTCTTCGCGTTCAGCGCTGGCGTATTCGGGGCGACGTTCGTTACCAAAGACACCGTGCAGCCGCGACACCGTAAATCCGCCCGCAACTCCCACCACCACAAGGACCAACGGAATCCACACACGCTTCAAGATCCTGAAAATCTCGAGTCCCTCCGACTGTCATTCGCGCTTGGCAGCATGTCAGCTGCACAAACATGTATCTCCAGATCGGATGTGAACACAACGGATAACCGAACCTCGAATGCAGCGGCACCCATGCTCGGTCTTGTGCGAAGCACCGCCAACCTGCGGCACGCCTCGTCGCGCGCGACCCGATTCCGACGAGTAAATCATGTCGTTGCGTACCGAAGGGCACAATCAGAAATCTAGGTCTGGCAACGTCTAATGCCTTGATATCAACCGATTTTGGGAATGGACTGCTCGTCCAGAAATTCGCCTTGTGCCGTGCCGCCGGCTCGCTGCACTATTCGTCCGCAGCCACCGAATCCGGATCGATCTCCGGCTGGATCCATCGGAATCCCGACTTGTCACGATCCATGAATCGGCGCTCGTATGTCCCGTGGATCTGCTTGCCGTCCACCTCGCCGCTGAGTACCAGCAGGTCGGCACTGGGCTGTCGTACGTCAATCACCTGTTGCGGCGCATCGGATTTGCGCTTACGTAACTCCAGCCGGTCGCCGTTGACCTCCAGCATCCACCGCGAGATGCGGCCGTCGGGTGTCTGAGAAACAAATGTCTCCACACCGAACTCCTGCACCTTGTCGCGATGGGCGATGGCGATGTTGGTCCACGGCCCGGGGTTAGCCTGATTCAACGTGGCCTCGCGCCCGTCCACAGTGAATGACGTTGCGTGCCAAACACCGTCGAGTGTCGAGGTCGGAGTCTTGTAGGTCGATTACACGAGGACGCTCTGATAGACGCAGAGGATCGTCAAGGCCGATGCCAGACCGAACTTCAGCACGATGCCCGTCTTCAACAGCCACCGTCGGCCCGAGCCCAGTGGCGACCACAGCTGTACCGGCTGGGTCTCTCTGTTGAAGACCACCCGGACTAGATTCGGCCAGAGCGGCGCGGTGATGGCCACCGCAATCAGGAAGAGCTCACCGGACACCTGCTTGACCTGTACGTCATAGGTCATGTTGAGCAGGAATACCTGACCCATGGCGAAGACCGATCCCAAGGCGCCCAAGATCCACGTACGGTTCCACAGCAAGAGTAATCCGGATACCAGTTCCACGAGACCCGTGGCTATCGAGTAGGGCTCCGAAGCTCCCATGAACCCCCATAGTGTGGTGAAAAGACTTGTATCGCCCACTAATTGGAGTTGACGATCCGGCAGGGCCATGAATCCCATTTGCGTGGGGATGGTCTTGGCCATCCCATACAGGATCATCGACAGCGCCAATCCGTATCGCGCGAACACCCACAGCGAGGCATCCAGTGATCGGTAGTTGGACCGATCACGATCCAACAGCGTCCATATCGCGGTGATCGCCAGTGCCACCACTATCCATCCGAGGTGATAGCACCACATCCACAGCAGGTCACCACCCGCCGACACGGTCAGTTCGATGCCCCGGCCGCGGACGAGGAGGCTTCCGATCTGAGCAGTCAGCCACAGTGCCGGCTCGAACACACCGAACAATCCGAGGTTGTCGTATACGGACAGCAGCAGGATGCCGCCGCCCACCGTGAACAGCAGGCGAAATCCACACTTCTGCAACGGAGTCCATCGCGCTGCAGTTTCGGCTCCATCGCCTTCGGCGGTGCCGGGTTGTTCGGGCGCAACGGTTGTCATGCAAGCGAGCCTAGTCGTCCGCCGGGCACGTGCGCCTCCGGGAAAACCCTGAGACACATCCTGATTCGATGAGCGCTAGTCCCCCAGTGCGCTTCGTATCCAACGCAGGACGCTGGGCATGGCCCAGCCGGCCGCAATCAGATGTTCGCCGGGCACCGGCAGGTAGTCCACCATCGCGCCCTGTGATCGCCAGCTCTCGGCGAGCTCGGTGGCGCCCTCCTCCGGAATGAACTGGTCGCCCATGAAACGATCACGCGAACCGTGGTACAGGAGCACCGGCATGATCGGCGCCGAGGCACCCGGCTTGTTCGCGGCGATCACATCCTGCGCGATCTCAGAATCGAAAGGTGCCGGGATCGCGGCCAACACGTCCAGATCGATGCGTGCCACCCCGGCCGCTGCCAGTGCGGGCTGCGGCAGGTCCTTGATACGGGTCGCCATGTAGAAGGCGAAGTCACCGAAGAGCTCCATCATGCCCGGGTACTCGCGTGCCTGGCCGATCGTGGCCGCAGCGAACAGGCCAGAACCCAACGCCGCGTTCATACTGCGATACAGCAGGGCGTAATCCGTGGGCGTTCCACCGGCGACGGCACCACTGAATCTCAGCTCCGGCGCATAGGTCGGCTGCTCCTGCGCGGCCCATACCGTCGCGATGGCTCCACCGCTGTACCCATCCATCACCATGGGCGATTCGAGGAGATCCGTTCGCAATCGCTGCATTCCGCGCACCGAGTCCAGCACCGCGTGCGCAGCCATGATGCCCGCCGAATACGCCATCCGCGGTCCCTCATGGTCGGGTATGAGCACCGCATAGTTGCGGGCTAGCAGTAAGGGCGCCAGCGGCGGGACATCGATGTACATGCCTCGTTCGATCCGGTAGGAAGGCGCCGCCTTGAATCCCAGTGAGTTGATCGGCTGGTTGCGCACGACCACCGGCCGTGCGCCCGGGCCTCGCCACGGACGACTCGGCTCGATCAGCGTCGCCGTCACGGGAACAGAGTTGCCTGCAGTGTCGGTCGAGCGCACCATGAATCGTTCAATGGTGGTCCCTGGCAAAGGGACACGCGGCAGCACATACTGCCGACGGACGACTTCTCCGTTGACATGACCGGTGAGGTCACCCGGGCTCGAGTAGAAGTCAAGCCCAGGGATCGGAGTCGGCAGGATGGCGGCATGCCGGTCCGCTCGCTGTTCATCGGTCAACCGGCGGGCGGCCCAACTGTTCAGCCGCCGCAGCACCGCAGGACTACGCAGGGCCGCGGCCGAACCCGCGACCCCGGCGACGGCGGTCCCCACACTAGCCAGTGCGGTTCCACCGAGTACCGCCATGGGACTCCTTGCCATGAGTTACCTCCTGGGTCACACAGAGTAGATCTGCGGCCTTGTCTTCCCCTAGATACCCACGTACTCGGCCAGGTGCTGACCCGTCAGCGTCGATCGCCCGGCGACGAGATCCTCTGGTGTGCCCTCGAAGACAATGCGCCCGCCATCATGCCCGGCGCCCGGTCCCAGATCGATGATCCAGTCGGCGTGTGCCATCACGGCCTGATGGTGCTCTATGACGATCACCGACTTCCCCGAATCCACCAACGCGTCCAGCAGGTTGAGCAGCTGCTGGACATCGGCGAGGTGCAAACCCGTTGTCGGCTCGTCCAGCACGTAGATGCCCCCGTCTGAGCCCATATGTGTGGCAAGCTTCAGACGCTGTCGTTCTCCCCCAGACAGGGTGGTGAGGGGCTGCCCCAGGCTCAGATAGCCCAGCCCGACATCGTTAAGGCATGTCAGAATCTTATGTGCAGTACTAACTTTCGCATCTCCGTCACCGAAGAACATCTGGGCTTCGGCGATCGGCATGGCCAGCACCTGACTGATGTCACGACCGCCGAATTGGTAACGCAACACCGCGGCGTCGAATCTCTTGCCTTCGCACACATCACATGTGCTGGCGATTCCCGCCATCATGCCCAGATCGGTGTACATGACGCCCGCGCCGTTGCAGTTGGGGCACGCCCCCTCCGAATTCGCGCTGAACAGTGCGGGCTTCACTCCGTTCGCCTTCGCGAATGCCTTGCGGATCGGTTCCAGAAGGCCGGTGTAGGTCGCCGGGTTGCTACGGCGTGATCCGCGGATGGGGGCCTGGTCGATGGCGACCACCTCGGTGAGCTTGGACACCGAGCCGTCGATCAGAGAGCTCTTCCCCGACCCCGCCACCCCGGTGATGACCACCAACACACCCAGCGGGATATCGATATCGACCTTCTGCAAATTGTGCGCATCAGTGCCACGAATTTTCAAGCAGGACAATGACTTACGTAGAGATTGCTTCAGCGCGGCGCGGTCGTCGAGATGCCTGCCGGTGATCGTGTCGCTGGCGCGCAACTCCTCCACGGTGCCCTCGAAACAGACGTTCCCTCCCTCGGTGCCCGCTCCGGGCCCCAGATCCACGACATGGTCGGCTATCTGAATGGCCTCCGGTTTGTGCTCCACTACCAGCACCGTGTTGCCCTTGTCCCGCAGCTGTAGCAGCAGCTTGTTCATCCGCTGAATGTCGTGCGAATGCAAACCGATCGTCGGTTCGTCGAAGATGTAGGTGACATCGGTGAGCGAAGACCCCAGATGGCGAATCATCTTGGTGCGCTGCGCCTCTCCACCAGAGAGTGTTCCCGCGGGGCGGTCCAGGGAAAGATAGCCCAGACCGATCTCCACAAAGGAGTCGAGCGTATGCACCAGTTTCTCCAGCAGCGGGGCGACCGATGGCTCCTTGAGACTGCCCACCCACTGAGCCAGATCGTTGATCTGCATTGCGCATACCTCGGCGATGTTCTTACCCTCGATCTTCGACGAGCGCGCCAGCTCCGATAGTCGTGTGCCGTCGCAATCCGGGCAGGTAGAGAAGGTGGCGACCCGATCCACAAAGGCGCGGACATGCGGCTGCATAGACTCAATGTCCTTGGACAGGTAAGACTTCTGTATCTGCGGGATCAGACCAAGGTACGTCAGATTGACACCGTCGACCTTGAGCTTGGTCGCCTCCTTGTAGAGGAAGTCATGCAGTTCCTTCTTCGAGTACTTGCGAATCGGCTTGTCGGGGTCCAGGAATCCGCAGCCGCGATAGATGCGCCCGTACCACCCGTCCATGCTGTACCCGGGAATTGTCAGCGCACCCTCGTTGAGCGACTTGCTGTCGTCGTAGAGCGCGGAGAGATCGATGTCGTTGACCGCACCACGCCCCTCACAGCGTGCACACATCCCTCCGACGATGCTGAACTCGCGACGTTCCTTTGTCGGCTGCGAGCCGCGTTGAACGGTGACCGCGCCGGCGCCGCTGATGGAGGCGACATTGAACGAAAAAGCTTGATCTGAACCAATATAAGGCTGACCGAGCCTGCTGAAGAGAATGCGCAACATCGCGCTTGCGTCGGTGGCGGTGCCGACCGTGGACCGCGGGTCGGATCCGATGCGTTCTTGATCGACGATGATCGCCGTCGTCAACCCGTCAAGCACGTCGACATCCGGTCGGGCCAGCGACGGCATGAATCCCTGCACGAAGGCGCTGTAGGTCTCGTTGATCAGGCGTTGGGATTCGGCGGCGATGGTCCCGAAAACCAACGAGCTCTTTCCCGAACCGGATATGCCGGTGCACACGGTGAGACGACGTTTGGGTAGCTCGACACTGACATTCTTCAGGTTGTTGACCCGGGCGCCGTGTACCCGGATCAGATCATGACCATCGGCAGGGTGGATGCGGGTTGCCTTGGACATCATCGCCATTCAGGACAGTTCCTGTATGCGGACGGTACATCCCGCCGGATCCCGGAATGCACAGTCCCGCGATCCCCAGGGCTGATCGGTGGGTTCCTGCATGACCTCGGCGCCGGTGGCCTGGACACGCTCGAACAGACCGTTCAGATCGTCGGTGGCCAGCATGATGCCGGCGTAGGTGCCCTTGGCCATCATCTCGGTGATGGTCCGACGCTCCTCATCGGTGACTCCGGGATCTGCGGCGGGTGGCGTCAGCACGATGTTCATCTCGGGACGTCCGGCAGGTCCCAGGGTGATCCACCGCATCCCTTCATATCCGACGTCTTTACGGACCTCGAATCCGAGGGCGTCACGATAGAAGGCCAGAGATGCCTCGGGATCGGTGTGGGGAAGAAAGCTCGCATTGATCGTGATGTCCATGCCGGTCACGCTAGCCGTGCCCCGCAGGGGTTGCTTCTCGATTCCTGATCGGTCTGGTGACTTGTTTGGCGACACAGGAGGGGATTCCGACGATGTGCTCGACGGCGCGTTCCCGGTAGACGCTCGGCGGAACACCGACCAGCTCGGAAAAACGGGTGCTGAAGGTACCCAGCGATGAGCATCCGACCGCGAAGCAGACTTCGGTAACGCTCATGTCCCCGCGGCGCAGCAGCATCATGGCGCGCTCTATGCGCCGCGTCATCAAATAGGAGTACGGCGACTCTCCGTAGGCGCTCTTGAACTGTCGACTGAGATGGCCCGCCGACATGTGTGCGTCGCGAGCCAGCGCTTCGACGTTCAACGGTTGGGCGTACTCGCGGTCAATGCGGTCGCGCACCCGGCGTAACCGAGCGAGGTCGCGCAGCCGCTGCCCCTCGCCTGCATTGGTCACAGCGCCAAGATTAGTCCCGGCGGTCCAGAAGTCCTGCCACTATTCGCATCACGCTTCGCCTCTGCGAATCTTCGTCCACCACCCCACGAACCGCATAGGCCAATGCCAGTCCATCAAGACACGCGATGAGATCGGCGGTGCGCTCGGTGGCCTCGCGAATTCCCAGCGCCTGCACCCGTTGCTCCACGAGCGCTCTGATGTGTTCGGTCGCGGCATCGAGAATGCGCCGCGTCTCGGGATGATGCGCGGATTCCAGCAGCAGTTCATGGCGCGCGAGGACCAACACGCCGCCGTTGGCCGTCCACGTCTGCGCGGCCAGTACCGCCAGTTGCGCCAATTCGGAGTCGTCGAGGTCCGCGCCGGCAGCCAGTGGATTCACCACTGTCATCGTCCGCTCCCCGAGACGGACGGCGCAGGCTCGCAACAGCGCGGCCCGGGTCCGAAAGTAGTAGGAGGTGGAACCCTCCGGCAGTGCGGCGGCCCTGTCGACCGCGCGATGAGTCAGACCCCGCGCGCCGGCGGCTGCGAGCACACTCAACGCGGCGTCAGCCAACTGAAGTCGCCGGTCGTCGATCATCTTGCCTCCTCTACATTCGTAGAGTACCGTCCCTCTACAAATGTAGAGGGAGCTGTCATGGGCATACACGTCGTGGTGGGCGGCAACGGAGCAACCGGAACCGTTCTCTGCAGGGAGCTGCTGGCCGCCGGTCACACCGTGCGCGCAGTCAGCCGGACCGGGAAAGGCGCGCCCACAGGAATCGACGCGATCGCGGCGGATGCGACGGATACCTCACGGATGATCGAGATCAGCTCCGGCGCCGTCAGCATCTATCACTGCGCGCTGCCGCCGATGCAGTCGTGGCTCCCGACTTATGTCGATATCACGCGTTCATTGATCGCGACGGCCGGCAGCGTCGGAGCACGACTCGTCTACGCCGACGACACCTGGATGTACGGCAGGGTCGACGGCCCGATGCGCGAGGACAGCCCGATCCGTCCGGTGGTCTACAAAGGTGCGCTGCGCGCACTCGCCGCCGAGATGATCCAGTCGGCCCATTCGCGAGGGCAAACCGAGACCGTGATCGGGCGGGCGGCCGAACTGTACGGCCCACGGGTCGAATCGTTACTCGGCGCAGCGCTGTTCACCGCCGGGTTGAGCGGCCGAAGGGCAACGTGGCCGGGCGATCCCGATCTTCCGATGACGGCGACCTTCATCGAGGACTTCGGCCGTGCGCTGGCCGACCTCGGCCAGCACCCGCCGGCAGCGGGGCAGGTCTTCCATGTTCCGGTCGCGCCCGCCATCACCGGAAGAGAATTCATCGAGACCATCGGCAAGATCGCCGGCACGTCACCCCGCGTCGGCCGGCTCACCCCGCGACTGATCGGGCTCCTCAAGTTGATAGCGCCCATAGCACGCGAAGGTGCCGAACTGCTCTATCAATTCGAGCGGCCATTCCTGGTGGACGACACCCGGTTTCGTGCGCTCACCGGGCGCGGCGCCACCAGTTGGGAGGTCGGCATCGGCCGGACCCTCGATTGGTACCGCGCCGATCCCGACCCTGCCCGATATCGGCTGCTTCCGGAAGACGCCGGTAGCGCCCCGAACGGATACCGACTAGATCAGACCCAACAGTTCGATGTCGGTGGCGTACTTCAAGATCAGGTCCTTGGTGACATGCGGTATCTCGCCCGGTGTCTGGTCCAACCCGCCGACCTTCGCCTCACGCACAGCACCACTGAATTCTGCTGTGGGTAGGGCGGATCCATCGATCGCACGCTGCGGCTTCTGGTACATCTTCAACAACGGCAGCACGGATTGTTGGCGCTGCTGCTCCGGCAGGCTCTTAAGGGCCGTCTCGAATCGTGCGAGCCACTGCCCGTAGTCGTCGATCCGCGCGATCCTGTACCCGGCTTCGATCAGCCAGTCCACGAAGGTGTCCATCGAGACGCCGTCGTGGTGCGGGTTGAACACGTCGAAGCTGCGGTAGCCATCGGTCACATTCACACCGCCGATCGCGGTGATCGACGCTGCGGTGAAATCACCTGGCACACCGTCGTAGTGGGCCCGCTGACGATTTCCATCGGCGTCCAGCTCGTAGAAGCTGAACGGTGCGACACCGGTGAGCAGCAGGCTCTGAATGGTTCGGGTAAACACGTCGGTGACATTGAGCTGGCCACGGTAGTCGCTGTGGGCCAGGATCATGTCGGAGCGGAACACGCGCACCGGCAGCCCTACCGAGTCGTGGGCCTCGCGCAGCAAGACCTCGCCTGCCCACTTCGAGTTGCCGTATCCGTTCGCGTACCCGTCATTGATCTGGCGCTGCGCGGACATCACGCGAACGTCGGAGTCCTCTTCGAACTGTGTCACCGGTATCTGGTCGGCGATACCGACCGTCGACAGGTATGTCACCGGCTTGAGCCGCTCGGAGATCGCCAGCTTGATGATCTCGGCAGTACCCGCCACGTTGGGGCCGAAGAGCTGGCTGTACGGCAGTACGTGATTCACCAAGGCGCCGGAGTGGACAATCAGATCCACATCCTTGGCCAGCTTCTGCCATACATCCTGAGACAGGCCCAGATCCCGGTCGCCGAAATCACCGGCGATCACCTCAAGGCCCTTGTCCGCCAACTGGCGGAAGTGCGCAGACAGCTTGGGGTCACCCGACTCGTAGACGGCGTCCAGCCGCGCGCGCGCCGACTCGGCGTCGGCACCGCGAATCAGCGCGTAGACCTTTCCACCCTCGGGCACCAGCCGTTCGAGCCAATCCAGCACCAGCCACCGCCCAAGCCAGCCGTTGCCACCGGTCACCAGCACCGTACGTACGTCGGCGGTCGGTGCCGCAGCATTCTCGGCAGCCTTCAACAGAGACTCGTCGATGAACTTGTCCAACGTGAGCTCGGCCGCGGTGATGGTCGTGGCGTCTTTACCGTGCACCGATGCGAACGTCGGCTGGGTTGCGGCCCCTGACTGCTGTGCCTCGATGTGCCGGGCGATCGCCGCGAGGTCGTTTGCGGCGCTGTTGATGACACCCACCGGCACGTCCACCTCGAAGATGTCGCGCAACAGCTCCGAATACGACAGCGCCGACAACGAGTCACCGCCGAGGTCGATGAATCGCACATCGGGAGCCAGGTCGGAAGATGAAGCACCCAGCAGCGCGGCCGCCGCGTCAGTGACCGTGTCCAGCACCGGACGATCGGAAGCCTCCCGCGCCAGCTGACGCAGGCGCTCATTCTGGCTTTCCGCCAGCTCGACGTACAGGGCCTCCAGACGCTCGCCGTAGTGATCCTTGAGTTTGGGGCGCAATAGCTTTCGGGCATCCGACAACAATCCGGACTCGACCGTGAACGGCACGGTCTCGACAATGAAGTCGCGCGGGATCTCGTACGACTGCAGCTCCGCGTCCTTGGCAACCTGCTGCAGCGAGTCTTGGATCAACGGCTTGAGCGCATCGGGTGAATCCGCATACCGCTCAAGTGCTTCCGGTGTCGGGACCACGACGGCGAGCAGGAACGAGCGCTCGCTGTTGCCGTAGACGAAGATCTGGCGAACCAGCGGGCTACTGGTGTAGGCGGCCTCCAACTTCGACACCGCGATGAACTCGCCCTGGGCAAGCTTCAGCACGTTCTTCACACGATCGAGGTATTTAAGGTGATCCGGACCGAGCTCGGCGACCACGTCGCCGGTCTTGTAGTACCCGTCCTCGTCGAAGACGTCGGCCGTGGTTTCTGGGCGCTTGTAATAGCCCGGGAACATAGTCTCCGACTTCAGCCGCAACTCGCCGCGCGGGTGCGGGGAATCTGTTGTGAAATAACCCAGTTCGGGCACATCCACCAGCTTGTAGTCGGTGACGGGCGGGCGCTGCAGCACTCCGTCACGCCACACCCCGCCAGCCTCAGTGGAGCCGTAACCGTCACGCAGCGGAATCTGCAACAGAGACTCCATGAACTCGGTCATCTCCGGGGACAACGGCGCCGAGCCGGAACCTGCGCTCAATACCCGTCCGCCGAAGTCCTCCTCGCGGATGCGGACTTTGATCTGCTCGGCAACATCGGCATCGCTCTGTCCCGGGGCAAGGTTGCGATCCAATTCGGCCTGATAACGCTGGAAGACCATCTCCACCACGCGGGGCACGAACAGCACCTCGGTGGGGCGGATAAGCGCGATGTCCTCGAAGAACGTCGACAGGTCACTGGAAGCGATGTAGTACGCCGCCCCTCCG